>CAKUFW010000170.1 GCA_934650975.1 uncultured Collinsella sp. | reverse complement strand
TAGGAAAGCTCGGTGGGCATGGGGCCCGAACCGACGCGGGTGATGTAGGCCTTCATGACGCCCAGCACGCGGTCGACGTTCTTCATACCGACGCCAGAGCCGGTGATGGCGCCGCCGGCGGTGCAGTTGGAGGACGTCACATACGGATAGGTGCCGTGGTCGATATCGAGCAGCGTCGCCTGGGCGCCCTCAAACAGCAGGTCCTTGCCCTCGTCGATCATGTTGTTGAGCAGCAGGCTCGTCTCGGTGATGTAGGGGCGCAGGCGCTCGGCCATGGGCAGGTACTCGTCGCAGATCTGGTCCACGGTGTAGGTGGGCAGGTTATAGATGAGCTCGAGCTCGGGATTCACGCGGGCGAGGGCGGTCTCCAACTTGTCGCGGAACAGTTCCTCGTCCAGCATGTCCTGCATGCGCAGACCAATGCGGGCCATCTTGTCCTGGTAGCACGGGCCGATGCCGCGCTTGGTGGTGCCGATGTTCTTCTTACCGAGCTTCTGCTCAAAAGCACCATCCAGATCGATGTGGTACGGCATGATGACATGCGCGTTGCCACTGATCTTGAGGTTCTTGGTGGTGATGCCGTCGGCCTCGAACATATCGATCTCCTCAAGGACAACCTTGGGGTTGACGACGCAGCCGTTACCGATCACCGACACGTGGTCGGAATACATGATGCCGGAGGGCACCTGGTGCAGGCCGTACTTCTTGCCGTTGACGACGATGGTGTGGCCGGCGTTGTTGCCGCCCGAATAGCGCACGACGGCATCGAAGTCGCCGGCGACCAGGTCGCAAATCTTACCCTTGCCCTCATCGCCCCACTGGGCACCGACCAAAACGGTTGACGGCATGTTTACTCCTTACATTCATGGACTGTCCGCGCACCGCAAGCGCGCAGAAGCACAAAACATTCCCAGTATACCCGTGCAACGGGCGCCTGTCCTACTCCTCGGTATGCGCCCCATCAAGCTCATAGAACTTGGTGGATGCCGGCAGGAACATCAGGTCGACGTCGCCGATCGGGCCCGAACGGTTCTTGGCCACAACGATACGCGTAACGCCCTCGTCGGGTCGGTCGTCGCGCGAGGCCTCGGCCTCGTCGGCGGAGCGGTCCAAGAACATAACGATGTCGGCGTCTTGCTCGATGGAGCCCGATTCACGCAGGTCGGACAGCTGCGGGCGCTTGCCGGTACGGGATTCGACCTGACGCGAAAGCTGTGAGAGCGCGATCAGCGGGATCTTGAGCTCCTTGGCCATGATCTTCAGTCCACGCGACATCTCCGAGACCTCGACGGTACGGCTCTCGGAGCGGCGTCCCGGCGGAGGGCTCACCAGCTGCAGGTAGTCCAGGATGATGATGGCCTTCTCCTTGTTATGGAGCATACGGCGGCTCTTGGCGCGGATCTCGGTCACCGTGGTGCCGGGCGTGTCGTCGATCAAAATGTCGAGCTTGGACAAGGTCTGCGTGGCCTCATTGATGTTGGCCCACTGCTCGGGGCTAATGCG
>CAKUFW010000169.1 GCA_934650975.1 uncultured Collinsella sp. | reverse complement strand
CAAAATACCTGTTGACTCGGGCGGCGAGCGGGGTAATATGGACGGGTTACTTGCAGAGCCCCGTGAATCTCTGTAACAACACGTACTGTACATGGAGGAGTCTAAGTGATTTCGAAATCGACTCACTACGCCAAGCAGGGCGAGGTCCAGCGCAACTGGGTTCTCGTCGACGCCGATGGTGCTGTCCTGGGCCGTCTTGCCACCCAGATCGCAATGATCCTGCGCGGTAAGAACAAGCCCCAGTTCACGCCCAACAGCGACTGCGGCGACTTCGTTGTCGTCATCAATGCCGATAAGGTCCAGCTTACCGGTAACAAGGCCGACACGAAGACCTATTATCGCCACAGCGGCTACAACGGCGGCCTCAAGGCTGAGAGCTTCCGCCAGGCTATGGAGAAGCACCCGGAGAAGGTCATCGAGCGCGCCGTTCGCGGCATGCTGCCCAAGACCACCCTCGGCCGTGCCCAGATGACCAAGCTTAAGGTCTACGCTGGTGCCGAGCATCCGCACGCTGCCCAGAACCCCACGAAGATTGAGCTGGAGGCTTAAAGATGGCTGAGAACACCGTTGTCTACCAGGGTACCGGCCGTCGTAAGAACGCCGTCGCCCGCGTCCGTCTCGTCCCCGGCACCGGCAAGGTGACTGTCAACAAGCGTGACGCCGAGCAGTATTTCGGCCGTCATCAGCTCGTTGAGAACGCCCTTGCTCCCTTCAAGGTGACCGACACCGCCGGTCAGTTCGACGTTATCGCTCTGTGCGATGGCGGCGGCATCTCCGGTCAGTCCGGCGCTCTGCGCCTGGGCATCGCTCGCGCTCTTCTGAACGCTGGCGATTACCGTGCTGACCTCAAGAAGGCCGGTTTCCTTACGCGCGATGCTCGCGTGGTCGAGCGCAAGAAGTACGGCCTCAAGAAGGCCCGCCGCGCTCCCCAGTTCTCCAAGCGCTAAGGTTTTATCTCCTTACGAGATACAATGTACAAGCGGGGCCTGCCGATTGCTCGGCGGGTCCCGCTTTTCTTTTTCGACTAGGGTGGGCGGCTGCGTTTTGCCCACTTGGGAAGGAGCGATCCTATGCCCCAGAACATCTTCGGTACCGACGGCGTCCGTGGCGTCGCCAACGCCGACCTCTCGTGCGACCTCGCATTTCGCCTGGGCCGCGCGGCGACCAAGTTCCTTGGCCCGGACATCTGTATCGGTCGCGACACACGCCTTTCGGGCACCATGCTCGAGAGCGCTCTGACCGCCGGCATTATGGCCGAGGGCGGCCGTCCGCACTGCTGCGGCGTTATCCCTACGCCGGCTGTGGCGCTGCTCACCGTTCAGAATGAGCTCGATGGCGGCATCGTCATTTCCGCTTCGCACAATCCGCCGGAGTTCAACGGCATCAAGTTCTTTAGCCGTAAGGGCATGAAGCTTCCCGACGCCGTCGAGGAGGAGATCAGCGCTTGGGTCATGTCCGAGGAGGCCATGGCTGCCGACACGCTGCCGACTGGCGCTGGTGTGGGCCACATCATCAAGATGAAGGATGC
>CAKUFW010000168.1 GCA_934650975.1 uncultured Collinsella sp. | reverse complement strand
TCGCCGTCGGGTACGGGGAAGACGTTGAGCTTGTTGATCTCCTCGGCCTTGTCGGAAACGGCAGCCGCAGCGATCGGAAAACAGGTGCGAATGGTCTTTGCAATCATGAGTGGTGAAATCTCCGTGTTCGGATGCTAGTTCAGACGGCTCTTGAGCGCGTCAATGTGAATGCCGATCTTAAGGCTGGCGGGATCGATCTGGGCGATCTCCTGCAGGGTGAAGGCAACGGAGCTCGAAAGATTGTGGCAGACGGACTTCATGTTGACGCCGTTCTCGAGCACGACGTGAAGGTCGACCGTGAGGCCGTTCTCGTCGGCGGAGACAAGCACGCCCTTGCGGAGGCGCTGGCCGGCAAGCAGGCGCACGCTCTCGGCGCCCTGGAGCTGCTCGGCCATACCGACGACGCCGTAGCACGTCATCGCGGCATAACCGGCAATATCGGCAATTACGTCGTTCGAGACGCTCAGGCTGCCGTTAATGGTCTCAGACACAAGAATCTCCTTTTCTGGTGCACGCGGCACCATGTCGTGGGAGCAATCATTCGAATATTCTACAACGACAGCGCCATGTTGAGGTGATGGGGTTCGCGATTACATCCTCGACACGAAATGTTGATACGGTAACGTTCATGACAAGCGATCGCGGCATGAAAAAACCCGCCGCATAAGCGACGGGTTTTACAACCTGGCTCCCCGGGTAGGACTCGAACCTACAACAGCGCGGTTAACAGCCGCGTGCTCTACCATTGAGCTACCGAGGAATTTAAAAGCCCAGCGGAATGGGCTGAGAAATTCTGGCTCCCCGGGTAGGACTCGAACCTACAACAGCGCGGTTAACAGCCGCGTGCTCTACCATTGAGCTACCGAGGAATAGGTGCGTGCTCTCAAGCAACGAAGTTTATTATACGGACGAATCAGCGTAGGGCAAGAACTTTTTTAAGAAATTTTCCGATCGCAGGAGTGTCCCCAGGTGCCGGCACAAAAGGAACGTCCCCAAGTGCCGCCCAAGTGCCGGAAACGCCGATGTTTTGGCAATGCCAGCGAGCGACGCCCAGAGCGAACAAGTTGGCATGAAAAAGGCAAGGCATAGACCTTCTGGTCATGCCTTGCCTTTTGAATGACAAATTGTCGCTCTGGGCGGCGCGCAGCGTCGAGCCGTTACGCGGTTTGGTAAAACCGCGTAACAACTAAGACTCGATGTAGTCCTTCAACTTGCTAGAGCGGCTCGGATGGCGGAGCTTGGCCAGGGTCTTGGACTCGATCTGGCGAATACGCTCGCGCGTGACGCCAAACTCGCGACCGACTTCCTCAAGCGTACGGGGATGTCCGTCGACAAGGCCAAAGCGGAGCTCGATAACCTTGCGCTCGCGATCGGCAAGCGAGTCGAGCACCTGGGTGAGCTGCTCCTGCAGCATGGAGAAGCTGGCGGCATCGGGCGGAACGATAGCCTGGGAGTCCTCGATGAAGTCGCCCAGCTGGGAATCCTCTTCCTCGCCGATGGGGGTCTCGAGCGACACGGGCTCCTGCGAAATCTTCTG
>CAKUFW010000167.1 GCA_934650975.1 uncultured Collinsella sp. | reverse complement strand
AAGTCGATGTACTCGGTCTGCTTAAGCAGGCGCTCGATCATCTCCTCATGGTCGAACAGCTCCCAGGCCTCGTGCACGGCATCGAGTTTGGCGTGCGTCTCGGGACGGCGCGGCATAAAGAGCGTGCAGCAGTCAGGCGCGGCTTCAGTCGAGATGTCGAACGTACCGATCTCCTCGGCACGCGCAATGATCTCCTGTTTGTCCGAACCGATCAGCGGGCGGAATACGGGAATCTTCACGGCCTCGTTGACGGCCATGATGTTCTCGAGCGTCTGCGAGGCAACCTGCCCGAGCGACTCGCCCGTCACAATAGCCTTGGCGCCCTCGATATGCGCGATGCGCTCGGCAACCGAATACATAATGCGGCGATACATGATCACGCGCAGGTTGCTGGGGCAGGTGACCGAAATCTCACGCTGGCAATCACCAAACGGCACCACATACAGGCGTCCAATCTGGACACCCGGCTCAAGGGCACGAATGATGTCCTGCACCAGATATTCGCTCGTATCGGGCGTCTGCGGACGACCGGAGAAATGTACCGGCACGCACACCGCGCCGCGACGCGCGAGCATCCAGGTCGCCACCGGCGAGTCGATACCCGACGACAGCAGCGTCACGACCTTGCCGGCAGAACCCACCGGCAGACCGCCCACGCCGCGCTCGGAGCGCGCGTACACGTAGACGCTACCCTGAACCACCAGCACGTGCACCATCGCATCGGGGTCGTGCATCTGGACCTTTTTGTCGGGAAACGCCTCACACAGAACCTCACCCACCTGACGATTGATATCGATGGAGGTGAGCTCATAGTCGGTGTTCGAGCGCTTGGCATGCACCTTAAACGACTCGAAGGGACCAAATTCGCGCAGCGCCTTCACGGCGGCGGCGCAGTACTCCTGCGGGTCGCGGTTCGTGTGATATGCCAGGGACACACGGGCAACGCCGGGAACGGTACGAATGACACGCGCCGCCTCATCGGCCTGATGCTCGTTAAAGGTCACGAGGATATAACCGGAAATTCGAGACACGGCATTCACGGAAAAGGCGGCCAAAGCCGCCTTGATGTTATCCATGAGGATATGCTCAAAATGTGCGCGGTTCTTGCCCTTCAGTCCAACCTCGTGATAGTGGACCAGGCAGACGCGAGCTGCCATTTAGGCTTCAGCAACCTTGTGGCCGAGCGCCTTCTCGTAACGGGCCTCATCGTAGGAGATATCGCCGTCGACGATCTCGTCCATAGCCATCGAGATGGTATCGGCACCAGAAAGGCCGATGGTAATGTCATCGACATCCTGAACGGCAAGCACGCGGTTGTGCTGGCCGCGCAGCATGCTATTGATGTCGCAGGCGCGCTTGGAGGCAAGCGAAGCGAGCAGGAAGCGGTTGTGATCGGTCTTCTCCAGAAGATCGTCAATGCAAGGCTTTACAACGGACACGGACCTCAGATCCTTTCATGCATATCGAGAACGCGAACGAGCTCATCGGTCGCGCGGTCGAGATCGTCATTCACCACGACGTCGTCGTAGCGGTCGGCAAGGGCAAGTTCATCGGCGGCGTTTGCCATACGCAGCTCAATCGTCTCGGGCGTCTCGGT
>CAKUFW010000166.1 GCA_934650975.1 uncultured Collinsella sp. | reverse complement strand
CAGGAGCACGGCATTACGATGGAGCACCTGGACTACGTGCAGATTCACCCTACGGGCCTGTTCTCGCCGCAGCCGGGCCGCACCTTCCTGATCAGCGAGAGCTGCCGCGGCGAGGGCGCAATCCTGCTCAACGCCGCCGGCGAGCGCTTTACCGACGAGCTGCAGCCGCGCGACGTGGTCGCCGCCGCCATCCGCGAGCAGATGAAGCAAGATGGCACCGAGCACGAGTGGCTGAGCTTTGCTCCCGTCGAGCGCGATGTGGTGACTGGACACTTTGCCAACATCCGCGCGCGTTGCCTGGAGGACGGCCGCGACATCTTGGACGAGCCCATCCCCGTCACGCCCACGCAGCACTACTTTATGGGCGGCGTGTGGGTCGACAAGGACGGCCGCACCTCGATGCCCGAGCTCTACGCTGCCGGCGAGACGGCCTGCAACGGCGTACACGGCAAGAACCGCCTGGCTTCTAACAGCTTGCTCGAGTCTCTCGTCTGGGGTCGCCGTGCCGCTTGGTACATGCGTACCGGCGAGTCGCTGGCCGTGGAGCAGGCCGGCGAGCCCGCGCTCGACGGACGTCACCGCGCCCTGAGCGCCGATACCCTTGCAATCGATGATTTGGCCCGTGCCGCCGGCACGCAGGCCGTGGAGGAGTAGACCATGAATCCCATTACCATGAAGCTCGTCGTCGATGATCTGATTTTGCAGGCCCTGCGCGAGGACATCACCTTTGAGGACGTGAGCACGGCGAGCGTGTGCCCCACGGCGCGCCCCGCCACCGTTGAGCTCATCGCCAAGGCCGACGGCATCATCGCCGGCCTGGACGTATTCGCCCGTACCTTTGAGCTGCTGGATTCGCAGAGCTCGGTGCTGTTCGACGTCGCGGATGGCGACGAGGTGCACGCCGGCGACCATGTGGGCCAGGTGCGCGGCGACGCGCGCGTACTGCTTTCGGGCGAGCGCGTGGCGCTTAACTACCTGCAGCGCATGAGCGGCATCGCCACCTATACGCACCAGATGGCCGCGGCGCTCGAGGGCACCAAGACCGTGCTCGTCGACACGCGCAAGACCACGCCGGGCATGCGCGTCTTCGAGAAGGCGGCAGTCGAGATCGGCGGCGGCAGCAACCACCGCTACAACCTGTCGACGGCTGTCATGCTCAAGGACAACCACATCGACGCTGCCGGTGGCGTGGCGCGCGCAATCGAGATGGCGCGCGCCCATGCATCGTTTACCACGACGGTCGAGATCGAGTGCGAGAACCTGGATATGGTGCGCGAGGCCGTTGAGGCCGGTGCCGATATCATCATGTTCGACAACATGACGCACGACGATATGGCTGCCGCGATTGAGCTCATCGACGGTCGCGCCAAGACCGAGTGCTCGGGCAACGTGGACGCCGACAACATTCGCGCCCTGGCCGACCTGGGCGTCGACTTTATTAGCTCGGGTGCCCTGACGCACTCTGCGCCGATCCTCGACCTTTCGCTTAAGCACCTGCGTCTGCTGGACGGTAAATAATGAATGCCCGCGAGCGTCGCCGTTCCATCATGGCCGTGCTCGAGGGAGCCAAAGATCCCGTTTCGGGCAGTGCGCTTGCCCGCGAGGTGGGCGTGAGCCGTCAGGTCGTGGT
>CAKUFW010000165.1 GCA_934650975.1 uncultured Collinsella sp. | reverse complement strand
GGTCTTAATACATACATCTAGCTGCCATTAGATGTCTCCCATTGGGGCGGTGCGGGTTTTCGCACCGCCCCAAACTTGTATGAGGAACGTCAACACGATTGGATGACTGCTTTTGTAAGGAGCTTAGCCATGGATATCAAGACGATCGGCGTTGAGGAGTGGCTCAATGTTTGGGAGAAGAGCGCTACGTGGGATATCGCCCAGTCGACGATCTCGTCGCTCACCATGGGCGAGCTGCGCGCGCTCGACGAGCAGGACGGCGCCACGTTCTACGAGCGCCTGGACCGCGAGAAGATGAACTACGGCTGGATCGAGGGTTCGCCCGACTTTAAGGCCGAGGTCGCCAAACTCTATCGTCGCGAGGTCAATCCCGATCATATTCTGCAGACCAACGGCTGCACGGGCGCGAACCTCAACGCCATCATGGCGGTGGTCGAGCCCGGCGACCATGTCATCGCCGAGTGGCCCACCTATGCGCCGCTCTACGAGATTCCGCGTACGTTGGGCGCCGAGGTCGAGTACTGGGAGCTTCGCGAGGAGCTCGGCTGGAAGCCCGATATCGAGGAGCTCAAGCGCCTGGTGCGTCCCAACACCAAGCTCATCTGCATCAACAACGCATCGAACCCCATCGGTACGGTGCTCGATGCCGATACGCTCGGCCAGATTGCCGAGATCGCCCGCTCGGTGGGCGCCTACGTGCTGTGCGACGAGGTGTACCTACCGCTCGAGAACACCGAGTCCTTCATGTCGATGGCCGACGTGTACGAGAAGGCCATCGTCACCAACTCGGTGTCCAAGACCTATTCGACGCCTGCGGCCCGTGTGGGCTGGGTCGTTGCGGACGAAGAGGTATCGAACCGCATCCGCACCTATCGCGATTACACCATGATCTGCGGTGGCGTGTTCAACGACGCCCTGGCGACCTACGTGCTCGAGCACAAGGACAAGATCCTCGAGCGCAATCGCAAGATCGTGTTTGGCAACCGCGATATCGCGCAAGCGTGGATCGATACACAGCACCGCGTCTCCTGGACGGCCCCACAGGGCGTGTCCACCTCGTTTATCCAGCTGGATATCCCCGAGGACGACGAGGAGTTCTGCAAGCGCCTGCTGGCCGAGAGGGGAGTGCTGCTGGTGCCTGGCAGCCGCTTTGAGCTTCCCTGCGGGGCACGTCTGGGCTACTGCGCGAGCGAGGACGTTCTTCGCGAGGGCTTAAGGCTTTTGGGCGAGGCCCTGGCGGAGTTCGATCGCTAGGATCCCGACGGTCCTCGAAAGCCGTTCATAACTGCCTACGATTATCGAAAACAGGCCCGTTCCCCACGAGGGGAGCGGGCCTGTTTTTCTATACCGAGAAGTCAAGTTGTTACAAATGGGACCGTACAGCGAGCCGGTATCCGCTGGGCTTTATACTGAGCTTCCGGTGAACGGTATCAAGCGTCTGGTAAACGGTTTTTTGTTTACTAGAAATGAATAGGACAAACTTTTTTCTGAATAAAAATGAAAATGGTTGAGACGCGGTGTGAATCACTAATTCTATTCATAGCTTTATTGGAAATATGCAATTTGAGGGTGGTTTATCAAATATTCGTTCCATTCGATTTTTGGATTGAAAAGACGTTTAAGCACGTAAATACACTTTATTAAGTCAAAGTGTGCCATGCGTGAAGTATATGTGTA
>CAKUFW010000164.1 GCA_934650975.1 uncultured Collinsella sp. | reverse complement strand
CGCCTGACACGCTTTAACCCTGCGGAAACATTTTTCTGCGATAGTATCTGCGATATAGAACAGTCGAAACCCGCCCGAAAGAAAGGGGAGCGACATGAACCAGCAGAACATCGATTACGTACTCCGCTCTGTAGAGCAGCGTGACATCCGCTTTGTGCGTCTGTGGTTTGTCGACATTCTCGGTCGCCTCAAGAACTTTGCCATCAGCCCCGAGGACCTCGAGGTCGCTTTTGAGGAGGGCATTGGCTTTGACGGCTCGGCCATCGAGGGCTTTGCCACGCCCGAGGAAGCCGACATGCTCGCGTTCCCCGATGCCTCGACCTTCCAGATCCTGCCGTGGCGCCCGAGCCACAACGGCGTCGCCCGCGTGTTCTGCGACGTGTGCACTCCCGATCGCAAGCCTTTCGCCGGCGACCCGCGCGATGCCCTGCGCCGTATGTTCCACAAGGCCGAAAAGGCCGGCTACCTGCTCAACGTGGGCGCCGAGCTGGAGTATTACTACTTCCCCGACGAGCACACGCCCGAGCCGCTCGACAACGTGGGCTACTTTGACCTTTCGGTGAGCGACGCCGCCCGCGACCTGCGTCGCAACACGGTCCTTACGCTCGAGAAGATGTCCGTGCCCGTGGAGTACACCTTCCACGCCGCTGGCCGCTCGCAGCACGGCATGAGCCTGCGTCACGCCGAGGCCCTGAGCATGTCCGACGCCATCACCACGGCCAAGCTCATCATTAAGCAGCAGGCCTACGAGAGCGGTTGCCACGCCTCCTTTATGCCCAAGCCGTTGGCGGGCGAGGACGGCAGCGCTATGTTCCTGTGCCAGTCGCTATTCGACCACGACGGCAACAACGTGTTTTGGGGCGAGGACGACGAGAAGTACCATCTCTCCGACGTCGCCAAGCACTACATGGCCGGCATTCTGGCGCACGCGCGCGAGATCAGCGCCATCACCAACCCCACCGTCAACTCGTACAAGCGCATCACCACCGGCGGCGACTCCGTGCCTCAGTACGCCACGTGGGGCCTGCGCAACCGCGCGAGCATGGTCCGCATCCCGGTCTACAAGCCCGGCAAGCAGTTGTCCACGCGCATCGAGCTACGCAGCCCCGACCCCATGGCCAACCCGTACCTGGTCAACACCGTTACGTTGGCGGCTGGTCTCGACGGCATTGAGCGCAAGCTGGAGCTCCCGCCTGAGGCCACGGCCGAGACGCTCAAGCTCACCGACCGCCAGATGCTCGAGGCCGGCTACGCACCGCTGCCGCGCTCGCTCAAAGAGGCGCTCGACGTGTTTGAGGACTCGCAGTTTATGAAGGATGCCCTCGGCGAGCACATCCACAGCTTCTTCCTCAAAAAGAAGCGCGACGAGTGGCATAAGTTTGAGTCCACGATCACCCAGTGGGAGATCAAGCACTACCTGGCGAACTCCTAATCACGCTGGTTTGTTCCAGTACGATTGAGCTCATTTCTTTGGAGGCCGATATGTCCGAAAAGAGTGCCCTGTTCATGGCGCGCACGACGCGCTTCCACGAGTTTGCCCGCAGCTTGACGACCACCCTGGGTGTCGAGGTGAGCCTGGCCACTCCCGATTCGCCGACTGCGGCGCACGACTTTGACCTGCTGATCCTCGATTCCGACGGCATCCGCAGCGACCGCATCGATCAGATTGCCAAGTGGCTCGA
>CAKUFW010000163.1 GCA_934650975.1 uncultured Collinsella sp. | reverse complement strand
TTGAATCTAGGCAGCCTGGGCATGGAAGATGCCTCGTTTGGCTTTGGCGGTTCCTACATCATGGCGCTCGACTGCGGCACCACCTCGGTACTCGCGACCATCGTTGACGAGTACGGTTGCATCGTTGCCCAGGCGCGCCGCAGCGTCAAAACCAGTTTTCCGCGCCCCGGTTGGGTAGAGCAGGACCCCATGGCGGTCCTCGCCAGCCAGATCGCGGTCATGATGGAGGTCCAGTTTAAGAGTGGCATCCATTCCGACCGCATCGCCGCCATCGGCATCTCCAACCAGCGCGAGACCACGGTGGTGTGGGACCGCGTAAGTGGCCAACCCATCTATAACGCCATCGTATGGCAGTGCCGCCGCACCGCGCCGGCAATCGACGCGTTGGTTGAGCAGGGCGCAGAAGAGCTGGTGCGCTCCCGCACGGGGCTCACGCTCGATCCGTATTTCTCGGCCTCCAAGGTGCAGTGGATTCTCGACAACGTCGACGGCGCGCGCGAGAGCGCGGCGGCGGGCGACCTCATGTTTGGCACCATCGACACCTGGCTCATCTACAACCTCACCGGCGGCCAGGTCTTTGCCACCGACTACACCAACGCCAGCCGTACCGCACTCTTTAATATCCATACGCTCGATTGGGATGACGACCTGCTGGCGCTCTTCGACGTTCCGCGTTCCATGATGCCCGAGGTTCGCTGGAGTTCGGGCGACTACGGCCGCGTCGCGAGCGACATCATGACCAACATGCCGCCCATCATGGGCGTGGCGGGCGACCAGCAGGCATCGCTGTTCGGCCACTGCTGCTTCCATCCCGGCCAGACCAAAAACACCTATGGCACGGGCTGCTTTATGCTCATGAACACCGGCGACGAGATTGTCGAATCCAAGAACGGCCTGGTCTCCACGATCGGTATCGCCGCGGACGGCAAGGTCAGCTATGCGCTCGAGGGCTCCATCTTTGCCGCCGGCTCAACCATGAACTGGCTGCGCAACAACATGGGCATTATCTCCAGCGTGAGCGAGTCGGCGCAGCTTGCCGCTTCGATCAACGACAATGAGGGCTGCTACTTCGTTCCCGCCTTTGCGGGCTTGGGTGCTCCCTGGTGGGACCCGCGCGCCCGCGGTATCGTGTGCGGCCTGACCGGCGCCTCGAGCCGCGCGACCATCGTGCGCGCGGCCTGCGAGTCCATGGCCTACCAGAGCTACGACGTATTGCGTGCCATGGAGCAAGACGTGGGGCTTTCGATTGAGCGCCTGTCCGTCGATGGCGGTGCCTCGCGCAACGAGTTCATCATGCAGTTCCAAGCCGACCTGCTGGATATTCCCGTGCTGCAGTGCGAGACGGTGGAGACCACGGCAATCGGTGCCGCGTACTTGGCCGGCCTTGCCGTCGGCTATTGGGAGGATTTGGAGGAGCTGGAGCAAAACGCCCAGATCGTTAAGACCTTCCTTCCCCATATGCCCGCCGAGCGCCGCGAACAAAACCTGGCGGGCTGGCATGATGCCGTCAAGCGCTCGCTCAGCACCGCGCAGTAGGGCTGCGACGAGCCGCTCGATACAACAAACCGCTAAACTTATGCACGGCGCGCGGCAACAACATCGCCATGCGCCGTGTCAGCAAGGCCGTCTTCCGGCCGCAACGAAAGGGGCAAGACCCATGACCGTCACCTACGATACGTCCCGTGTGACGCTTGTCGACCATCCGCTCGTCCAGCACAAGCTATCGATTCTGCGCGACAAGAACACCGGCACCAACCAGTTCCGCCAGCTCGTGCGTGAGCT
>CAKUFW010000162.1 GCA_934650975.1 uncultured Collinsella sp. | reverse complement strand
ATGTTGTAGCTCTTGGGAGCCACGGCCTCGCCGTTGATCTTGACGCCGCCGCCGTCGATGTCGCGACGGGCCTGGCCGGCGCTGGCCGAAAGACCCAGGTCCTTGAGCAGGCCCGCAAGGTAGATCTGGCCCTCGTCGTTGACGGTCAGCTCAACGTGCTTCTCGGGGAAGTCGGCAAGCTGGCCTTCCTTGAACACGCGGTCGAACTCGGCCTGAGCCTCGTCACCGGCGCCGGCACCGTGATAGGTATCGCACAGGTCGCGGCCCAGGGCGCGCTTGAGCTCATAGGGGTCGGCAGAGCCGTCGGCCAGGGCAGCGTCGATCTTGTCGACCTCAGCCGGGGTGAGCGAGCTCGCCAGACGATAGTACTTGCCGATCATCTCGTCGGGAATGGACATGGTCTTGCCGAACATATCCTTGGGAGCGTCGGTCAGACCGATGTAGTTGCCGTAGGACTTGGACATCTTGCGCACGCCATCGGTGCCCTCGAGAAGCGGCATAGTGAGCGCGACCTGCGGCTCCATGCCCATCTTCTCCATGAGCTCGCGGCCGGCGAGCAGGTTGAAGAGCTGGTCGGTGCCGCCCATCTCCACGTCGGCCTTGATCTGCACGGAGTCGAAGGCCTGCATCACGGGGTACAGGAACTCGTGCAGGGCGATCGGCGTCTGGGACTGGTAGCGCTTGGTAAAGTCATCACGCTCAAGGATGCGGGCGACAGTGAACTTGGAGCACACCTGCAGCAGGCCGGCCAGGTCCATCGACAGAATCCAGTCGCCGTTGTGCACGATGGTGGTCTTCTCGGGATCCAGGATCTTCATGGCCTGGCTCACGTAGGTCTCGGCGTTGGCCTCGATCTGCTCCTGCGAAAGCTGCGGACGCGTGGAGTTCTTGCCCGACGGGTCGCCGATCAGCGCGGTGCCGTTGCCGATGATGAGGGTGACGTTGTGGCCCAGGTCCTGGAACTGACGCATCTTGCGAAGCGGCACGGCATGGCCCAGGTGAAGATCGGGGCTGGTGGGATCGACGCCGAGCTTGATGTTGAGGGGCTCGCCCTTCTCAAGCTTCTTGCGAAGGTCGGCCTCGGGGACGATCTTGGCAGCGCCCGAGGTGATGATACGCATTTGCTCGTCGACAGACAGCATTGGGTATCCTCCTTTTGCTATAGCACCCTCGCCGGATACGGCGGTGCTGGAAGTCCATAAACTCTCATATGATAACAAAACGGCGCGACCGAACACCTACGACAGGAAAATCCTCGTCCTGCCGCATGCGTCGACAACGACCGGCAGGCGCGTGCCGTCACGTTCGACCAAATAGCGCTCCTGCCGGCGACGCGAGCATTCACGGCAATAAACCTGCTCCGTCGCAGCATCGGTGGCACAGGATCCCTCGGCGGTCAGCAGGCAGTGCTCGCACACCATGAGCTCGGGGCGCTCGGCATCAACAGGCCCCAAGACACCGGGGCAAGCGACAAGCTCGACAAAGCGCTCCGCGTTGTTGGCGGTAAGCTCGGCAGGCAAAAACACGTGCCGCGCCCCAAGACCCCGCAGCCAAGCAAGCGTGGCCCGATTCGCGCAGAACACCGGCGCCGCCACGTCAAAGTGCACGCCCAGCTCCCGGGCAATCGCCACCTGTCCCAGATTGCGACAGACGATGCGCCCGGCACGTCGCATAAGCGAGCGAGTTCGTGCGGCATCGCCCGCGCGGCAGACCTCGTCGAGCACCACCGTCGCATCGGACAGGTCGCACTCACCGAGCGGATCCGCATCCATCAGCTGCCAGGCAAAAACCA
>CAKUFW010000161.1 GCA_934650975.1 uncultured Collinsella sp. | reverse complement strand
TCCATCAATTGGAGGAAGCATGAGCTACACGCAGAAAGTTCTCGACGAGCTCAAGGCCCGCTATCCCGAGCAGCCTGAGTTCATTCAGGCCGCGACCGAGATCCTCGGCACCATCCAGCCGGCGCTCGACGCCCACCCCGAGTACGAGGAGGCCGCCCTGCTGGAGCGCCTCGTCGAGCCCGAGCGCATCGTTATGTTCCGTGTTCCCTGGGTTGACGACCAGGGCAAGGTCCAGGTCAACCGCGGCTACCGCGTCGAGTTCAACTCTGCCATTGGACCCTACAAGGGCGGCCTGCGCTTTAACCCGACGGTCACCCTGGGCATGCTCAAGTTCCTGGGCCTGGAGCAGATCCTCAAGAACAGCCTGACCACCCTTCCCATGGGCGGCGGCAAGGGCGGTTCCGACTTTGACCCCAAGGGCAAGTCCAACAACGAGATCATGCACTTCTGCCAGTCCTTCATGACCGAGCTCTATCGCCACATCGGCCCCAACACCGACGTTCCCGCCGGCGACTTGGGCGTTGGCGGCCGCGAGGTTGCCTACATGTTCGGTCAGTACAAGCGCCTGACCAACGAGTGGACCGGCGTCCTCACCGGCAAGGGCCTCTCCTTTGGCGGCTCGCTCGCCCGTACCGAGGCCACCGGCTACGGCCTGGTCTACTTTGTGGACGAGTACCTCAAGAGCCGCGGCGATTCCTTCGAGGGCAAGAACGTCGTCGTTCACGGCTCCGGTAACGTCGCCATCTACGCTGTCCAGAAGGTCGCCCAGCTCGGCGGCAAGGTGCTGGCCTGCTCCGACACCCACGGCTGGGTCGAGGATCCCGACGGCATCGACTACACCGTGCTCGAGCACGTCTACAACCAGAAGCGCTCCGGTCACGACAAGGGCGTCACGCTCGCTATGTACGTCGACGAGAAGCCCAACGCCGTGTGGCACGAGGGCGACGGCCGCGGCGTGTGGCAGCTTCCCTGCGACATCGCGCTGCCCTGCGCTCGCGAGAACACGCTGCTGCTCGAGGACGCCCAGGCGCTCGTCGCCAACGGCTGCAAGGTGGTCGGCGAGGGCGCGAACATGCCCACGACCATCGAGGCCACGACCTACTTCCAGGAGAACGGCGTCGCCTTCATGCCCGGTAAGGCTGCCAACGCCGGCGGCGTGCTCGTGTCCGGCCTCGAGATGAGCCAGAACGCCGAGCATCTGTCCTGGACCTTCGAGGAGGTCGACGGCAAGCTCGAGCAGCTCATGCGCGGCATGTTCCACAACGTGGACGACACCGCCAAGGAGTACGGCGAGGAGGGCAACTTCGTCATGGGCGCCAACATCGCCGGCTTCCTGAAGGTCGCCGACGCCATGCTCGCCCAGGGCGTCTGCTAAACCCTGCCTGACATAGCATTCGAAAAGGCTTCCAGCTATCGCGGCTGGGAGCCTTTCCTTTCCCGAAGGCCTCCCCATAACTTGCGGTGAAATACGGACTGTTTGGCGCTCTGAACCCGCCAAACAGTCCGTATTTCACCGCAAGTTATGGATGGGTGGGTGGATTTTGTCCTGCAATGGCGTGCGGCCCCTCGTTTGGTACACTTAAAAGTACTGGACAAGTGAAGAGATGGGGGAGAACGTGCTCAAGTTCGGTACCTACGTCCGTGTTGGAAACGCGGCCGAAGCCTATGAGCTCTTGCAGAAAAACCGCAACAACAAGATTGTGGGCGGCGGCATCTGGATGCGCCTGGGTTCGCGTCGCGTGGCGACGGCGATTGACCTTTCGGCCTGCGGACTCGATCAGATCGAGGAGACCGAGACCGAGTTTCGCATCGGTGCCATGTGCACCCTGCGCCAGCTCGAGCGCCATGCCGGGCT
>CAKUFW010000160.1 GCA_934650975.1 uncultured Collinsella sp. | reverse complement strand
GAAGTTGCCAAGCGCGACGCCGAGCTTGCCGAGCTGCGTGCCAAGCTCGAGGGTGCTGCCGCAGAGCGTGAGAGCGCAAGTCAGCGTGCGGCTGTTGAGGCCCGTGCCGATGCTCAAAAGGAGAATGCTGAGCTCCAGCGCGAGATTGATAGCTTACGTGCGCAGCTGGGTCGCAAGGATGACGAGGCCAAGCTCGCCGAGGCCGCGGTGCGCAATGCTGCTCAAAACGATCTGTTCGCCCGCGACGCCCAGATTGCCGAGCTGCAGGCGAAGCTCTCCGCGGCAGACAAGGCCCAGGAGATGGCGCTCGCCGCTGCGGCCGCCGAGTCGCAGCGCGAGCTCGCTGCGGCTCGCAGCGAAGCCGAGCGCACGCTTGCCGACTATCAGGCGAAGGTGCAGGAGAAATTCTCCGCTGCAAAGGCTCAGTCTGCGCAGGAGGCAGAGGGTCTGCGCGCCCAGCTGCGCGAACAGGAGCTGACGGCAAAAATGAACCTGTCGGAGGCGGTTGCCGCAGCGGAGCGTGAGCGCGATGAGGCGCGCGCGAAGCTCACGAGCGAGCTTGCGGTGCGCGATTCTCGCGAGGAGCAAGCCAAGGCTGCCCACGAGCTCGAGCTTGCACAAGCCAAGCGTGCGAGCGATGAGCTGATTCGCTATAAGGACGAAGAGATTGAGCGCCTAAAGGACATGAAGGTTCGCCTGTCTACCAAGATGGTGGGCGAGTCGCTCGAACAGCACTGTGAGACCGAGTTTAATCGCCTGCGTATGACGGCGTTTCCCAATGCGTATTTTGAGAAAGATAACGATGCATCCGAGGGCACCAAGGGCGACTTCATCTTCCGTGAGTGCGACGCGAGCGGCAACGAGATCATCTCGATTATGTTCGAGATGAAAAACGAGAATGACGAAACCGCGACCAAGCACAAGAACGAGGACTTCTTTAAGAAGCTCGACCACGATCGCCGCCAGAAAGGCTGCGAGTATGCGGTGCTTTGCACCCTGCTCGAGCCCGAGAGCGAGCTCTATAACGCGGGCATCGTGGACGTGAGCTATCGCTACGAGAAGATGTATGTGATCCGCCCGCAATTCTTCATCCCGATGATCACGCTGCTGCGCAACGCCGCTATGGGCTCGCTGCGCTATAAGCAGGAGCTGGCTGAGTACAAGCAGCAAAATATCGATGTCACGAACTTCGAAGCCAAGATGGAAAAGTTCAGGGATGGGTTCTCGCGCAACTACAACCTGGCGAGTAAGCAATTCGAATCGGCGATCAAAGAAATCGATGCTGCCATCAAGCAGCTTGAGAAGACCAAAGACGACCTGCGTCGCAGTACCGAGAACCTGCGCCTGGCCCACAACAAGGCTGATGAGCTTACAATCCGCAAGCTCACTTGGGGCAACAAGACCATGAAGGCGGCGTTTGACGAGGCGCGCGAGACGGCAACGGGCACGGGCGATGAGCCCGCCGAGGCCGATTCGTATGAGGTCGAGGATGCTGAGTAGGGGATAGCATATAGTGCAAAAAGCGGGGCCGCTGGCGATGTTGCCAGCGGCCCCGCTTCGTTTACCCGGCTGATTCGGCTAGTCTTCGAGCAGGTCCTCGATAAAGCCGACGCGGTAGTGGGTGAAGATGACCTCGCCGCCGTCTTGCGTGGCGTCCAGATCGACATCGCCCATGATGCCAAAGTCGTGGTCGCCATCCTCGTCGGCAAAGATCTGATGCACGTGCCATACGTGATCGGTCTTCTCATCGCTCTCGTCGATGGTAAACATCGCGGCGCTGCGGGCGTCGCCGTTGGTGAGGATTTCCTCGTGCTGTTCGTGATAGGCGTCGAGTGCCTTTTGCCAGCGAACCTCGCTCATGCCCCAGTCCTCGTC
>CAKUFW010000159.1 GCA_934650975.1 uncultured Collinsella sp. | reverse complement strand
TCATACTAAAGCCCCAAGATTCGCCAAAAGAGAGGGGCCTTGATGGCACAGAGCGCGAACATGGATGCATCGGAGCTTGCGCGCGATATTGCGGCCGGCCTGGCATCGGCAACGACGGCAACGGAGCGTGCGGCATTGGTGCCCGCAGAGCTCGTCGAGGCCATTCAGCAACTAAAAACCCAACGCGACGCGGTGATCCTGGCGCACTATTACGTGGCGCCCGAGGTCCAGGCCGTGGCCGATTACGTCGGCGACAGCTTCTACCTGGCAAAGCTTGCCAAGAGCCTGCCGCAGCAGACCATCGTGCTGTGCGGCGTGGAGTTTATGGGCGAGAGCGCCAAGCTGCTCAATCCCACCAAGACCGTGTTGCTGCCCGAGCCGGGCGCGGACTGCCCCATGGCGCACATGGTCAAACGCGAGACGGTCGACGCCGCCCGCGCCGAGTACGGCGACGACCTGGCCGTGGTGTGCTACGTCAACTCGACGGTCGAGATCAAGAGCTGGAGTGACGTGTGCGTTACCAGCTCCAACGCCGTCAAGATCGTCTCCGAGCTGCCGCAACAGCACATCCTGTTCATTCCCGACCAGAACCTGGGCCGTTTCGTGGCCGAGCAGGTGCCCCAAAAGCACGTCATCCTCAACAACGGCTACTGCCCGCGTCACCACATCATCACCGTCGAGCAGATCGTCGATGCGACGGAGGCTCACCCCGACGCGCTCGTACTGGCGCACCCCGAGTGCAAGGCCGACGTCCTTGCCGAGGCCGACTACATCGGCTCCACCGCCGGCATCATCAAGTACGCCGAGGAGTCGGATGCGAGCGAGTTCATCATCGTGACGGTTCGCGGCGTGCTCTACGAGCTCGAGCGCCGCTGCCAGGGTACCGGTAAGAAGTTCTACTTCCCCGCGGTGCAGCCCACCTGCGTCAACATGGATCTCATCACGCTCGAAAAGCTCGCGCGCTGCCTGGAGACGGGCGAGGGCGAGGTTCAGATCGGCGTGTCGGACGAGGCCGCCGACCAGGCCAAACTCACGCTCGACCGCATGCTCGAGTACGCAGCGCGCTAAAACAATGCGACAAAGGGACAGTCCCTTATGTCACATTCAAGGGAGAGGATTCCTGTGGAAACCAAACAATACCCCGATAAGGAGTGCGACGTCGTCATTGCCGGCTGCGGCGTGGCGGGCCTGTATGCGGCCCTCAACCTGCCGACGAGCACGCGTGTGATCATGCTCTCCAAGGGCGCCGTCGACGAGTGCGATTCCATGCTCGCGCAGGGCGGTATCTGCGTGCTGCCCGAGGGCTCGGACTACGACGCCTTCTTTGAGGACACCATGCATGCCGGTCATTACGAGAACCGCCGCGAGAGCGTCGACATCATGATCCGCTCGAGCCGTTCGGTCATCAACGACCTGCTGGCGATGGGCGTGGACTTTGAGCGCACGGCCGACGGCAGCCTCGACTTTACCCGCGAGGGCGCGCACAGCCGTCCGCGTATCGCCTTCCATGCCGATATTACGGGCAAGGAGATCACGACCAAGCTGCTCCAGGCCGTTCGCAAGTTGGACAACGTGCAGATTCTGGAGCACGTTGCCATGACCGATATCCTGACCGCCGAGCGCGATGGCGCCACGGTGTGCACCGGTGTCGTCGCCGTTGCCGTGGACGAGGACGATTCGGTCCGCCCCGCCGACGAACTGGCAAATGCCGCCGAGGGCGTGCACGCCGGCGAGCCGTTTGAGATTCACGCCCGCCATACGCTGTGGGCGACGGGTGGCATCGGCGGCGTGTACGACCACTCGACCAACTACCCGCAGCTCACGGGCGACGCCTGCTACATCGCCCAGGAGCACGGCATTACGATGGAGCACCTGGACTACGTGCAGATTCACCCTACGGGCCTGTTCTCGCCGCAGCCGGG
>CAKUFW010000158.1 GCA_934650975.1 uncultured Collinsella sp. | reverse complement strand
GGAGGTCGCGGGTTCGAGCCCCGTACTTCCCGCCAACGCAATTAAAGCCACGTCTTCGGACGTGGCTTTTTGCGTTTGATAGGACCTTAATCCCATCGGTCCCTTTCATCCAAAACCAAATCCTTCCAATTCCCGGACAAGCTCCGTTTGAGACATATGTTCAAACAAGGCGTTTGTTGCGCAACACCAGTTCAACGAAGCAGGGGGTTAGGTTATACTGAATCGCACTGTGGGCCGTTTTTGATGCAAGATGCTTCAAGCACGGCATTCAGTGGGCACCCGTTTTGCTATTTGGGCGTCCATACGGTCATTGGTGTCTCGACGCAAGCTCGGCCCCGGAGCTCGTTCGAGCTGTTCCTATTCCTTGAAAGGGGAAAAATGGACATATCGAGGAAGACTGATTACGCCCTTCGCATGCTCGCGATGCTTGCCGAGGACCCGGAGCGTCTGCTTTCTGTTCGCACCGCTGCCGAAGAGGTCAATGTGCCGTATTCGTTTGCCCGTTCGATCCAGCATGGTTTGGTTCAGGCCGGCATTGTGGAGAGCCTGCGTGGCGTCCACGGCGGCATGCGTCTTAAGGTCAGCCCCGACGATGTCACCATCCGCCAGGTCGTCGAGGCCGTTCAGGGCCCCATGGTCATGAACGATTGCACCGCGCCCGATGGTGACTGTGCGCGCATGGGCACGTGCTGCTATCATCCCCTGTGGGCCGGAGCTCAAGCGTTGATGCGCGACTACCTCGATTCCGTTTCGCTGGGCGATATCGTCGCTCACCGCCAGTATCCGGCCGTCGATTCCAAGTTCGCCGACCGCGATGCGTTTCCCGAGTACGCCACCTGTGCGTGTGCTTGCCGGGAGGAATAGCATCGCATAAGGAGCATAGCCATGATTCAGGACCCCTTTCGTTCGATGATTCGTTCGGAAGGGGTCCTGCGTTATCGCGACCTTCCGTGGCGCCGCACGCGCGACCCCTATATTATTTGGCTTTCCGAGGTCATGCTGCAGCAAACGCAGATACCGCGCGTGGAGACGCGTATGCCGGCATGGCTCGACCGCTTTCCGACCGTGCAGGCGCTCGCTCAGGCCGCCCCCTCCGACGTTTTGGATGCTTGGCAGGGGATGGGCTACAATCGGCGCGCGCTGGCGCTTCACAGGGCCGCTCAGTGCGTTGTAGAGGACTGGGGTGGGGAATTTCCGCGCGAGACGCGCGACCTGATCGCCCTGCCCGGCATTGGGCCGGCGACGGCGCAGGGCATCCGGTCGTTTGCGTTCGATCTTCCGGGCGTGTATCTGGAGACCAACGTGCGCACGGTCTTTCTGCATCACTTCTTTCCCGATGTGCCGGCTGTTCCCGATCGCGAGCTGGTGCCGCTGATCCAGGCGGCCTGCCCGTCTGCCCCCGACGCCGCGGTAGACGAGATTGCTCCCTTTGCCGTGCCGCTAGACGATGCCGATACACCGCGCGCATGGTACTACGCGCTGCTGGATTATGGCGCGTATCTTAAGAAGACGCTGCCCAATCCGTCCAGGCGCTCGGCGGGCTATAGCCGTCAGTCCAAGTTTGAGGGCTCGCGCCGTCAAAAGCGCGCCCACATCGTGCGCATGCTGCTGGCTGCGCGCGATGGGCAGCCAGCGGGTATCACGCTCGCCGAGGCCGTTGCGGGCGTTAACGAGATGGAAGCGGCGGCGGGCCGTGAGCCGGTCGAGCGCGACTTGGTTGCAGGCATTTTGGCCGATCTTGAGCGCGAGGGCTTTTGCCGCGCCGAGGGCGACCGATGGGTGAGCGTGTAGCCAGCGCAAATCTGAAGAACAGGATTGTAAGGTTTAGATTCTCGACATGAGGGCATCCTAAAGACAAGGCCGCTCGAAGCCTACGGGCGGCATGTGTTGAAGGGAAGTACACCTATGGATTTTGAGAACTCCCAAACCAAGAAGAACCTCGAGACCGCTTT
>CAKUFW010000157.1 GCA_934650975.1 uncultured Collinsella sp. | reverse complement strand
TAGGCCGGATCGCCCGCGGTGAGCAGCTTGTCCACCGGATAGGCATCCGCGACCTCATGAAGGCTCTCGACCTCGCGGATCTTAAGGTCGCACGCATCGCGCTCATACTTGACGATATTCTTCTGAGAGCCATCGGGCAGAGTAATCATGCAGTGATACGAGTCCACGACATGCAGATCGCGGCCAAGAGAGATCATGGGAATCACGTCAAAGTTACGCAGGTGGTCGAGCAGGCGATGAAGCTCGTCAACCGGCATAGCTTGGTCAAACAGAACCTCGTCGGTCTGGGCATCGACCACGTGCGCACCGTTAAAGGCCACCAGCAGGCCATCGTGGTTCTGAAGGTCGAGCTCCTGCGCCAGGGCATGAAGGCCCCATGCGGGACGGCCCGAAGCCAGAATGAGCTTAATGCCCGACTCCTGCGCCGCGAGCAGCTTCTCGCGCGTGCGCGGGCTGATCACCTTCTGGTCGTTGGTGAGCGTGCCGTCGATATCCATTGCGATGGCCTTGATTGCCATATGTGCCTCCCTGTCATTAAGCAACCTTGTCTGAGTCATCATACAGAATGCCCGCCACGCCTCTGTTTGCAACGGGTAAAAAGCTATATTGTCCCGAACATGAACGGCGTGCAGTCGTTGAGCTCAATCGCTCGGGTCAAATACGTCTGCTAGCGACTCTCATCCGTCGGTGCGCCCTCGACGATTACGATTCCCGCCGAGGCACCCAGCGCGCTGGCGCCGACCTTGATAAACGCACGATTCTCCTCATAGATATGAATGCCGCCCGCTGCCTTATTCATCCAGACAGCAAAGGGCCCGCATCCCAACGGATTCGGGCCCCTTTCTGCTTAACGCTTAATCAGCGGCAAAGACTACTTGCGGTGAGCGCGGTAGAACTCGATGAGCGCCTGAGTCGAAGCGTCCTGCTCGGCCTTGGCGGCGTCGTCGTGGAAAGCAGGGGTGATCTGCTTGGCAAGCTGCTTGCCCAGCTCGACGCCCCACTGGTCGTAGGAGTCGATGCCCCAGACCGTGCCCTCGACAAACACGATGTGCTCGTACAGGGCGATGAGCTCGCCGAGCGCGAACGGGCTCAGCGTGTCGCCGAAGATGGAGGTCGTCGGACGGTTGCCCTCAAAGCAGCGGGCCGGGACGATCTGCTCGGGCGTGCCCTCGGCGCGCACCTCGTCGGCCGTCTTGCCAAAGGCGAGTGCCTTGGTCTGGGCCAGGAAGTTGCCCAGGAACAGCTCGTGGACGTCCTGGCCGTTGTCGGTCGCGGGGTTGGCGGTGTTGGCGAAAGCGATAAAGTCGGCCGGAACAACCACGGTGCCCTGGTGCAGCAGCTGATAGAAGGCGTGCTGGCCGTTGGTGCCGGGCTCGCCCCAGAAGATCTCACCGGTATCGGAGGTCACAGCACTGCCGTCCCAGCGGACGTGCTTGCCGTTGGACTCCATGGTGAGCTGCTGCAGGTAGGCCGGGAAGCGGTGCAGGTACTGGCTGTACGGCAGAACGGCATGGCTCTTGGAACCGAAGAAGTTGACGTACCAGACGTTGAGCAGACCCATCAGCGCGACGGCGTTGTTCTCGAGCGGCGTATTGCAGAAGTACTCGTCGATGGCGTGGAAGCCCTCGAGGAACTGCTGGAAGCGCTCGGGGCCGAGCACGACGATCAGCGACAGGCCCACGGCGGAGTCAACAGAGTAACGGCCGCCGACCCAGTTCCAGAAACCGAAGGCGTTGGCCGGATCGATACCGAAAGCTTCGACCTTGTCGAGTGCGGTGGAGACGGCGACGAAGTGCTTGGCCACAGCCTCGGCGTTCTGCTCATCGGAGCCGTCAATGGCGCCCTGGGCCTTGAGCTGCTCGAGCATCCAGGTCTTGACCTCGCGGGCGTTGGTGAGGGTCTCGAGCGTGGTGAAGGTCTTGGAGACGATGATCACGAGCGTGGTCTCGGGGTCCAGACCCTT
>CAKUFW010000156.1 GCA_934650975.1 uncultured Collinsella sp. | reverse complement strand
CACGCACCGTTCCACCGCCTCTAGAGCTGCCGAAACGCTGCGATACGCGCCTTCGCGCACGAGCGATACCTCAAAGAGCCGCTCTTTGTCACTCATTTGTCACCATGCTTTCTATTGCAGAACAATCGCGGGCATCGCCCGTCGATCGCCCTTGCGACCTGTCGCAATTGCCGCATTGACCTAGCCGAGCGCTCGATACGAAAAATCGCTAAAGGTTGCTTTGAGTTTGCCGTATGCGAGATCGACCGCTCCGAGTCCCAACATGCCGCCAGTAAAATGCGGCCCCAAAATGTGCTCGTCGCCCAAGTTTTCCTCGGCAAATGAGCAACCGAGGTCCTCCCATCCATCGCCGCCATCGACAGCGAAGCACAGTTTGCCCGCGTGGGCGACGATACGAAGGCCGATCTTTCCCGCAGGGGAAAGCGTCTTGCGTCCATCGGTGCCCAGGGGCATCGAATACGAACCGTTATCGCAGACGAGCACATCTGCGACGCGCTCTCCATTCTTCTCGTCAAACCCCACCAACAGGGCAACATAGCAGCGCGAATCGTACATTGCGACCATGCCCGCCGCCTGGTTATAGTTACCCGGCGCCACGTCCACATGGGTCACGGCCTCAAAAGAAAAATCTTGGATTCGGCGGACGACAAGCGTTTGGTCAAACAACGAGCTCAGAGAGTCGTTTCCCGTAAGGACCAACCCGTCCGTCTCGTCGATTCGCACACGCAGATCGTCTATAACGCGTGGGGTCAACCATTCTTCACGCCACAGATCGCAATCAGGCTCAAACGACGTTGCGTAGGTGGTGTCGCGGCGGTACGGTTCGCTCTCGGTGCCGGCTGCGATACCAGCAGGAGCCGGAACCGCCAACTGGGGTTCGCTGCCGCCAGCGGAAAGGCGCGGCCAACCGTCAATCCAATCAACACGCTGCAAAGCCGACTCGCGCCCCAAAGGAGACGTCGACGCCCCCGGAAGATGACGAGCACAAAGATGGCAGGCGTACCAAGAGCCATCGGGAGCCTCGACAAGATTGCCGTGCCCGCTCTTTAGAAGAATCGAAGAAGTACCGGCCGCCGAAACCAGCGGATTGTTCGGCATGGGTTCGTAATAGCCGTCGACAGTTCGAGAGCGCGCGACAATCGTTCGGTGATTGACGCCAGTGCCGCCCTCGGCAGCAAGCAGATAGAACCAGCCGTCGTGCTCTAACACATGCGGCCCTTCGCACACACATGGAGCATCGCCGGTGTGGTCAAAGATGCGCTTAGGGTCACCGACGCCACCGGTATATGTATCGAGCTCGTACATAAGAACGCCGTTAAACTTGTAATGGCCCTCTAATGGACGCCAGTCCCACTGCGGAACCACCAGGCGACAGCCATCCTGCGCATGGACCAAGCAGGGATCGAACCCCTTGGCACCCAACTTGACGGGCTCGCTCCAAGGACCTTCGATGTTCCGCGCGCGCATCAGATAGTTATCAACGTCTTTAAAGGCTCCGCTCACGGTTTTTGCCACAGAGTAGACCAGGTAGAACTCGCCCTTGGCATAGGTAAGATCCGGGGCCCAGACGCCACCGGACTCGGGAATTCCCCTCAAATCGAGCTTATCGAGAATACCGCCCAGACTCTCCCAGTGCACCAGGTCACACGAGTGGTACAGGCTCACACCCGGCAACCAGGTAAACGTCGAGGTGACCATATAGTAGTCATCGCCTGCGCGGCACAAGCACGGATCGGGATGGAACCCCGGCAGAACGGGGTTGGCAAAAAAGGAGGCACCCGCAAAGCGCTTCGTAGTTTCTTGTGGCATGGGGACTTCTTTCATCGGTGATAGCGATACAAAAATGCCGGCGTCAACATAGACGCCGGCGCAACTTCTTACGAACTTGTTTTAAGCGCGGATAACCTTGTCGACGTTCTGCAGCTGCAGCTCCTCGCCGTCATGGCCCTCGATGCAAACGTTTTGCAAGTCGAGCACGGC
>CAKUFW010000155.1 GCA_934650975.1 uncultured Collinsella sp. | reverse complement strand
ATCGCTATGGCTCTTACCCGCGACCCCAAGCTGGTCATCTGCGACGAGCCCACGACCGCTCTGGACGTTACCGTCCAAAAGCAGGTCATCAAGCTGCTCAACGACCTTCAGGCCAAGCTCGGCTTTGCCATGATCTTCGTCTCGCACGACCTGGCGCTGGTCGCCGAGGTTGCCCATAACATCACCGTTATGTACGCCGGTCAGGTTATCGAGCAGGCGCCCACCAAGGAGCTGCTTACCAACCCGATCCACGAGTACACCCGCGGTCTTCTGGGTTCCGTTCTGTCCATCGAGAGCGGTTCGGGCCGCCTGCATCAGGTTCCCGGCGCCGTTCCCAGCCCGCGCGATTTCCCCAAGGGCGATCGCTTCGCACCCCGCTCGAGCCATCCGCGCATCGGTCTGGACACCCGTCCGGTCTTTAAGCGCGTGCCCGGCACCGAGCACTTCTATTCCGAGCTCCCCGACGAGGTGCTCAAGGCAAATGGTTTGACCCCTCACGCGGAGGTGATGTAGATGAGCGAGACCGCAGTCAACGGCGTCGAGCCGATCATCTTCCTTGATGACGTTCACGTCACCTTTAGTACCCGTACCGGTTCGATTCTGCACCCCAATCTGGTCCATGCCGTCCAAGGCGTGACCATTAAGCTCATGCCTGGTCAGACGATCGGCATCGTCGGTGAGTCCGGTTGCGGTAAGTCCACCACCGCAAACGTCATGTGTGGCCTTCAGGCTCCCACGAGTGGCAAGGTCTACTTTAAGGGCAAGGATGTCACCAAGCGCACCGCCGAGGACCGCCGTCACATGGGCCGCGTTATCTCGGTTGTGTTCCAGAACCCTGCGACGGCGCTTAACCCCCGCATGGTCGTTCGCGAGCAGCTGCTCGACCCCATGCGCGTCCACAATCTGGGTACCGAGGCCGAGCAGGAGAAGCGCGTCAAGGAGCTCCTGGAGCTCACCGGCCTTCCCAGCTCTGCCGCCGAGGTTCTTCCCGGCCAGCTTTCGGGCGGTCAGCGCCAGCGCGTGGCAATTGCCCGCGCCCTGTCGTTGAACCCCGACGCTATCATCGCCGACGAGCCCACCTCGGCTCTGGACGTTTCGGTCCGCGCGCAGATCCTCAACCTGCTGACCGACCTTAAGAAGGAACTCGGCCTGGCCATGGTGTTCATTAGTCATGACATCCAGACGGTCCGCTACATTTCTGACGACATCATCGTTATGAATGGCGGCAAGATCGTTGAGCAGGGCGAGGCCAAGCAGGTCTTCCAGCACCCGCAGGACCCCTACACCAAGATGCTGCTCGGCGCTGCGCCGTCGCTGCTGCACCCCAAGCTCGGCGAGTAGTCGCGCTTTCCCTCCCGTGCGCCCGGCTCCCTTGCCGGGCGCACCTCCGTTGCGATTTCGAAAGGTTGGGTTCACGAGCCATGCCAAGTGCTCAGGAGCTACAACATCAATTTGGTGGGTATCGAGGTGCTGCGCCACGTCCATCGGATTTCGATCTCTTTTGGAAAGATCGCATGGCCGAGGCCGATGCCGTCGAGCTCGACTATGCGATTGAGGCGGCTCCGGTTGCCGATTCCGCGACCTGTCAGTTTTTCGATCTCTGGTATACCGGCATGTGCGGTGCTCGCCTGCATGCCAAGTACCTCAAGCCGGTCTCGGACGAGCCCGTGCCGCTGGTGCTTCAGTTCCACGGGTATCCCGGTGCCAGCCGCAGCTGGTTTGAGCAGGCGTCGTTTGCGGGCATGGGCATGGCGCTCATCGCCCTCGACTGCCCTGGCCAAGGAGGCCCCTCCGAGGATATTGGCGGCTTTGAGGGCACGACGGTCGCCGGTCATATCGTCGCCGGCATCGACGGCGATCCCGCCAACCTCTATTACGTCCGCCTGCACCAGGACATTCGCATCCTGTGCCGTATCGTTTGCGAGTTCGAGGGCATCGATCTTGCCCGCGTGTTCGTGAACGGCGCGTCGCAAGGCGGCGGGTTGGGCATTGCGACATGCGCGCTCAACAGCGAG
>CAKUFW010000154.1 GCA_934650975.1 uncultured Collinsella sp. | reverse complement strand
AGACGAGCGGTGTAGCTCTCCTGTGGCGATGCGTCGCGACGGCCGTGAATCACCTCGGCCAGACCCGTCAGCGTCTCACCGATATTTCCATCCTGAACATTTGCGGTGCGCACACCCATAGTTCAACCCTCTCTATTAATGCCGAGCACCCAACAGGACACTTGTCCTAGGCGAGTTTCTTAAAGAAGCAAGTACGATTGCCGGTGTGGCAAGCCGGGCCCGGAGAGTCCACCTTGACCAGCAGCGTATCGCTATCGCAGTCGGCCCAAAGCTCCTTGACCTCCTGCATGTTGCCGCTCGTCGCACCCTTGTTCCAAAGCTCCTGGCGGCTGCGGCTCCAAAACCACGTGGTCCCGGTCTTGAGCGTCAGCCCCACCGACTCCTCGTTCATCCAAGCAACCATAAGCACCTCACCAGTGTCATATTGCTGAACAACACAAGGAATCAATCCACTGGCGTCATATTTGAGCTCGGCCGCAGTTGTCACTTGCTCCATCTAGAAATCCAATCTCACAGGGATACCTTGAGACGCCATGTATTCCTTCACTTCGCGAATGCTGAAGGTTCCAAAGTGAAAGACGCTGGCCGCCAGCACGGCGTCGGCTTCGCCCTCGATCACGCCCTCGGCAAAATGCTCGAGCGTGCCCACGCCACCGCTCGCGATGACGGGAATCGGCACCGCGCGCGCCACGGCGCGGGTGAGCGCCAGGTCAAAGCCGGCCTTGGTGCCGTCGCGGTCCATGCTGGTGAGCAGGATCTCGCCGGCGCCGCGCCGAGCCGCCTCCTCGGCCCACGCCACCGCATCGATGCCCGTGGCGTTGCGACCGCCCGCCGTGAAGACCTCCCACTTGTCGGCACCCGGCTCGCCGGGCAGGCCGACACGCTTGGCATCGATCGCCACGACCACGGCCTGGCTGCCAAACGCCGCGGCGGCCTGGCTGATCAGCGATGGGTCACGCACGGCCGCCGAGTTGAGCGACACCTTGTCGGCGCCGGCGGCAACCATGGTGCGCATGCCCGCCAGGTCGCGAAAGCCGCCACCCACGGTATAGGGAATGGCGAGCTCCTCGGCCGCGTGCGCCGCCATCTCGATGGTCGTCGCGCGGTTGTCGCTCGTCGCGGTGATGTCCAAAAACACGACCTCGTCTGCACCCTCGCGATCATAGGCTCGCGCAAGCTCAACCGGGTCGCCCGCATCGCGCAGGCTCACAAAGTTGACGCCCTTGACCACGCGGCCGTCCTTGACGTCCAGGCAGGGAATCACGCGTTTGGTAAGCATGGGCTACTCCTCCCCTCGGGCGGCGGCGAGCGCCTGGGCCAGCGTAAAGTTACCCTCGTAGAGCGCGCGACCGGTAATGGCGCCCTCGATGGCATCCTCGCCCACCGCAGCGAGCGCGCGGATGTCGTCGAGTGTCGAGATTCCGCCCGACGCCACGACGGGAAAGCCCGCGACCTGCGCCACATGACGATATGCTGCCACGTCGATGCCCGTCTGCATGCCGTCGCGCGCGATGTCCGTGTAGACCAGGTGCTTAAAGCCCAGCTCGGTGAGCTGCGCCACGGCATCGTCGAGTGCCACGCCCGCGCCGTCACGCCAACCGTTCACCTTGACCTGGCCGTCGCGCGCGGCAATGTCTGCCACCAGCAGCTCGCCAAAGCCGCGGGCTGCTACCTCGGCAAAGCCCGGCTCGGTCACGAGCACGGTGCCCAGCGCAATGCGACGCGCGCCGTAGCCGGCAAGCTCGTCGATGCGGGCGAGCGAGCGAACGCCGCCGCCCACGTCCACGGACAGGCCGTCAACGCCGCAGATGGCCTTAATCGCCGCCGAGTTGGCCGCACATGCGTCCTCGTCCTCGCCAAAGGCGGCGGACAGGTCGACAACGTGCGCCCAGCTTGTGCCCTGCTCGGCAAAGGAGCGGGCAACGGCCACGGGGTCGTCGGAATATACCTTGCAACGGCTGCGGTCGCCGCGCTCCAGGCGCACGACCTTGCCGCCGATCAAATCGATTGCGGGAAACAGGATCATCGGCCG
>CAKUFW010000153.1 GCA_934650975.1 uncultured Collinsella sp. | reverse complement strand
GCTACCGGCGCCAACGTGGTCGAGTGCCCGGGCCTGGGCGATTTTGCCAAGGTCGAGGAGTATAAGAAGGGCATCGCCATCCGTCAGGTCTGCTAGGTCTGGCATAGCATTTGAGCATTTCGCATCCGTCTTGATAGCAGGACGGATGCGTTTTTGTTTATCGGACTTGCGTGTGCAGGCGAGGCTGTTTCTTGCTAGACTTCTGGCAGACGCAATCGAGAGTCAATGAGATAGCCGCAGGAGGCCCAGGTATGTGCAATGTTTCGCTCAACGGTACGCAGCCGACCGATGCCTCCCTGCGAGTGCTGCGCGCGCTCGAGGCAGCCGGTCTTGAGGCCTGGTACGTGGGCGGCTGGGTGCGCGATGCCCTGATGGGATGCCCCAGCCACGATGTGGACATGTGCTGTAGCGGCCTGTGGCAGGAGTCTAAGGTGGCGCTTGAGGCCGCCGGTATTGCAGTCGTGGAGTCGGGCATTAAATTCGGCGGCATCACGGCCATTAGCGATGGCGAGCGCATCGAGGTCACCACGTACCGCCTGGATGGCTTTTATACCGACGGCCGCCATCCCCAGAGCGTGGAGCGTGCGGCGTCACTTGAGGACGACCTGGCGCGTCGCGATTTTACCGTCAACGCTATGGCCTGGCATCCCGAGCGCGGTCTTGTTGACCGTTATGACGGTCAGGGCGACTTGGAACGTAAGCTGATCCGTGCCGTCGGCGATCCCAAACGCCGCTTTAACGAGGACGCTTTGCGCATGCTGCGCGCGGTGCGTTTTGCCTGCCGCCTGGACTTTATGATCGAGCCCCAGACCAAGTTGGCCCTTGCCGAGTGCGCGCCGCTGCTCGATGCCGTGGCACGCGAGCGTGTGGGTATCGAGCTCGAGGGCATTCTCTCGACCGGTCACGGGGGAGATGCGATGCTTCGCTACCCCGAGCTCATCTGCGCCGCCGTGCCCGAGCTTGCTGCGGGTCGCGGATTCGACCAGCGCAGCGTCTACCATGCCTTTAATGTGTACGAGCATATCGCCCGCGTGCTGACGGTGGCGGGGGAGCTGGCGCTGTGCGATGGCGTCGCGCCTTCGTCGAGCCTGATGTGGGCGGCGTTTTTGCACGATGTTTCCAAGCCCGAGTGCTTTACCGTCGACCATGCCGGGAGCGGGCATTTCTACGGTCATCCCGAGCTTGGTGCCAAGAAAGCGCGTGTCATTATGGACCGCCTGGCGCTTTCGCACGATCTGGTACGCGACGTGTGCTTGCTGATCAAATACCACGACAAGCCGCTGCGCCCCGAGCGCTCCTGTCTGCTCAATATGATGCGCGCTCTTTCGGGCGAGGGTATCGACACGCCGCGGCTGATGGACGAGCTTATGGACCTTAAGCGCGCCGATACACTCGGCAAGGCGCCGTCGTGCTTCTATTACGTCGAGACGATCGAGGAAATGCGCGCGCTCATGCACGAGCTGCTGGCGGCGGGGGAGCCTTATACGCTCAAGATGCTCGCTATCAACGGCGGCGACCTGATTCGCGCGGACGTCAAGCCGGGTCCTGAGCTGGGCCAGCTCCTCAACACCGCCCTCGACGCCGTGATCGAGAAGAACATCCCCAACACCCGGGAGACTCTCCTGGCACACCTCAACCTGGGGTAGTTAATTTGGGACGGGGCTTTTTAGCTACCACTGCTTTCAATCGTTTGAACCGCTCGTGATTTTGGCATGGGTAGCTAAAAAAGCCCCGTCCCAAATTAACTACCCATTTGACCTGCGCGTTCCATAACCTGCCAACAATTTTTAGGTAATTTGGAATTTCTTCTTGCGCTCGCGTTTTTTGTCCCGTAATATATGTCCTCGCAGCACGGCAGTGCAGATGTCATGTGGCCCGTTCGTCTAGCGGTTTAGGACGCCGCCCTCTCAAGGCGGAGATCACCAGTTCGAATCTGGTACGGGCTACCACTTCTTTTCTGCTGAGGCTTATGGCCCGTTCGTCTAGCGGTTTAGGACGCCGCCCTCTCAAGGCGGAGATCACCAGTTCGAATCTGGTACGGGCTA
>CAKUFW010000152.1 GCA_934650975.1 uncultured Collinsella sp. | reverse complement strand
CCGAGGCGTTTGCCGCCAAGGCCGCCGAGACCCGTGCCACCTTTAAGGAGTGCATGGACGACGACTTTAACACCGCCGGTGCCATGGGTGCCGTCTTTGGCTTTGTGACCGAGTGCAACCAGTATCTGGAGCAGGCGTGCGACGCTGCCGATAAGGCTGCCGCTCTCGCTGCCGCTGACACGCTGGCCGAGCTGCTCGATACGCTTGGCGTCGAGCTTCCCGAGCCCAAGGTCGAGCTGCCGCTGGGCCTGCTGGGCGTTGCCGCCGGCCTGGTCGCCTACACGGGCGACGACGTGGACGAGGCCGCTGCCAAGATTCTCGAGGCCCGCGCCGAGGCCCGTGCCGCCAAGAACTGGGATCTGGCCGACGCCATCCGCGACCAGCTCAGGGACCTGGGCTTGACGATTGAGGATACGGCCGCGGGTACTCGCATTAAGACTCTCTAGAGTTCACACGTTTGAGTAGGGACGCCTCGGGACTGGTCTGAAAATAATGCCGAAGGCGTGATTTTCGGACCTGTCCCAGGGCGTCCCGTCCATTTCCGTTTCTATATCTCGAGGATTTTCACATGGCTGATAACCGCAAGCGAGGGGGGTCTCGTCCCAATAACCCCGGCAAGGGTGGCAGCCGTCGCGACCAGCGTACCGGCCGTCCGCTGCGTGACGGCCGCGACCAACAGCGCGATCGCACCCAGGCTGCGCGTCCGCAGCGCGACCGTAATCGCGACAGCGTTCAGGCTCCCAAGGGTGAGTTCATCGAGGGTCGCCGTGCTGCTGCCGAGGCGCTGCGTACCGGCTTTCCCGTCAAGTGCGCGCTCATTGCCGAGGGCGGGGAGCGTGATGCCGCTTTGTCGCGCCTGGTCGACGACCTCAACGCTGCAGGCGTCCGCATTAAGTCTGTGCCGCGCGCGCAGCTCGATGCGCTGTCGAGCCATGGCGCTCACCAGGGCATTGCGCTCGAGGTGGGAAATTTCCCCTATGCTGATGTCGCCGATATCCTCGATCGCGCGGGTGACGGACCGGCGCTCGTCGTCGTGCTCGACCATGTGACCGACGACGGCAACTTTGGCGCCATCGTGCGCTCTGCCGAGGTCGTGGGCGCCGCGGGCGTCATCATTGCCAACAAGCGCGCCGCCGGCGTGACCGTGGGCAGCTACAAGACTTCTGCCGGCGCCGTCATGCATCTGCCCATCGCACAGGTGCCCAACATTGCCCGTGCGCTCGATGATCTCAAGGCCGCCGGCTTTTGGGTGGGTGGCGCTTCCGAGCACGCCGAGGGCAGCTGCTGGGATGCTCCCTTCGAGGGCCGCGTTGCGCTCGTCATGGGCTCCGAGGGCGACGGCATCTCGCGCCTGGTGCTCGAGAAATGCGACTTTTTGACCAAGCTTCCCCAGCGCGGCATGACCGAGAGTCTCAACGTGGCCCAGGCGACCACCGCGCTGTGCTTTGAGTGGCTGCGCCGCAATGCCGGCGAGCTCATGGGGGAGGAGTAGCGCATGTCCAAGAAGAACCGCGCCAAGTCCAAGGCCAAGCGCTTTGGCGAGGGCTCGGCCAAGCCGATTGTTTCGGCCGCGACCTATGGCGTGGGCGGCAATGCGTTTGCGCAGGCCATCGCCGATCCGGTCTCGACGGTGCACTCCAATAAGCCCGAGCTGCTGGTGGTCGACGGCTACAACGTGATCCACTGCACGCCGCGCTACGAAAAGCTCGTCTACGACCATTCCGACGATCCGTATTCCAGCGACGTCCACGACATGGCGCGCACCGCACTCATCAACGACGTGGCGGCGTTTGCTCAGGGCCGCTACGAGGCCGTGATTGTGTTCGACGGTGCGGGAAACATTTCCAGCGAGCGCCCTAATCTGCCTGCCCGCGGCGTGCGCATCGAGTTTTCGCCGACGGGCGTCTCTGCCGATACCGTGGTGCAGAAGCTCTGCATCGAGGCACGCGAGGAAGGTCGCGCGTGCTCCGTGGTGTCGAGCGACGGCACGATCCAGGCCGTCGTCATGGGCAAGGGCGTTACGCGCATCTCGAGCCGCATGCTGGTGGACGAACTCAAGCAGATCGACAATGACGTGCACGAGGCCGAGGAGGC
>CAKUFW010000151.1 GCA_934650975.1 uncultured Collinsella sp. | reverse complement strand
GGGCGAGCAGGTGGTGGGAACGACGGGCTCGGCGGCTTCGCCGTCGATCGTTGTTTCGACTGTGTGGTCGCTCATTGTAATATCCTTTCATATGAACATGCGCTCATATAATGTACTTCCGATTATATGAGCGCATGTTCATATGTCAATTCAAAGTGCGGCAAATGTGACGATCACGTGCCTTTGCTTCGGGGTTTTGCGGTTGCAAGTAGCTCGGTTCGTTGCTCACCAACAAAAATCGAGTTATTCGGCCAGCATGCCAGGGAGACCGCCTTGTGGAGCATTAAGGTTGTTCATATTTGAACTTTAACTGTTCAATGCTGTACGAATCAGTTCTTTCCCTGCAAGAGTTCTTGCAAACTCAATTCTATTGGAAACTTCATTAGGCTTTATTGCTGTTGATTGGGCTCGACGGTGGCCGAATAAGTCGAAAAATGTTGGTGAGCATCTGCAAGGACTGCCTTTAGAAGAACAAACTTTCGATTACATCAATAATCGCGTCGTCTCCCGTGCGGTCCTCATCGATTTTTTCGGATATGTCGCGTTCCCATGGTGCATTGATTTCCTCGGCAAGTTCTGCAACGTGCTGCATGTCATCTGGCTCGGGGACATCATTGATGCTCGGGTCGTCGATCTGTGGGTACTGACCTGCAATCTCGCGTTTGGCGACCTCCTCTTCTCTAAGCGCCTCGAGGACGCGCCGGCCGTATTCAAAGTAGCGTCGCAAGACAAATTGGCGAAGAGCTTCCTGCTGGATGGCGAAGTTATTCGGAAGTCGACTAGGCCATATCTTCTCGCGGATGCGAATCGCCTCCATGACACGCCTAAAGGCGGACTGTTTGAAAAACGAACGACGGCTGACGGTGATAACGACATACCCCATGTTCCGAAGCGTGTTGCGGCGTTCCTCGTCAATTGCTTGTTGTTCGGGTTCATCGTGGTAAAAGCCGTTGTACTCGATATCGGTCATGGAGTTTTCGAGATATGCATCGAGGTAGAACACCGTACGCCGCGTGAGCGCGGCATATCTTTTGGTTACCGGGACCCGATAGTCTGTTTGAACAGAGTGTATGCCCAAGCCGCCCATCGACTTGGGCATGGCGAGCATCATGACAAACGCCGTCTCGAGTGGGGAACGGCAGCCGCCGCGTACATATGAAAGTGCCTTAAGCGCTTTATTTGATCCGCGATAGCCCGATGCCTGTGAAAAGAATGCCCTGAGCTCGTCGACAGTGGTTAGGGCGGGACGTTCGCGATATTGAGTTTCGTCGGACGTTTCAAGCGCGTAAGAGCCGCAGATTTCAAAGTAATACTCAACGAGTTCCGAAAGGTCGAGATCAGCTGCTGCCTGTAAGGCACACAGCTTGATGTCGACGATGTAGACGTTCGGCTCTAGTTCGAGGTAGCTTTCTGCATCGAACACATAGCGCGTGAGGTGGCAGACGCAGCCCTTGCGATGCCTTTGAGCATTGTTGGAAAACGTCAGCACATGGATGGTTTCGGAATCGACATTCTTCCTTTTGAGCCATGCCCGGGCCGCCTCGAGGTCGGATGTGGTCGGCGCAGATGCCCTGATCTTATCCATGGGTATGGGGTCGGTCGCATATATCGCGATCGACTCGGCCGTTTGGTATACAGCGCGCGCGGTGGCATGTGACAGAACAATTCCCATATGGGCATCATGGCATAGCCGGTAGCAGACGCGCTCGAAGCTTCGGGCAACGGTACGGGAGTGCGGTTTGTCTTCTGTGAACGGTAGGTATCGGACCGTCGTGCCGAGGTGTCGGCTTTGGCGGGGTGACTTCTGTCGGTTGCGCCTTTATGAGGCGAGCTTAGTTGTGAATTCCTGGTTTTCAGGGTTTTCAGCCGGTTCCTCTAATGCGTCAACAACAATTTTTGAGTTATTCGGCCTCTTGCTGCGCGAATGACGTTACCGAAATGCCCTCTTTGTACTGATTCGGGTCGATTAATGGGACTCGGTTGTGAAATCAGGGAGGCTGCGGCACCCAATTACGGCTTATTAGTCCCTTGCTGTGGTTTAACTGGGTCGCGCGCGCAGACGTGGTGTAAGAGCGTCCTGAGGTCCGTCGCTGCAAGTCCCGATGTTACTCCTTCTTGAGG
>CAKUFW010000150.1 GCA_934650975.1 uncultured Collinsella sp. | reverse complement strand
CCGCATATGAATTGCTTGCCAAGACGAATGCCGGGCTCCTGTTTGCGCCCGTCGGCGTGATCAGGAGACAGCGACTTACTTCTCTCTTATTTATTTACTTTTGTTCGATCAAGGAGATCATCATGAGTCAGTTCATCAACAACCCCGAGCACACCTTTGGTTTCGATACCCTGCAGCTGCACGTTGGCCAGGAGAGCGCCGATCCCGCATCCGATGCCCGCGCCGTGCCTATCTATCAGACCACGAGCTACGTGTTCCGCAACGCCCAGCACGCCGCCGACCGCTTTGGCCTTGCCGACGCCGGTAACATCTACGGTCGTCTGACCAACTCCACCCAGGGCGTCTTTGAGGACCGTATCGCCGCGCTCGAGGGCGGCGTGGCCGGCCTCGCCGTTGCTTCCGGTGCTGCCGCTATCACCTACACCCTGCAGGCACTCGCCCAGGCCGGTGACCATGTGGTGGCCCAGAAGACCATCTACGGTGGTTCCTACAACCTGCTGGAGCACACGCTCTCCCAGTTTGGCGTTGAGACCACGTTTGTCGATGCCCATAACCTGGACGAGGTCGAGGGTGCCATCAAGGACAACACCACGGTCATCTACCTCGAGACGCTCGGCAACCCCAACTCCGACATCCCCAACATCGATGCCATCTCTGAGGTCGCCAAGAAGCACGGTCTGCCGGTTGTCGTCGACAACACCTTCGGCACCCCGTACCTGTTCCGTCCGCTGGAGCACGGCGCCAACATCGTTGTCCACTCCGCGACCAAGTTCATCGGTGGCCACGGCACCTCGCTGGGCGGTGTGATCGTCGACGGCGGTAACTTCGATTGGAAGGCAAGCGGCAAGTACGCCCAGATCGCCGAGCCCAACCCCTCCTACCATGGCGTCTCGTTTGCCGAGGCTGCTGGTCCTGCCGCCTTCGCAACCTATGTCCGCGCTATCCTGCTGCGTGACGAGGGCGCCTGCATCAGCCCGTTCAACGCCTGGGTCTTGCTCCAGGGCACCGAGACCCTGTCGCTGCGCGTTGATCGCCATGTCGAGAACACCAAGAAGGTTGTTGAGTTCTTGATCGGCGACAGCCATGTCGCCAAGGTGAACCACCCGAGCCTGCCTGAGCACCCCGATCACGAGCTCTACAAGGAGTACTTCCCCAACGGCGGTGCCTCCATCTTTACCTTTGAGATTAAGGGTGGCCAGGAGGCCGCTTGGAAGTTCATCGATCACCTGCAGGTGTTCTCGCTGCTCGCCAACGTGGCCGACGTCAAGTCGCTCGTCGTGCACCCGGCTACCACCACGCACTCCCAGCTCTCTGCCGAGGAGCTTGCCGAGCAGAACATCACGCCCTCCACGATCCGTCTTTCCATCGGTACCGAGAACGCCGAGGACATCATTTGGGATCTGAAGCAGGCCTTCGCCGCGCTGGACGAGTAGGGCGACTTGTGCAAGGCCCCCTTGCGACTCGATGGGTATAACTGCATAAAATGCCTGCTCAAGACGCCTGTGCGAACAATGTTTGCGCGGGCGTCTTTTTTGCATAGAAAGCGTGCCGAAACAGGGTTTTCGGCACGCTTTATGCATGCGAGTTGTGGAAAACTCCTGTTGAGTGAATGTTCGTTTTACGCAAATGACGTGCACCTTTTGAGAAAAACTGCAGGTCGCGAATTGCTCGGGGTACTATGCAGCGCGATCGAATCACACGCAGCTCAAACGCAGCAAAAATTCACTACGGAGGTTTCCAGCTACATGAGGATCGATTCACGAAAACCGAAAGCCGCCGCCCTTTCTGCCGCCCTTTCCGTGGCGTTATTGGTGGGCGCCGGCGCAACCGAGGCCCACGCGGCGACACTGTCCGACGCTGTTGGGTCCACGCCCTCCGAGACGACGCTGGTACAGCCCGTCGACTATCGCGGCGATGGCTATGGTTCCATGCAGGAGTGGAACGCCTCGATGGAGGCCAAGCGCGATTCCCTGGAGATGCGCGCCCAGATCATCATGAACATGTATGGCGACTATGCCACCGATGACGAGCGCACTGTGCTGCAGGATTGCATCGACGGCGCGGGCAGCCTTTTGACGATGGATGAGGTCGACGCCAAGTCGACCGAGCTCGACGAGCTTCGCTCCACGCT
>CAKUFW010000149.1 GCA_934650975.1 uncultured Collinsella sp. | reverse complement strand
GCCGTGACCAAGCGAGCCGGCTGCACGCGCTCGCTGTTCTACCACTATTTTGCCGATATGGACGCCGCCGTCACCGCCGTCATGGACGAGGCGATCGACGGCTTTATCGCCGAGCTCGAACAGTGGAACGCCAGCCGCACGGTTGGTGATATCGAGGGTGCGCTCGACACCGTCGCACCGCTCTTTAAGCGCCTGGTCGTGAGCGGCCACGAGCTGCCGCACACCCTGACCTCCAACAGCGGCGCGCTCTACGGCGGCTTTCTGCACAACGTGGTCCAGCGCGTGGCTCAGTACATCTGCGACACCACCGTGGTGGATTTTGTCGCCCATCACGACCTGCGTATCGACCATGTCTACGAAACGTTCTACACCCTCATCATGGGTCTTTTGATGTATATCCGCACGCACCCCGATGTGCCCGACGAGACGGTCAAGGAGATCATCGCCTCGACACTCCACATCGAGGGCTACACCGCCAAGTATCCCGAGCGCAGGCCCGGGAACTGACGACATTTGGCCAAACTGCCCGCGATCGGAAGAGGGGCCGCGGGCGTGTGAAAGGAGAGCAGCATGCTGTTCGATGTTTGGGGTAGCGATACCCTTATCCACTGGGCCGGCTGGGCCATGGTCTTTATCGGCCTGATCGTGCTCAACGAGGTCGGCCGCCGCACCAAGCTGGGCGCGGCAATCATCTTTGGCGTGGCTCCGCTTGCCATGACCATCTACTGCGTCGCCATCGCTATCGGCGTTTCGCAGGGTGCCGAGTGGGCGCTCACCAACCCCACCCATCTGTACCAGAACAGCTGGTTCCACTACGCCAAGGTCTACGCGGCGCTGGCCGGTTGCTGGGGCTTCATCGCCATTAAGTACCAGTGGGGCAAGATCGGCAAGGCGCACTGGTTCCGCGCATGGCCGTTTGTGATCGTCGCCATCAACATCATGATCGCCGTCGTGTCCGACTTTGAGAGCGCCTATCACTTCTTTGTCCTGGGCCAGTCCACTTGGGTCACTTCCGAGGGCGCCACGCAGCTCGCCGGCTGGAACAACGTGTTCAACGGCATCGCCGGCATCATCAACATCTTCTGCATGACCGGTTGGTGGAGCGTCTACGCCTCCGAGGACAAGACCGACATGCTGTGGCCCGACATGACCTGGGTCTACATCATCGCCTACGATATCTGGAACTTCTGCTACACCTACAACTGCCTGCCCACCCACTCCTGGTTCTGCGGCTTTGCGCTGCTGCTGGCGCCCACCGTCGCCGCCTTTATCTGGAACAAGGGCGGCTGGATTCAGAACCGCGCCTTTACGCTGGCCATTTGGTGCATGTTTGCCCAGGTGTTCCCCTACTTCCAGGAGGAGTCCATCTTTGTGACCCACTCCACGCTCGACCCTACCGCCGCCACCGCGGTCTCGATCGCCGCGCTGATCGCCAACGTCGCCGCGATCGTCTACATCGTCTACCGCGCCAAGAAGCTCGGCCGCAACCCCTACAAGCAGGATGTCTTTGAGGGCACCAGCGATTGGGAGAAGGCCACCGCCCGCCGCGCCAAGGTTGATTACGCGCACGCCGAGTAACGTGTTGGTCGTCGTTGGCACGTGGGCATAGTCCCACTTGCCCAGCTTTCGATCCAATGCCTCGCGCAGCCCCCGGAACGCGATTCGCTCGCGTTCCGGGGGCTTTTTGTTGCCGCAATTTCGGACCGGGCTTGCTCTCAAATTAAATTGGATTTCTAATTGCGCGGCGGCTCTATATGGCACCGATTTTGGGTACAGTGTTGAGCCGATATTGCATTGGGGGATATATGAGTGATGAGACGATGGGGCGCGAGGATGCGGCTCAAGATGCAGAAGCGTGTGCCGAGGCCCTGGAGAGCCTAGACAGAATCGCGCTGGGCGAGATTGCGTTTGACGATGCAGGAGCCGACGCGCAGGGCAAGGCGGACGACGAGACGCAACCCGATGATCGGGACGCAGACGATAGCGTTGAGGCTGCCGAAGACGATGACGACCGCGTGAGCTCCGAAGGCGAGGCAGACGACCAGCCCGAATCTGGCTCAAGCGAGGAAACCGTCCTGCTCGGCAGCTTGCCTGTCGACGACTCGCTCACCCGCGAACTCCCCGGCCTGGGCTCT
>CAKUFW010000148.1 GCA_934650975.1 uncultured Collinsella sp. | reverse complement strand
AAGGAGTTTCCCGCTGAGTCCGGCATGTTCGCCAAGCGCTTCTCCAAGCGTGTCGTCTCTGCTGTGAACGACATCTCGTTTGAGATCTATCCGGGCGAGACCTTCGGTCTGGTTGGCGAGTCCGGTTGCGGTAAGTCCACGACGGGCCGCACCATCATGCGCCTCACCAAGCCGACGGCTGGCAAGGTGTTCTTCCAGGGTAAAGACGTTTCCGAGATGAACAAGCATGAGATCAAGGACATGCGTCGCGAGATGCAGTTCATTTTCCAGGATCCCTATGCTTCGCTGAATCCTCGTATGACGATTGGCGAGATCGTCTCCGAACCCATGACCATTCACGGCGTGGGTACCAAGGAGGAGCGCATCGAGCGCGTCCGCGAGCTGCTGGACGTTGTCGGCCTGAACCCTGAGCACATCAACCGCTATCCGCACGAGTTCTCGGGTGGTCAGCGTCAGCGTGTCGGCATCGCCCGCGCGTTCGCTCTGAAGCCCAAGCTGATCATCTGTGATGAGCCGGTCTCAGCTTTGGACGTTTCCATTCAGGCTCAGGTTCTGAACCTGCTGAAGGAGCTCCAGGACAAGTTCGGTACGGCTTACCTCTTCATCGCCCACGATCTCTCTGTCGTGCAGCACATTTCCGACCGTGTTGCCGTTATGTACCTGGGCAAGATGGTCGAGGTTTCGGACTGGAAGACGCTCTATAGCGAGCCGCATCATCCGTACACGCAGTCGCTGCTGTCTGCTGTGCCGGTGCCCGATCCGGATGTCCAGAAGACTCGTAAGCGCATCATCCTCGCCGGCGATCCGCCGTCGCCGCTGGATCCGCCGACCGGTTGCCGTTTCCACACGCGCTGCCCGATCGCGCAGGGCATCTGCTCCGAGAAGCTTCCCGAGTTTAAGGAAGTCGCCCCGGGCCACTGCTGCGCCTGCCACTTCGCCGAGCCGTTCCCGATCAAGGAATCGCACATCGACCTGTAGTCGGTTGTTCTTGTTCGGGCCCGCCCTGGAGTTAGTTTTCAGAACGTCCTCGGACATGCAAGAGACCCCCGCTGTGCACTTCGTGCGGCGGGGGTCTCTTGCGTCCTGCGGAGTGTTCTGAAAACTAACTCCAGGGCGGGCCCTGCGTTAACGAGGCAGGGGGAGTGCGATTCCCTGATCGCTCACTTAGTCTAATAAGAAATTTAGTGAGGTCGGAGCTTAAGCTCCGACCTCCCCACATAAGGGCTCGGCAAAGCCGAGCCACAAACTTTGTATCAGCCCCATAATACGTTTGAGAATCGTACTTGGAGTACGTATTTGCAGGCCCCGAATCGGTGTTGCCTCCCGGCGCATTCCGCAGGGGGAGCGATATTTTGCAGCACGAAGTGCGTAGCTAAATATCGCTCATGCCCGAGGACGCGCCGGGAGGCAACACCGATTCAGGATCGGACATAACCGTCTACCAGCGCATTTACAAATTCGTAAACTTTTTTCAAAAAAGTGCTTGCACAGTTCTCGAATCATAGGTTATTATCTTCCTCGTTGAACGCGCGGGTCCAACAAAACGAACCGCAAGTCAACAACATAGCATGTCGGAGTGGCGGAATTGGCAGACGCGCTAGCTTGAGGTGCTAGTGACCGCTTTTTGGTCATGCGGGTTCAAGTCCCGCCTCCGACACCATCGCATTTGAGAAGCCTCTTCGGAGGCTTTTTTGTTACCGATAGACGGTGAGGTTCACGATGGAAACGCTTGAGCGCAACGAGTGGGCAGACGTTGCCCAACTGGTCGAGATCACGAGCGATGCTGTCATCATCTGCGAACTCGACGGAACCATTCTGCATGTGAATAATCGCTTGCTCGATCTGATGTGCGAGGAGCGCGCCGATGTCATCAATGGTGACGTTAAGGATGTGCTGTACTCTTCTGCCTTTGAGCGCGCGACCGAACATCGCCTGCCATTTGAAACCGACGGCTCCGAGAGTGAGCTCATGCTCAAACTGAGCGATGGGTCCTTTATTCCCGTCTTGGTCCGTGCGGGTTCCGTTACGCCTCCGCGTATCTTTGGTCGCCGCGCGCCGCGCGTCCTGGTGGCACTTCACAGCATCGAAGAACAGTATTCCCACGACCGTCAACTTAAACGTGCGCTGTCGGAGCT
>CAKUFW010000147.1 GCA_934650975.1 uncultured Collinsella sp. | reverse complement strand
TGACGTTTGGCTTTACGAGCGCCATCGACGTCGCCACCAAGTGCATCGACGACATCCACACCACCGCCTCGAGCCACGGCCGCGTGTTCGTCATCGAGATCATGGGCCACAAGGTTGGATGGATTCCGCTGTATGCCGGCGTTGCGGGCGGCGCGGACGTCATCCTGATTCCCGAGATCCCCTACGACATGGACAACGTCATCAAGACCATCGAGCATCGCATGGAGACCGGCAGCCGCTTTACCATCGTGGCCGTTGCCGAGGGCGCCATCTCCAAGGAGGACGCGGCGCTGCCCAAGAAGGAGTACAAGAAGAAGCTCGCCGAGCGCACGAGCCCGTCGATCGTCTACGACATCGCCAAGGAGATCGAGGCCAAGACCGGTCGCGAGACCCGCGTCGCCATCCCCGGCCACACGCAGCGCGGCGGTCAGCCCGACGCCCAGGACCGCATCTTTGCGACCCAGTGCGGCGTCGAGGCGGCACTGGGCTGCCTGCGCGGCGAATTTGGCTACATGATCGCCCTGCGCGACGGCAAGATGTGCCACATGCCGCTCGAGGAGGTCGCCGGCAAGCTCAAGTATGTCGATCCCCAGAGCGATCTGGTGCGCGAGGCCAAGGCGTTGGGCATCAGCTTCGGCGACGAATAGCCTCGGCTGGAACTGCTCCCATCGGAGGCCCCAGGGCTTACCTCCCAAATCGTCCTCGGACATGTCAGGACCCCGCTGCGCGCTTCGCGCGGCGGGGTCCTTCCGTCCTGCGGAAAGATTTGGGAGGTAAGCCCTGGGGCCTCCTGCGGCAACTGGGGAGGCCGAGGCTATTCGTCTTCTTGCTGCGGGTGCCTGGTCTGGAGGATTTGGAATGAAGAGGGCTCTTGGCTGTCGTGGGCACTGACATTTGTCACGAAATGGCTGGTCGTTGGGGGTTGCTACTGGTAGTTGCGGTAGGGTTGAGGCAGATTCTAACTAGAAATGGTGGTCGCTACCGGTTGTTCTCGGCATACTCGGCTCATTCGATTACGGTCACCTCGCGAAAGGAACCACCATGGATCTTGCGATGGCACAACGCCTCGTCGATCGCCGCAAAGCTGCCGGGCTTTCTCAGGAGGCGCTTGCCGCCCAATTGGGCGTGAGTCGCCAGGCTGTCAGCAAATGGGAACGCAGCGAATCCTCGCCCGATACCGATAACCTTATTGCGCTTGCCGCACTGTATGGCGTGTCGCTGGATGAGCTATTGTATGGGGAGGCGGCAGATGACGCTGACTGCTCTGAGGACAGCGATGCTGGAGCCGAGGCGTCGGATGAGGCCGAAGAGGATGAGGATTCTGCCGACAACACCAGTCGCAGCGACAAGCCACTCGTCGACATTTCCCTTGCGCACGGTATCCACGTTATCGATCCCGATAAAGGCGAAGAGGTTCACGTGGGCTGGAATGGAATCCACGTAACCAACGACCGCAAGGGCGAAGAAGTCCATGTGGGGCCGGGCGGCGTACACGTTGATACGCTTGAGGACGACGGGCATAGCGTGCACACCAATGCCGACGGCACCGTTACCATCGACGGCGAGACGTTTTCCAGTTGGAAGGAAGCGCACGACAAGCTCGACCATCATGGCAAGCACTTCCGCACCAAGCTTGGACGTGCGTGGAACGAGTTTCCCTTCCCCGCGATTGTCGCCCTCGCCTATCTGGCGCTTGGCATTGCTTACGGCACGTGGACCACGGGACTTTTCCTCGTCTTTTTGATTCCCGTCTACTACGCAATTGGCGACTTTATCGACCGACGCCGCCTGTCTAAGCTCATCGGCAGTGTCTACCCGGCGGCTGCTATTGCCTGGTTCCTCTACATGTGGCTCTGCCTGGGACAGCCCCATCCCGCATGGGTAATCCTCGTCACCATCCCCGTCGTAGGAGCACTCATGCACTGGTGCCGCAAACAATGGAAGCGCCACAAGCAGTCCTAGTCCGCCCCGTCCCACCAGCAAGCCCCAGCCGACGCCCCCCCTAAGTTGCGGTGATATAGTTCCTGTTTTCGCCTTTACCGAAGCTATTCAGGAACTATTCCACCTCAACTCGCGAAAGACAGGGGCAGTCGCGACACGTAAATTGGCATCGGATCAATGGCTCGCCAAGAAAAGGGCCTATTTACTACG
>CAKUFW010000146.1 GCA_934650975.1 uncultured Collinsella sp. | reverse complement strand
TGTTCCCCGTCTGGATGCTCTCCACCTCGTGGAACGGCAAGAGCTACCTGTTTGCCATGAACGGCCAGACCGGCCGCATGGTCGGCGAGCTCCCCTGTTCCAAGCCCAAGCTCATCATCGCCTCGCTGCTGTTCTTTGTGATCGGATTTATCCTCTCCCAGATTCTCTTTATGGGCGAATACGCCTTCGATCCGGATTACCTCACCTTTGATATCGAGGGCATCCTCATCAATATCGTGGCGCCGCTGATCATCGTGATCATCGGAGACGTGCTGCTGGTAAGCCAGCTCAAGACAGCCAATGAGGCAACCCACGCCGACGAGTACTGCGGCGAGCTCGACCTAGTCGAGAAGCACGATACCTTCAGCCATACCGAGACCACCGTTGTCATGAAAGACAACAAGGACGATTAACCGTTCTGACCAATACCACCCGGCCTTTGACGAGAAAGGAAGAACACCATGGGACTCTTGAAAGCTGGATTGGGAGCTGCCGGCGGCGTCATGGCCGACCAGTGGAAGGAATTTATCTATTGCGAATCGATGCCCGCTGACGTCTTGGCCTGCAAGGGCAGCAAGCGCACCGGCGGCCGCAGCTCCAACACGCGCGGCGAGGACAACGTCATCTCCAACGGCTCCGTCATCGCCGTCAACGACGGCCAGGGCATGCTCGTGGTCCAAAACGGCAAGATTATCGAGGTCGCGCTGGAGCCCGGCGAGTTCGTCTTCGATACCGGCAGCGAGCCGAGCGTCTTTAGCGGCAACCTGGGCGACTCCATCAAGGAAACCTTCGCCAATATCGGCAGCCGCTTCACCTTCGGCGGCGACGCGGGCAAGGACCAACGCGTCTACTTTATCAACACCAAGGAAATCATCGGCAACAAGTACGGCACCGCCTCGCCCGTGCCCTTCCGCGTGGTCGATAACAACATTGGCCTGGACGTCGACATCTCCGTGCGCTGCAACGGCGAGTATTCGTACCGCATCACCAACCCGCTGCTGTTCTACACCAATGTGTGCGGCAACGTGACCGATAGCTACACGCGCGACAAGATCGACAGTCAGCTTAAGTCCGAGCTGCTCACCGCCCTGCAGCCCGCCTTTGCCAAGATCTCGGAGATGGGCATCCGCTACAGCGCCATCCCCGGCCACACCACCGAGCTCGCCCGTGCGCTCAACGAGGTCCTCTCCGCCGACTGGCGCGACCTGCGCGGCGTCGAGATCGTGAGCTTTGGCGTCAACTCCATCGCCGCTTCGCAAGAAGACGAGCAGATGATCAAGGACCTGCAGAAGGCCGCGGTCATGCGCGATCCCACCATGGCAGCCGCCAACATCGCCAGCGCCCAGAGCGACGCGATGCGCGCCGCAGCGGCCAACCCCAACGGCGCGATGGCCGGCTTTATGGGCATGGGCATGGCAGGCGGCATGGGCGGCATGAACGCCAGCCAGCTGTTCGCCGCCGGCCAGGCGCAGCAGCAGGCCGCCCCGCAACCGGCGCCTGCCCCCGCCCCCGCACCGGCTCCCGCCGCCGCGCCCGCGGCCGGCACGTGGACCTGCAGTTGCGGCGCCACCAACACCGGCAAGTTCTGCCCCGAGTGCGGCAGCCCCGCACCCGCCCCGGCACCGGCCAAGTGGTTCTGCCCCAACTGCGGTAGCGAAAACGGCGGCAAGTTCTGCAGCAACTGCGGAACGCCCAGGCCCTAACCCCTTTATCTGGTAATTGGCGGGGGTTCCGCCGCCCCCGCATTTGCTTCTATGGGTTTTCACACAAGAAGGAGGACACCATGAAGACAACGTTCAAAAAGTCCGTACTCGCATTCCTGACATGCGTCCTGGCGCTCGCCTTTGCCCTGACGGGCTGCAGCGGCGGCGGTGGCAAGGATCCCAAGGCCAACTTCGTCGGCAGTTGGGAGCTCTCGGGAGGAACCCTGGAGGGCGAAGAGCTGACCGATGAGTACATGAAGATGCTCGAGGATTGGGGTGTCCACTGCGTCCTGATTCTCGATGAGGACGGTACAGGCGCCCTCGACCTGTTCCTTGAAGTCGTCGACCTTAAATGGGAGGCAAAGGACGCCACCACCGTAACCATCACTGCCGAAGACGAGTCGCACGACATGAAGCTCAAGGACGGCAAACTCATCCTCGAAGAGGATGACGGCAATCTTGTCTTTACCAAGTCCGACAAGGATCTGTCCGGCACGGTGAAGAAAGATCGCGAGGCTGCCGAAAAGGAAGATGAGATCGATGAGGCCGTCGAAGACGACGACGTCCAGA
>CAKUFW010000145.1 GCA_934650975.1 uncultured Collinsella sp. | reverse complement strand
TAGAGTGCGGCGTTGACGGCGTCGTCCAGCACGCTCATGGGGTCGGACAGCGCGCCCTTCATCTCGTTGAACACCACGCCGTTATAGCGCAGCGTGCCCGCGTGCAGGTCCTGGGCGCGGGCCTCACCGGCGTCGCCCTCGCAGTCCTCGCCCTCCGGCAGGTCCAGCTCGTAGTGCCAGCCCTCCTGCTCAAAAATGGTCGGCTTGGTGTAGATGGCCGGGTTGAACACCGCGTCCAGGTACACGTCCATCAGGTTGTACAGATCCTGCTCGTTGGTGGTGGCAACGGGGTAGATGGTCTTGTCGGGGTAGGTCATGGCGTTGAGGAACGTCTGCATGGAGCTCTTGATCAGGTCGACGAACGGCTCCTTGACGGGGAACTTGGCCGACCCGCACAGCACCGAGTGCTCAAGAATATGGAACACGCCGGTGGAATCGGCCGGCGGCGTCTTAAAGCCAATGGCGAAGGCCTTGTTCTCGTCATCGCACGCCAGGTACAGTAGGCGCGCGCCCGAGGCGGTGTGGCGCAGCACGTAGGCGTCCGAGTCGAGTTCGGGCACGGACTCGCAGCGCTCGACGACAAAGCCGTGGCAGGTGGTACCGGGCACCAGCAGCGCGGCAGCGGCAGCGCGTGGATCGGTTGAAGAAGTGGACATATGCAGTCTCCTTTGACGCCCCAGCGGGGGCGAATCGAGTCGAATCCCCGAGAGTATACCCATATGGAGCGCCCGGTCTGCGGCGAACTGGAGGTAATGCCGCTGGGAAGTTGATGCATCCTGGCCGTCCGCCGCACGAGCGTGGAAATCCGGACGGACGAGCGTGGATTTCCGGACGCCCACGGCATGAGAGTGGATTTTCGGACGGAATCAGCCTTAAAACGCCCCAAAACCGTCCAAAAATCCACTCTCATTTCCGTACCGTCCAAAAATCCACGCTTATCCGCCGCCCGCACATCTCTCATCTCTCATTCGTCTCTAATACGAGAGATAACAGAAAGATGAGAGATAAATATGAGAGATAGCAATGCTGCAAGGTGGCTGGGGATCGAGTCAAAGTTCCCGTATACGTGCGTTTACCTGTGCGAATGTGATTTGATTGAGCCGGTAGCGATCAATTCGTCTCTCATCTCTCACTCATCTCTAAGCTGAGAGATAACTGAAAGACGAGAGATAATTACGAGAGATAACTGAGAGATAGACAGACAGACGGTTTGTTGGGGACATGTATCGCTGTCAGATTGATGCTGTGCACGGAGCAGCTTCACTAGCGCCCACGCCCCCCATCCCGCCATTTCGCGCACCCCACACCGCAACCCGCAGCAAAGCAGGTACAATAGCCCAATGTGCATCGCGCACGACGATGATATCGGCGCCCGCGACTGGGGGAGAATACATGGCAGAGCAACAGATAACGCCGGGGACCAAGCTTCAGGTGGCATTCGATGTGCCCATGGGCCAAAAAACCGACTTCAACATGCTCGCCACGTTCAAAGACACCCTGGACGAGGCCTACTTCCTCATGAGCGCGCCCATGCTTGCCGGCAAGCCGCTGATCATGGACGAAAACCAAAAGCTGCTGCTGCAATACAAAGTGGGCGAGGAAACGTTCGTGATCGCCGGCTACCCCGAGTCGGTCGAGAAAAAGGGCATCCGCACCTACTGGAAAATGCGCAAAGTCACCGAGCAGCGCACCTTTATTAAGCGCCGCGACGAGCGTTTTAAGGTCGCCATGCGCCTGACCTACCAGCGCGACAACGCGACCACCCCCGAGCCCGAGGACGCCATGACCATCGACGTCTCGGCCGGCGGTCTGGCCATTTACCTTAACGATTACCCCGACGTGGGCGAGGCCCTGGCCGTGCAAATGCCCACGATCCGCCTGCAGGGCGAGCGCCACGAGCTGCCCGAGCAGCTGGGCATCGTGTGCTGGGTGCGTCGCGCGCCCAAGGGCAGCCTGTACCGCAACGTGTGCGGCCTGCAGTTCCGCTACGCCGATGACATGGAGCGCGAGCTCGTCAAAGAATACGTCGGCTACATCCGCGCCAAGTATAAGCTCTGATCGCCATGGCACTGTTCAAGCATAATGACAACAAAGATAAAGCTGCCGAGGATCTGGCTGAGGATCAGCCCCGCAAACGCAAGCCCAAGCGCGACCTGCGCGGCGTGGTGCGCATCGAGGAGCTGGAGCAGGCGCTGGCCGACCAGGACCTCGACGATATCGACCCCGACGCCGTCGTCTCCATGTACATGCCCAAGCGCCGCATGGAGCGCATCGGCGCGGCGCTGCTGCGCATGGACAAGCTGCA
>CAKUFW010000144.1 GCA_934650975.1 uncultured Collinsella sp. | reverse complement strand
CTTGATGAGTTGATGGTATCTGTTAAATGTCACGTACGATTCACATCTGGTGGGTACCCTGATGGCTACACGAAACGGAGCAGATTTACACCGGGAGGACCCCGTATGACAACCAAGTACACCGACGCGCCGCGCACGCGCGTCATGACACCAGCCGCGCTCAACAACGGCGTGCACGAGAACCATTCCATCGGACAGACCATGGCCATCGCGCCCAAAAAGGGCCTGTTCGACGACATTTCCATTCCTCAGATCATCGCCGGCGCCGCAGCCGCTGCCACAAGCGTCGCGCTTGCTTCCAAGATTGGCATCGCCGGTTCAGTAATCGGCGCCGCCGTGAGCTCGGTCATCACCGTTGTGTCCTCGCAGGTCTACCGTCACTTTATCTCTGCCAGTGCCGAAGCCCTCAAAGGCACGCACGCCGCCGTCGACTACCCCGCCGGCGCCTATGAGCCCGTTGAGTTTAATGCCGAGGAGCACTTGGGCGGCGCCGCGACTACGCAGGAGATGCGCCAGATTGCGGGGCGCGCGACCACGGCGCGCGTCGCTCCCGACAGCCTGCGCGCCAAGGCGGCGGCAGAGCGCAGCCAGACGCAAAAGAAGGTCATCGTCTTCTCGATCGCCATCGCCATCGTCGCGGTCATCGCCTGCGCCGGCGCCATCCTTATCACCACCGCCGGTGAGGGTCTAGGCGAGCGCCCCGAGCCGATTCTGTCGTCGCGCACGACGGAGAGTGATGCAAATGGCAACACCCGTTCGCAAGACCAGCAGGCACAGACGGACGGCGCGCAAGACAGTTCTACCTCTGCCGATTCATCCTCGAACACCCAAAACCAATCGCAGGGCACCGATTCCTCTACGTCCAAAAGTGGCACGCCGTCCGGCACGACCGACTCAAGCCAAACGACCGACGGTTCTCAGCCGAGCACGGGCGACCAGACGAGCGACACCACGTCGGGAACGGGCACAGCAAACAGCAGCAACAGCAATTCGAGTGGCACCACATCGGGCACGACATCTGACAGTTCAAGCCAAGGCACGACATCGGGCAACTAGGCACTGCATCCCCAGATAGGCAACCTGTACAACGGGCGCGAATCGACAGCGGTTCGCGCCCGTTTGCCTTGGGCGCCGTCATGGCGAGCGCCATGCGATGGTAAGATGCTTTACATGTGTAAAGAGGAGATTTGCCATGAGCAAGACAATAGTTAGGCCCACGCTTTCGCTGGGCAACCACATCTATCTGTATCGCCTGCTGCGCGATGCGATTGGATGCGGCAAGCAAACGTTTATGACGCAGGTCGAAGAGGCTCTCGCCGCTGGCGACATGACTGCTTATGACCTGGGCTTCGAGTCCACGCGCGAGTTGCTCGAGGAGCTTGACGACTGCATTAAGCTGACCGTCTTTAAGGGCGGTCGCCTGTATGCCACCGTCATCGCCAGCGAGGCATGGGATGCCGCCCTTGCCAAGGGCGAGGACAAGCCCAAGGCTGCCAAGGGCGCCAAGCAGTCCTACAAAAAGAAGAAGCGCGGTGAGAAGGACCTCAAGGCCGTGCGCCCCAAGCACGTTAAGCGTCCCGAGCCCGTAGTTGAAGCTGTGCCCGAGCCCGAGCCCGAGTTCGAAGTCGCTATTGAGGTAACGGCAGAAGCCGAAACCGAAATCGCCGCCACGACCGATCCCGAAGTCATATCCGAGCAGGAAGTCACTGCTGAGCTCAACGAAGCTCCCAAGTCGACAACCGAAGAAGCCGCTAACCAACCCGAGACGTCTGCGTTCCAAAACAGCGATGTCTTTGGCGACGAGGCCAAGGACGATCAGCCCGCCGATCAAGGCGCTTCCGAGTCGACGCCGGAGCCCGAGACGCCGCAGCCCGCCATCTCGCTCACGGTCGTCTATGACCCCGAGAACGCCAACGCCGGCATCACCACCATGGCATCCACGCCCATCGAGGCAAAGTCGAGCGTCGAGAATGAGAGCGCGACGCAGGTTGAGGTTAAAACTGCAGCCGCAGACGCGCCCGTCACCGTGGAGCCCGCAGATTCCGCGATCAAGCCGGATTCGACGCCGGAGCCCGCACCCGTCATCGAATCCGTGCCCGCCGCTGCTTGCGACCAAATTCCCGCACCGGCACCGTCTCCGGCCCCCGCTGCAGCACCGGCCCCCGCACCCGCAGCACCGACCATCCCCGAGGACTTCCCCGTCGATTTCGCAACCGAGGTCTTCTGCCCCGGCCCGCTTCTGCACCAGTTGTCGACCTATCTCCCCTACGGCGCCGACACGCTCGGCATCGTCGGCGAGTACTACTGGATTGCCCGCGAGCGCGGT
>CAKUFW010000143.1 GCA_934650975.1 uncultured Collinsella sp. | reverse complement strand
TCGCCCGAGGCGGTTGCCGAGTACCATGAGAAGTATGGTCTGGACGACCCCTGGCCCGTGCGTTACGTGCGCTACATGGGCGACCTGATCCATGGCGACATGGGCACTTATGGCGCTGCCCGCAACTCTGTTGCCAAGCGCATCTCTACGGCCCTGCCCGTCACGATGCAGTTGACCTTTATCGGTCTTGCCATCGGTGCGGTCGTCTCGTTTTTACTCGGCGTCATCGCGGCACTGTATCGCGATAAATGGCCGGACCAAGTGATTCGTGTCTTCTCCATCGCCGGCCTGGCAACCCCGTCGTTCTGGCTTGCCGTCCTGTTGATCCTGCTGTTCTCCTCCTACCTTAAGGTGTTCCCGGCCTCGGGTGCCCTGCCTCACTTCACTACCAACCCTGGCGGCTATCTTGCTCGTATGATCATGCCCGCCATCGCCTTGGCATTCCCCCTGACGGGTCAGATGACTCGTATCGTGCGTACCGCCATGGTCGAGGAGCTCGATAAGGACTATGTCCGCATGGCCCGCGGCGCCGGCGTCCCCGAGAAGGTCGTCGTCGGCATCAACGTTCTGCGCAACGCGCTGATCACCCCGGTCACCACCCTCGGTCTTAAGATCGGTTACCTCATGGGCGGCGCCGTCGTCATCGAGGTTATCTTCAACCTCCCCGGCATGGGTACTGCGATCCTGCAGGGCGTTCAGGGCAACGAGGCGAACCTGGTTCAGGGCGTCGTTATCGTCGTTGCTCTTGCCTTCATCATCATCAACATCGTGGTTGACATGCTCTACCTGCTCATCAACCCGCGCATCAGGACGGTGTAGATTATGGTAAAGATTCGAGAGAAGCAAACCGAGCAGCTCGAGAAAGCTGCCTCCAAGGGACTCAAGCTCGGTGGCTGGAAGAAGATGACGCTGTCTTCTAAGATCGCCGCCGTCGTGCTGGTGCTGGTCGCCCTGACTGCGATTCTTGCTCCGGTGCTTGCCCCCTATAGCCCGGTGGAGATTTTCACCGCTCGCCAGGCTCCCGGCAACGGATTTATCTTCGGTACCGACGATAAGGGCCGCGACATTCTGTCGCGTATGCTCTACGGTGGCCGTTACTCGCTGATCATCGGCTTTGGCGCTACCGCCATGGCTCTGGTCTGCGGTTCGGTCGTGGGCGCTCTTGCGGCGGTCTCGCGCAAGGCCGTCTCCGAGACGATCATGCGTATCCTGGACATCATCATGTCCATCCCGGGCATCGCCCTCGCCGCCGTGTTCGTCTCCATTCTGGGCAACTCCGTGCCGTCGATCATCTTCGCCATCGGCTTTATGTATACCCCGCAGATCGCCCGTATCGTGCGCGCCAACATCGTGTCCGAGTACGGCGAGGACTATGTTCGCGCGGTAATCGTTTCCGGCGCCAAGGCTCCGTGGATTTTGATCAAGCATGTTTTGCGTAACTGCATCGCCCCGATCATGGTCTTCACCGTCACCCTGGTCGCCGATGCCATCATCTTTGAGGCTTCGCTGACCTTCATCGGCGCTGGTATCCAGGAGCCCACCGCCACGTGGGGTAACATTCTCGCCGACGCCCGCGGCGGCGTGCTCGCCGGCCGTTGGTGGCAGGCGCTGTTCCCGGGTCTGGCCATCATGATCACCTGTCTGGCGCTCAACATCCTGTCCGAGGGTATTACCGACGCCATGGCCGCTGCTCCCTCCGCCGCCCTGGATCCGACCGATTCCTCCAAGCGTCGCGAGGCAGACCTGCTGGTCTCCGACCCCGTCCGCGCCTACAAGGAGCAGGCTCAGTCCCTGTCCGCCCGTCTTGGCGCCCTGCGTGATGTCGAGCTCAGGCGTAACGACCGCCATGTGCCCGATGAGTCTGTTGAGCCGATCCTTTCGGTCCGTGACTTCTGCATCCAGTTTGAGCACCACGGTGACATCAACGTCGTCGACCATGTCAACTTTGATGTCCGTCCTGGTCAGACCATGGGCCTGGTGGGCGAGTCCGGCTGCGGTAAGTCCATCACCACGCTGGCCATCATGGGCCTGACCGATGAGGATGAGCACCTTTCCGGCGAGGTTCTCTGGGAGGGCCGCGACCTGCTCAAGATGAGCAAGAAGGAGTGGTTCGGCCTGCGCGGTACCGATATCGCCATGGTCTATCAGGACGCCCTGTCCTCGCTCAACCCCTCTATGCTCATTTCCGCTCAGATGAAGCAGCTCACCAAGCGCGGCGGCACCCGTAGCGCCGAGGAGCTCCTGGAGCTCGTTGGCCTCGACCCCAAGCGTACGCTCGAGAGCTATCCGCACGAGCTTTCCGGCGGTCAGCGCCAGCGCGTCCTGATCGCTATGGCTCTTACCCGCGACCCCAAGCTGGTCATCTGCGACGAGCCCACGACCGCTCTGGACGTTACCGTCCA
>CAKUFW010000142.1 GCA_934650975.1 uncultured Collinsella sp. | reverse complement strand
TATCGAGGTGCTGCGCCACGTCCATCGGATTTCGATCTCTTTTGGAAAGATCGCATGGCCGAGGCCGATGCCGTCGAACTCGACTATGCGATTGAGGCGGCTCCGGTTGCCGATTCTGCGACCTGTCATTTTTTCGACCTCTGGTATACCGGCATGTGCGGTGCTCGCCTGCATGCCAAGTACCTCAAGCCGGTCTCGGATGAGCCCGTGCCGCTTGTGCTTCAGTTCCACGGATATCCCGGTGCCAGCCGCAGCTGGTTTGAGCAGGCATCGTTTGCAGGTATGGGCATGGCGCTCATCGCCCTCGACTGCCCTGGCCAGGGCGGTCCCTCCGAGGATATTGGTGGATTTGAGGGTACGACGGTCGCTGGTCATATCGTTGCCGGTATCGACGGCGATCCCGCCAACCTCTATTACGTCCGCCTGCACCAGGACATTCGCATCCTGTGCCGTATCGTTCGCGAGCTCGAGGGCATCAATCTTGCCCGCGTGTTCGTGAACGGCGCGTCGCAAGGCGGCGGGTTGGGCATTGCGACATGCGCGCTCAACAGCGAGCTTGTCAATCGTGCTGCCATCCTCTATCCCTTCTTGTCGGACTTCCGTCTGGTTTGGGATCTGGATGCCGACGATATTGCCTACGAGGGCCTGCGTTATTGGTCGCGTTGGTTTGACGAGGACTCGACTCGTATCGAGGAAGCCTATGCCAAGCTGGCGTATTTCGACTCCAAGAACTTTGCCCCCATGGTTACGTGCCCCGTGCTGTTTGGCACGGGCACGGCCGATGTCGTCTGTCCGCCGGCGACGCAGTTTGCGGTGTACAACAACCTGTCCTGCGAAAAGCGCCATGAGTTCTTTGAGGGCTTTGGCCACGAGGAGATTCAGGACTTTGACGATCTGATCATTCCGTTTTTCTGCGAGGGAGGGGAGGCTCATGTCTAAGTGCGAGAGCAATGTCGACGAGCTGATTGTCCCCGAGCTTGTGGAGATTCCCGGAACGGTTTCGTCAAGGCTCGCTGAATATCGGGACTGGCACGGTGATGTCCAGGCAGATGTTTCTGATTTGGAAGCATGTGTTTCGAATCTTGAGATGCAAGGCCCGAGCATTACGGCGATTGACTTTGCCAATCCTTGTGCCCGTTACTCGGAGGTTTCCTTTGAGCTCGGCGCGGACGTGGTCCATGCGCGCTTGATCGAGCCTGCTGGGCGTACGCGAGTATCCGAGCGCGTGCCGCTGTGCCTGATGTTCCATGACGTTGACCGACCCGTGCGTGGGTGGCATCACATGACGAGATTTGTCGCCATGGGGTATGCCGTCCTTGCTCTGGATGACGATGTCGTTGGCGTAGGCGACCTGCAGCGGGGGATTGCCTCGCCCGCTTTTGTCGAGCGCGTCCGCTGGGGTTGCGCGATGGCGAAGGTCGCGCGCGAGCTCGATGGCATCGATCCGGACCGTCTCTTTGCGTGGGGCGAGGGCCTTGGCGGCGGCATCGCGCTGGCGGTTTCTGCTCTGGACGAGCAGGGTCTTGCCTGTGCGGCAATCGCCAACCCGCTCCCTGGTGGCCTCGAGGTGCTGTCGGCTCGGGTGCGCGGCTCGGTGCTCATGGGCACATCCCTCATGGATACCGTAAGCGACCCCAAGGGGCAGTTTGCCGTATTCAACGGTCTTGAGTGCGACCGGAGGCATATCATCTATGCCAAATACGCTCACGAGCGCATCAATGCGTTCGAAAACGAAGTCATCGACTTCTTTAACCAAACGTTCTACCCGTGTTCTTTGGCCTAGACGGCCTGGACACTGCCAACAAGAGTGGGCGGCAAGGGGCCGCTCGCCAGACAACTAAGGAGATTCTTGTGGCAACTCAGAAATTCACCGGCGTTATCCCTCCCGTCGTTGTTCCCGATACCGAAGATCACCAGCTCGACGTTGCCTCCTTTGAGCGCAGCATCAACCGCATGATCGATGCCGGCGTCGACGGCCTGTTCTTCCTGGGCTCCTCGGGCGAGGTCGTCTTCTCCACCGATGAGCGCCGTCGCCAGATCATCGCCGAGGCCGTTCGCATCGTCGACCACCGTGTGCCCGTCCTGGTTGGCATCATCGACACCGAGACCGAGCGCATGATCGAGCACGGTAAGGTCGCTCAGGAGCTGGGCGCCGACGCCCTCGTCGCCACCTGCCCGTTCTATGCTCTGCAGGGCATGGCCGAAGTCGAGGAGCACTTCCGCATCCTGCACGAGGAGCTCGACCTGCCCATCTTCGCCTACGACATTCCCGTATGCGTCCACACCAAGCTCCCCTGGAAGCTTCTTGCCAAGCTCGGCGCCGAGGGCGTCTTGGCCGGCGTTAAGGACTCCTCGGGTGACGACGTCTCGTTCCGCTACCTCGTTCAGGAGAACGAGAAGAACGGCCACCCGATGAGCAT
>CAKUFW010000141.1 GCA_934650975.1 uncultured Collinsella sp. | reverse complement strand
TCGCAAAAGTGCCCGTTTACGTACTTTAGCGACATGATCATCGGCGAGACCACCTGCGACGGCAAGAAGAAGATGTATGAGCTGCTGAACGAGCTCAAGCGCACGCACATTCTGCATCTGCCGCAAAGCCGCAACCGTGCCCACGAGCGCGAGGGCTGGTACGAGGAGTGTCGCTTGCTCAAGGAGGAACTCGAGAACTTCTACGGCATCACGATTACCGATGACGATCTGCGCGCTGCCGTCCGTCGTCGCAACCGTCTGCGTGCCGCCCAGCTCGAGATGTTTGCGCTGCAGGCCAACCAGCCGGCGGCTATGAGCGGCGTCGACCTGATGAGCACCATGTTCGCCGGTACGTTTAGCTTTGATATCGAGGCCTATACGCAGCAGCTGGAGCAGAAGGTCGCTGCCCTGCGCGAGGCTTACGACGCGGGCGAGCGCCCCGTTGCGGCGGATACCAAGCGCATCCTTATTACCGGCTGCCCGGTGGGTGGCGTGATCAACAAGATCGGCCGCACCATCGAGTCCAACGGCGGCGTGGTCGTGTGCATGGACGACTGCTCGGGCGAACGCACGGCCGCCATGATGATCGACCCCGACGCGCCCGATATCCTGCGCGCTATCGCCGATCGCTATCTGGACATCAACTGCTCGGTCATGACGCCCAACGACGGCCGCATGGACAACACGCTGGCCATGTGCGAGAAGTACCACGTCGACGGCGTCGTTGAGAGCGTGCTGCAGGCGTGCCACACCTTTAACGTGGAGAGCGCCCGCATGCAGGAGGCCGTCGAGGGTGCGGGCATTCCGTACATGAAAATCGAGACCGACTACAGCAACGGCGACATGGGCCAGATCGAGACGCGCATCGCCGCCTTTATCGAGACACTGTAGGACGAATGCGGCATAGGGACAGTCCCTTTGCCGCATGTGAAGGAGGATGCCGTGGTTGGCATTGGTATCGACATTGGTTCGACGGCTGCGAAGGCCGCGGCGGTGGAGGCGGATGGCGCCATCGCGTGGACCTGCGTGATGCCGACGGGGTATTCGTCGGTCGATGCGGCCGAGCGCCTGCGCGCAGAGCTTGCTTCGGCCGGCTACGACGTGGCGGCCGACGACGTGCGTGTGGTCGCGACCGGTTACGGCCGTGTCGCCGTGCCCTATGCGCACAAGGTCGTGACCGAGATCACCTGCCATGGCACCGGCGCTGTGGCGCTCTTTGGCGACCACGGCACCGTGATCGACGTGGGCGGCCAGGACACCAAGGTCATCCAACTTAAAGGCGGCCGCGTGGCCAAGTTTGCCATGAACGACAAGTGCGCTGCCGGTACGGGGCGCTTTTTGGAGATCATGGCCGACCGCCTGGGTATTTCTCAGCAGCAGATGGCAGACCTTGCCCGCTCCGGCGAGCCGACCAAGATCAGCAGCATGTGTACGGTGTTTGCCGAAAGCGAGGTCATTAGCCTGATCGGTCGCGGTGAGCCGCGCGAGAACATCGCGCGCGGTGTGATCGAAAGCGTCGTGTCGCGCGTGGCCACCATGGCCGGGCAGGCAGCGGGTGCCCCGTATTACCTGACCGGCGGCCTGTGCGAGAACGCTTACGTTGTGGAGCGGCTGGGAGCGCTGCTGGGCTCGCCGGTGACCACCTCGCCCGAAGCCCGTTTTGCCGGCGCCATCGGCGCGGCCATTCGCGCGCAGCAACTCGGCTGATATGCAGGACGTAGATTCGCGTTCATGCGTATACTGGGATGAAATGACTGACCGATGAAAGGAGGTATCGATGGCAGAGGACACGATTAGGCTCACGTCTATGACCGCCGCGAGCGGTTGAGCCGCTAAGTTGGCTCCTGGAGTCCTCGCCCAGGTCCTGGGTGACTTACCAAATGTGCCCAACGACAACTTGCTCGTGGGGTTCGATACCTCCGACGATGCGAGCGTCTTCCGTGTTGGCGAAAACTTGGGACTCGTTCAGTCCATCGACTTCTTCCCGCCGATGGTCGACGACCCGTTCCTGTTTGGCCAGATTGCGGCAGCCAACTCGCTGTCGGACATCTACGCCATGGGCGGTACGCCGAGCCACGCCATGAACCTGCTGTGCATTCCCAGCTGCCTGGGCGTTGAGGTTGCGGGGCAGATTTTGGCGGGCGGCGCCGACAAGTGCGTTGAGGCCGGCTGCACCATCGCGGGCGGCCACACCATCAATGACGATGAGCCCAAGTACGGCCTGTCCGTGAGCGGTTTTGTCTCGCTCGATCGCATGCTCGCCAACAGCGGCGCGCGCGTGGGCGATGTTCTGTTGCTGACCAAGGCGGTCGGCTCTGGCATCATCACTACGGCCATTAAGGGCGAGCTCACCGAGCAGGATGAGGCCGCAGCGATGTTTGACTCGATGCGCACCCTCAACGAAGCACCGATTCGCCTTGCCGAGGGGCTCGAGCTTCACGGCTGTACCGACGTTACGGGCTTTGGCCTGAT
>CAKUFW010000140.1 GCA_934650975.1 uncultured Collinsella sp. | reverse complement strand
GGACGGCAAGAACAAGCTGCGCGTCTGCAAGAAGTGCGGCCACAAGTTCTAAGCTGCCCGCAACATCAAGTTGCTAGCAAAGGCCCGGGTGCCCCACGGCACCCGGGCTTTTTTCTATCCCTACTCATTGGGGACAGACTTAAATGAGTGAGAACACTCATTGGGGACAGACATAGAACACTCATTGGGGACAGACATAAATGAGTGGGCATACTGTTGGCAGTTAGGGACGGTCCTTTGAGCTGCAGCGCGCCATGAGCGACGAGGCGAAGCGGATCATCCTGTCTTTTGAGTTCTAAGCATAAGCCCCTGTCTCTGAGCAATGACCAGTGCGCATTTGTGCGTATTTACGTGCGTGAGATTGCGTGAATATGCGTATAGATGCGCCGTTTACGGGGCAAAAATGACCGTTTAGCGGTGAGATACGCAAAAGCACGCACATACACGCGTATTTGTGCGAATATAGAGCTGTCAGAAATGAAAGACTTCCAGTGACTCAGGAGGCACTCATGGCAGATTCTAAACAGGCTCCGCTCGATGCCGCGGCAGCCGCCAAAGCAGCATTCGCCTCGGTCCAGGACAAGCCGTTCCCCGAGGACATCTTTACGGCTCCCGAGCTCCGTTGGGCTGTGATCGGTTGCGGCGTTATTGCCAACCAGATGGCCCAATCTCTCGCTCTTGCCGGCCGCAAGCTCGCGGGTGTCGCCAACCGTACGCTGTCCAAGGCCCAGGCTTTTGCCGAGCAGTATGGCATCGAGAAGGTCTATGACACGGTCGAAGACCTCTACGCCGATCCGGACATCGACGCTGTCTATATCACCACGCCGCACAACACGCATATCACCTATCTGCGTGCCGCGCTGGCCGCCGGCAAGCACGTGCTCTGTGAGAAGGCCATTACCCTCAACTCTGCCGAGCTCGACGAGGCCCGCGCCATCGCCGACGAGCACAACGTGGTCCTTATGGATGCCACCACGGTGCTCCACATGCCGCTGTATCAGGAGCTGCGCCGTCGCATGGATGCGGGCGACTTTGGCCGCATGAACCTCGCCCAGCTCAACTTTGGCAGCTACAAGGAGTACGGCGACCTGACCAACCGTTTCTACAATCGTAGTCTCGCCGGCGGCGCCATGCTCGACATCGGCGTCTATGCCCTTTCGGTCATGCGCCTGTTTATGGCGAGCCAGCCGACCGAGGTCGTGTCGCTGGGCAACACCTGCGAGACTGGTGTCGATGTCGCGGGCGGTATCGTCTGCCGCAATGCCGAACAGCAGCTGGGCGTTGTGAGCCTTACGCTCCACTCCAAGCAGCCCAAGCGCTCGGTTATCAGCTTTGATAACTGCTATATTGAGGTCAACGAGTATCCGCGCGCCGATCACGCGACCATCGTGTGGACTGCGGACGGCCACCGCGAGGAGGTCCACGCCGGCACCGAGGCTTACGCCCTTTGCTATGAGATGGCCGATCTTGAGAAGGCCGTTGCCGGCGACGACTCTAAGCGTGAGCTGCTGGATTATGCTTCTGATGTTATGGAGCTGATGACCAAGCTACGCGCCGACTGGGGAGTCGTGTACCCCGAGGAGGAGTAAGCGATGCTAGCGGAAGATAGGCTCAACGCGATCGTGTCGATGGTTCAGCAGACCGGCTCGGTTACCGTGCCGGAGCTTGCCGAAGCCCTGGGCGTGACGGCGTCTACCATTCGGCGCGACCTGCAGACGCTCAATCGCGCACACCGTATCGCCAAGGTGCACGGTGGGGCGACGAGCCTTGAGCGCGCGCACGTGACGCGCGACCTAACGCTTAATGAGCGCAGCGATCTCCATAACGACGACAAGGAACGTATCTGCGCCCGTGCGGCGGCGCTGGTAGAGCCCGAGAGCTTTGTGTACATCGATTCGGGTTCGACGACGCTCAGGCTCATCGAGCATCTTCCGCATCTCGAAGGGGTTACCTATGTGACCGACTCCGTGCTCCATGCTCAGCATCTCGCCCTGCGCGGCATGCGCACCGTGGTGCTGGGTGGCGAGCTCAAGCCCGAGACCGAGGCGCTCGTTGGCCCCGATGCCTTGGCAACTCTAGACCGCTACAACTTCAACTGCGGCTTTTGGGGTTCCAACGGCATTGCTGCCGAGCAGGGCTTTACGACGCCCGATATCGAGGAGGCACAGGTCAAGCGCATCTCGATGCGCCATACGGCCAAACGCTTCGTAATCTCGGACGCCAGCAAATTTGGCATGGTGGCGCCCGTCAAGTTCGCGGACTTCCGCGACGCAACGATTATCACCGCGGGTGAGGTGCCCGCCAAGTACCAGGCGATGGACAACGTCATCATGGTCTAGCGACGGGACAAGGTCAAAACCATTTAGTTTTCTCAATAGAAAAGCGGCAACGTCCATTACGGGCGTTGCCGCTTTCGTTGTGGTCGCGCGCGCAGACGTGGTGTAAGAGCGTCCTGAGGTCCGTCGCTGCAAGTCCCGATGTTACTCCTTCTTGAGGC
>CAKUFW010000139.1 GCA_934650975.1 uncultured Collinsella sp. | reverse complement strand
AAGGAGTTCGTCGAGCATTCCAACCCCGAGCGCACCCGTGCAAACGAGGTCGAGGAGACGCGCGAGAAGAACCTCTTTGATGGCATCGACCACTACGAGAAGACGGGCGAGATCGACGAGAGCACGTTCTATGCGGGCAGCCACGGCGACTGGATTGCCGACCTGGCTATCGCTCTGAAGAACGACACCAAGCAGCGCTTCCTGGTCATTTGCGAGAACAAGGGCGCTATCCCCAACATGCCCTACGACGCCATGGTCGAGCTGCCTGCCTACATTGGCAAGAACGGCCCCGAGGTCATCAGCCGTGACAACATTCCGCTGTTCCAGCAGGGCCTCATGATGCAGCAGCTGAACTCCGAGAAGCTCGTGGTCGAGGCTACGATCGAGGGTTCGTACGAGAAGGCGCTCAAGGCCTTTACGCTCAACAAGACCGTGCCTTCGATGAAGGTCGCCAAGGAGGTTCTCGACGACATGATCGAGGCCAACAAGGACTTCTGGCCCGAGCTTAAGTAAGGGCGACCGTGCCGCTGGCCACATAACTTGAACAATGCCCCGTCCGCGTGTTGTACGCGGGCGGGGCATTGCCGTTTGGAGCAAGGGGGCGGCCTCTTTTGGCCATTGTGGGTAATGCGTTTTATCAAATATGACGTTAATCTGCGGTAAAGGTTTTTACCACCGTTGATGGCTGCATTTCGTACCGCCTGCCGAACTGTGTTGAGACCAAACACATTTTTAGGTCAGTGTTGTGCGTGTAGCAATTTCGCCCGGCCTCGCCTCCGGGCTGCCATGTGAGAGGGGATCTTATGGCTCGACTGCATGTAATGGAACGCAGCCACGCTCAGGCCGTCATGGACGACCTGCACGATGCGCTTGGACGTCGTCTGGCGGTGAGTTCGCTCGCCCCGTGTCCCGTTGAGTTTACGGCGGCGCTCGTCAACCTGTGCTCGACGCAGAGCTGCGGCAAGTGTACGCCCTGCCGCGTGGGCCTGAACGCGCTGAGTGACCTGCTCGCCGATGTGCTCGAGGGCCGCGCCGACGAGTCCACGCTCAACCTCATTGAGCGTACCGCCCGCACCATCTACCTTTCGAGCGACTGCGCCATCGGTTACGAGGCCGGTGCCATGGCGCTCACGGCCATCCGCGGCTTCCGCGACGACTTTGAGCATCACATCCGCGAGCACTCCTGCGGCTTTGACCGCGAGGCTCGCGTCCCGTGCGTCTCGGGTTGCCCGGCGCACGTCGACATTCCCGGCTATATCTCGCTGGTCGAGGCTGGCCGCTATGCCGACGCCGTCAAGGTCATCCGCAAGAACAACCCGCTGCCGCTCGTCTGCGGTCTGGTGTGCGAGCATCCCTGCGAGATGCACTGCCGTCGCGGCATGGTCGATGACCCCATGAACATCCTCGCCCTCAAGCGCTTTGCCGTTGAGCACAGCGACCTCAACGATTACAAGCTCACCGTGGCCGACAGCACCGGCAAGCGCGTCGCTGTGATCGGCGGCGGCCCGGCCGGCCTTTCCTGCGCCTACTACCTGACCGTGATGGGCCACAAGGTGACCATCTTTGAGCAGCGCCATCACCTGGGCGGCATGTTGCGCTACGGCATCCCCAGCTACCGTCTGCCGCGCGAGCGCCTACAGGCCGAGATCGATTGGATCTTGAGCGCCGGTATCGACGTGGAGCTCGACCACTCCGTCAACGGCGAGGAACTCGCCCGCCTGCGCGACGAGTTCGATGCCGTCTACCTTGCCATCGGCGCCCATAGCGACAAGAAGCTCGGCCTTCCGGGCGAAGAGGCGCCTGGCGTGGAGTCGGCCGTCAAGATGCTGCGCGCTATTGGCGACGACGAGCTGCCCGATCTGAGCGGCCAGCGCGTGTGCGTCATCGGCGGCGGCAACGTGGCCATGGACGTGGCGCGCTCCGCCGTGCGCTGCGGTGCCGAAAAGGTGAGCATCGTCTACCGCCGTCGCATCTGCGATATGACGGCCCAGGACGCCGAGATCGCCGGCGCCCAGGCCGAGGGCTGCGAGGTGCTGGAGCTCACCGCACCGCTTGCTATCGAGACGGGCGAGGACGGTTGCGTGAGCGGCCTGCGCGTGCAGCCGCAGATCATCGGCGAGCCCCGTCGCGGTCGTCCGGCCCCGCGTGCCGCCGCTACGCCCGAGCGCGTCATTCCGTGCGAGCGCGTGTTCGTGGCCATTGGCCAGGACATCGATTCCAAGCCCTTTGAGGACATGGGCATCGCCTGCAAGTGGGGCTGCGTGGTCACCGATTTGGACGGCGCCGTGCCCAACTTCGATGGCCTCTTTAGCGGCGGCGACTGCCAGACCGGTCCCGCCACCGTTATCCGCGCCATCAACGCCGGCCGCGTGGCTTCGGCAAATATCGACCGCTACCTGGGCTTCGATCACAAGATCAAGCTCGATGTTGAGCTGCCGACCGTGCAGTTTAAGGGCAAGCACGAGTGTGGCCGCTGCGAGCTGGGCGAGCGCGAGGCCGGCGAGCGCATTCACGATTGGAATCTGGTCGAGCAGGGCCTTACCGAGGAGGAGGCACGCCAGGAGGCGAGCCGCTGCCTGCGTTGCGA
>CAKUFW010000138.1 GCA_934650975.1 uncultured Collinsella sp. | reverse complement strand
TGCGTCAACGGCGCGTTCGTCGTCATCATCTACCTGGGTTCCGAGCTCATCATCACGAGCCAGGGCACCCTGTTCGACGTGGGCCAGCTCTCCTCCATCTTTACCTACGGCTTCCAGATTCTGATGAGCCTAATGCAGCTGTCGATGATCTTTGTCATGGTAACCATGGCAGACGAGTCGGCGCACCGCATTACCGAGGTGCTGGCCGCCGAGCCCACGATCGCCGACCCCGCCGAGCCCGTGCACGAGGTTGCCGACGGCTCCATCGACTTCGATCACGTGAGCTTTAAGTATTCCGAGCATGCCCGCCGCCAGGCGCTCGACGATATCGACCTGCATATTAAGAGCGGCGAGACCATCGGCATTATCGGTGGCACCGGCTCGGCCAAGTCGACGCTCGTGAACCTGATCGCCCGCCTGTACGATGTCACGGAGGGCACCGTGCGCGTCGGCGGCGTGGACGTGCGCGACTACGACCTGGACGCGCTGCGCCACCAGGTAGCCATGGTCCTGCAGAAAAACGTGCTGTTTAGCGGCACCATCGCCGAGAACCTGCGCTGGGGCGACTCAAACGCCACCGACGAGGAGGTCCGCGAGGCCGCACATCTGGCCTGCGCCGACGAGTTTGTCGACGGCTTCCCCAAGGGCTACGACACCTGGATTGAGCAGGGCGGCTCCAACGTCTCCGGCGGCCAGAAGCAGCGCCTGTGCATCGCGCGCGCCCTGCTGCGTCGCCCCAAGATTCTGATCCTGGACGACTCCACGAGCGCCGTCGACACCAAGACCGACGCCAAGATCCGCGAGGGCCTGGCGAGCTACCTGCCCAACACGACCAAACTCATCATCGCCCAGCGTATTAGCTCCGTGCAGGATGCTGACCGCATCATCGTCATGGAGGGTGGCCGCATCAAGGACATCGGCAACCACGACGAGCTGCTGAAGACGAGCGAGATCTACCGCGAGACCTTTACCTCGCAAAACAAGATGAGTGCCGAGGGCGAGGAGGCGGCCGAGACCGTCGCAGCCGACACCGAGGCATCCGCACCGCAAGCTCAGACCCAGGAAGGAGGCGAGGCACATGAGTAAGGCAGCTACCGCCGAGCGCGCGCGCAACCGCAAGGGCGGCACCATGACGCGCCTGATCAAGATGCTCTTTGGCTTCTACCCAGTGCTTTTGCCCCTCGTCGTCGCCGGCGTGGTGCTCTGCGCCATCATCAATTCCATCGGCGCGACGTTTCTCCAGAGCGCGCTGCAGGTCATTAGCGAATCGTGGCAGTCGGGCGACTGGACGGCCGCGCAGCCCAAGATCTTGAAGCTTGTGACCACCCTCGGCTGCATCTATGCCGTGGGCGTCGCCTCCTCGCTCTTCTGGAACCGCGCCATGGCCGTCATCACGCAGGGCTCGCTCGAGAAGCTGCGCGAGAAGATGTTCAACCGCATGCAGGACCTGCCGATCCGCTACTTCGACACGCACCAGCGCGGCGACATCATGAGCCACTACACCAACGACATCGACACGCTGCGCCAGATGATCAGCCAGTCGCTGCCCAACCTGCTCATGACGATCATCGTCATCGTCACCGTGTTCTTCATCATGCTGTACTACAGCGCGTGGATGTGCCTGGTCATCATCGCCGGCGTCGCCTTTATGACCTTTATGACCAAGCTGCTCGGCTCCAACTCCGCGCGCTTCTTTATCGCGCAGCAGACCGAGCTCGGCGTGGTCGAGGGCCATATCGAGGAAGTCATGAACGGCCAGAAAGTCGTCAAGGCGTTCTGTCACGAGTCCGCCGCCGAGGCCGATTTTGACGAGCGCAACGAGAAGCTCTTCGAGGTCTCGCAGAAGGCCAACATGTACGCCAACATCCTCATGCCGATCCTCGGGAACCTGGGCGACTTGCTCTACGTGCTGGTCGCGCTGACCGGCGGCATCTTCCTGGCGCTGGGCGTGCCCAACCTGAGCCTCTCGGGCATGGCGCTCTCCATCGCCGTCGTGGTGCCGTTCCTCAACATGACCAAGCAGTTCTGCGGCCAGATCGGCCAGATCTCGCAGCAAATCAACGCTGTGGTCATGGGCCTTGCCGGCGCCGAGCGTATCTTTGAGCTGCTCGACGAGGAGCCCGAGGCCGACGAGGGCTACGTGACGCTTGTCAACGCGCAGGTCAACCCCGACACCTGGCAGCTCGAGGAGGCCGACCACCACACCGGCATGTGGGCGTGGAAGCACCCGCACCGCGCAACTGGCGAGATCGAGTACGTACCCCTGCGCGGCGACCTGGTCATGGACAACGTCGACTTTGGCTACACGCCCGACCACGAGGTGCTGCACGGCGTGTCCGTGTACGCCAAGCCGGGCCAGAAGGTCGCGTTCGTCGGCGCCACCGGTGCCGGCAAGACGACCATCACCAACCTCATCAACCGCTTCTATGACATTGCCGACGGCAAGATCCGCTACGACGGCATCAATGTCAACAAGATTCGCAAGTCCGATCTGCGCCGTTCGCTGGGCGTGGTGCTGCAGGACGTGAACCTGTTCACCGGCACCGTGATGGACAACATCCGCTACGGCAATCTGAGCGCGACCGACGAGGAGTGCATCGCGGCGGCCAAGCTCGCGGGCGCGGATGACTTTATCACCCGCCTGCCCGACGGCTACGACACCATGCTCACCGGCAACGG
>CAKUFW010000137.1 GCA_934650975.1 uncultured Collinsella sp. | reverse complement strand
GCCACCGAGGCACAGGCGCTGGAGGTCTTCCGCGCCGCCGAGGCAGCGGGCGTTGTAGCCCTCGAGGCCATGCGTCCGCTCCACGACCCCGCCTTCCACGCCATCGAGGACGCCTTGGGCGAGATCGCCCCCATCCGCCGCGCCTCGCTGCGCTTTGGCAAATATTCTTCGCGCTACAACGAAATCCTCGCGGGACGCCCCACCAATATCTTCGACTGCGACATGGCATCGGGCTCCCTCATGGACATCGGCGTCTACACCGTCGAGCCCATGGTCGAAATCTTCGGCATGCCCTCCGGCATCACCAGCATGACCACGCTTCTCGACCGCGCCACGCAAAAGCTCACGCACGGCCCTATCGACGGCTGCGGCTCCATCCTCGCCAGCTACGGCGGCGGTCGCATCTCTGTCGAGCTTGCACATTCCAAGATCACGAATGACCTGCTGCCCTCGCAGATCGAAGGCGAGCGCGGCACCATCCAGATCGACCATCTGTCCACGCCTCGTAACGTCCGCATCGACTATCGAGGCGATGTCGTACGCGGGTCGGCGACCGAGGCGCCGCGCGAGCAGGGCAACAACGGCCGCGTGCTCGACCTGCCCACATCGAGCAACACTATGGAATACGAACTCGCCGACTTTATCACCGCCATCGGCGGCATCGATAACGTTAAGGAAGAGATTTGGGAGACCCCGGCGGGACGCCATGAGCTTGGCCACTATCGCGACGTCACCCTCGTCTCGTTGCGCATCATGGATGCCGTGCGCAAGCAGGCAGGCATCACCTTCCCCGCCGACGCACAGCAGCAGGCCTAGCAATGGGCTTCTTCGATACGTTCTTCTCCAGCGTCACCGGCGGCAGTCGAGAACCTCAAAAACCATCGAACGTCGAGCTCGAGCTGCGCCGCAGGCTTACCGTGCTCGCAAGCGACGAGGCCACTCAAGACACTCCCTTGCGCTATTTCCTGCGTTGGACGGGACAAGTCCAGGGCGTCGGCTTTCGCTTTACCAACACCAACCTCGCGCAGGCACGCGCACTCACCGGTTGGGTGCGCAATATGGAAGACGGCTCGGTCGAGATGGAGGTGCAGGGCGCACCGGCGAATATCCTGTCTCAGCTCGAGGCGCTTCATGCCTCCTACGAGCGGATGGGAACGCGTATTCGCCTTGCAGATGCCCAGGCCCAAGCCCCGCTTGCCAATGAAGACGGTTTCAGTCCTCGTTATTAGTATTGTGTGCTAAATACGGTATCATTTAAGTACGACCGTTGATAGAGAAGAGGCGAGGCGCATGGCAGTGCAAAGAAGAAATACCAAGCAGCGGAAGCTGGTTCTTGATGCCGTGCGCCAAAGCTATAACCATCCTACCGCCGACGAAATCTACAACGTCGTGCGCGCGCAGGATGACAAGATCAGCCGCGGCACGGTCTACCGCAACCTCAACCTCTTGGCCGATGCTGGGGAGATTCTCTCTATCAAGACGCCGGGCGGCAGCCGCTTCGATCGCACCATCGAGCCGCATGCGCATATCATCTGCTCCTCGTGCGGTCGCGTCATCGACGTGCCACTCCCCTTCGACACCCAGCTCGATACCAAGGCGTCCGAACAAATCGGTTGGAACGTCACCTCGCACTACACCATCTTTGAGGGCCTCTGCCCCGACTGCCGGTAACTATTTGGGACATGCCTTAAAATCTACTTTTTACCCACTGCGGCAAAAGTAGATTTCTAGGCATGTCCCAAAAAACTACTCGGAGAGCAGACGACGCAGTTCTTCTTCGACCGCGCGCGCGTAGCGGACGCGGTCATTGATGCCGCGCATGGTGGGATTGCAGCTCTCCATCAGATAGGGATGGCCCACGACGTTGAGCATATCGCGGTCGTTCTCGTTATCGCCAAACGCTATCATCTCATCGGGCGAGATCCCCAGGGCGCGGCCGTAGTCGGCAAGCGCGGAACCCTTGCCCGAGCCAAAACCGATAAAATCCGTCCATTCGGTTCCCGACGTCATCACGTCGACGCGGCCGCTAAAGAGACGCTCGAAATACTCCAGCGCCGCCGGCTGCTCGGCCTCGGGCGTCTGGAACGCGATCTTTATGACGTCCTCGTCAATGTCTTCGGGACGGTCGACTACCGCCACATCGCAATGGACCTCATAACGCAGGTGGTCGACGAACGCATCGTTGCCGCTCATGGTGTAGAGGTGTCCCTCGCACGACAGGGTCACGTCGGCATGGGGGTAGGCGACCACGGCGCTCGCGATATCCATGGCCAGGCCACGTTCCATAGAGCGCTTGACGACGGCACGTCCCTCACTCATGACTAGAGCGCCGTTTTCGCACACGTAGCCCAGCTCATCGGCCACCGGGGCAAACAGATAGCGCAAGCTCGCATATTGACGACCACTCGCCGGCATAAAAACAATGCCACGACGGTGCAGCTCATCGATGAGCTCAAATGCCTCGGGACGCGGCTCGCGCTCCCCCGGATGCAACAACGTGCCGTCCAGATCGCACGCGATCAGCTTGATTCCTTCAAGACCCATGTGCTTCCCCCAAAGCATCTCATCAACAGCGAGACGGACTCTGAATGGTTGCCCCCCCCCAAATCCGTCTTGCGTATATGCGCGCTTACTTACGCGCCCTTTTTACGATCGTAAAGTCTGGAGCCATGCTCACAACGACATCTGCCGCGCT
>CAKUFW010000136.1 GCA_934650975.1 uncultured Collinsella sp. | reverse complement strand
CGCCGCAAGATCAAGGTCGTCATTCGCCATGTGGTCGTGCCGGGTATTACCGATACCGTGGAGGAGTGCGAAAAGCTTGGCCGTCTGATTGCGCCGTGGCATAACGTGGTAGGCCTGGAGATGCTGCCGTATCACACGATGGGCATTGTCAAGTACGAGCAGCTGGGGATTCCCTATAAGCTCGAGGGCGTGCCTCAGATGGATACCGCGCGCCTGCCCGAGCTGCGCAGCGCCGTCATGACCGGCATGAAAAAGCGCCGCGCCGAGCTCAAAAACGCCATCGGCTAGCGGCACTCATTGGGGACAGACTTAAATGAGTGCCCCCGGGCACCTAGTTGATTGCTAAAGAGCCCCGTCAAGCTGCGGTGGAATAGTTCCTGTTTTTCGGCTTATGCCGCCCAAGCAGGAACTATTCCACCGCAACTGCGTTTTGGGCGGAGATGCGCAACAGAATCGTGCCATATGGATAAATACGCTTGTTGTTTCTTTAAAGACACCTTAAACGCCGCTGAATATCTTTGGAAAGAAATGCCTGCTCGGTATTATGCTGCTCGTATATGAACGGTAGCAGTCAGGAGACCACGTGCGAAACAACGCATCGCGGGACGAGTATGTGCCGCAGCATGGCAGCAGATATGAGACGAAGGACACGTCTTCGCGTGGCCTTGCTGACGCTCGCATCCGCGTGACGAAGATTGCCGCCATTGGGATGCTAACGTTGGCGGTTATTATCCTCGGAATTACCGCCAAAACCTACGCATCGGAGCGAATGGCGCACCCAGATGCGTCAACGGTACAGCTGCAAAACGAGAAGGTCTCTGAATCTAAAGCCACCGCAAGTCAAACCCTGTCGACAGCGAGCCTCAAGACGAGGCTTTCGAAGGCGGACTTTAACGATATTCCCTCAGGCGATACCGTGCAGACCTTCTCACTGGTTGATGACCAGATCCCCGTCCTGGAGGATGAGAGCCTCGCCGCGCTCCAAGACGCCCTTGATCAGGCCCAGGAATTGGGCGATGTGGGCGTGGTGTTTTACGATCTGTCGAGCGGCAAGGGCGTGACGTATAACGCGGACGCCGAGGTGTACGGTGCGAGTAGCTACAAGGCACTCTATGCGTTGTACATCTGCGAATCTCTGGTCGAGACGGGCCAGGCCTCACTCGATGATTCCCTTGGCACCTATGGTGGCTACAACATGGGCTGGCAGACGGTGCGCGACCTGATCGAGGCCGCGGTCGTTAATTCGGACAACGATTCGTTTATTGCGTTACGCGCGGCGTTTGACCGTGTCGGTTACGAGGATTGGATTGTCAGTCTTGGCATCGATTACGATACCGCACTCGATCCGATGAGTGATTTTCCCACTTATTGCCCGCGCACCTCGGCCAAGTTGTGGCGCGAGATGAGCGAGTATTTGAGCTGTGATACCGAGACGTCGCAATGGCTGTCGGGTCTTCTGGCCTCTACGACCCAATCGTTTATTCGTGACGGCATTGCGGACGACCAAGCCTTGGTGCGCAACAAGGCCGGCTGGATTAGCGAGGATGGTTGCTATTCGACATGCGATGCGGGCCTTATCGACATCGATGGTCGTACCTATGTCATGAGTGTCATGACATCGATGCCATGGAGCGATCGCTCGAGTGAGCTAGTGGCTGCGATTGCTAAGGCGTTCTTTGATACCCGGGCTGCGTTGGCTTAGCGTGTTCGTTTGGCGTGCTCAAACAAAATGCTGGTACCATACCGTGGTTGAGAATTTCGTATAGGTTTGGGGAATGGCATGGCTACCATCGCGTTTATCGGTGCGCTCGAAAAAGAGATCATGCAGATTAAGGAAGAGCTGAGCGACGTTTGCGAGGCACAGGAGGCTGGTTTGACCGTTGTGAGCGGTGAGCTCGACGGCCTCACGATAGTCGCCACAACGGCGGGCATGGGCACGGTGAACGCCGCCGCCGCAACACAGCACCTCATTAGTAAATATGCTCCGCAGGCTGTTGTGTTTTCGGGCATCGCGGGCGGTCTGAACCCCAAGCTCCATATCGACGACGTGGTCATCGGCAAACGCCTGCGCTATCTGGATACCGATACCGCGCTTATCGCCGAGTCCGCACCGGGGCTCGAGGAGTTTGGCTCGACGCCTGCGCTGGTCGATATTGCCGCCGACGTGCTTGCTGAGCGTGGGTTTATCGATGCTTCGACAAATGTGGCCGCTTCGAACGAAGGCGCCAAACAGTTCCTGGTCGGCACGATTGCCACAGGAAACCGCTTTGTGACGGGTGCCGCCATGCGCAACGACGCTATCGAGGCGACGCATGCCGATTGTGTTGGCATGGAGGGCGCGGCAATTGCCCATGTCGCAACCAAAAATGGTGTCGATTGCCTGGTGCTGCGCGCTATCAGCGATAATTGTGACGAGGCGTACGATGCGATTTGCGACCGCGAGTTCGACCTGTTTGAGTACGCGCGTGCCGCGAGCGACATCACGCTCGATATCGTCCGACGCATTGCCGCTGCGCAGTAGCGCGCCCATTTTGTAAGAACCTACGACCAAGGAGTGTCCATGGCCGATTCCATTAACTACCAGCTTGCCAAGTTTGTTGCCAGCTACGGCAAGGTTTCGCAGATCCCTGAGTCCACCTGCCCCGAGGTGAGCTTCGTCGGCCGCTCCAACGTGGGCAAGTCGTCGATCATGAACAAGCTCTTTGG
>CAKUFW010000135.1 GCA_934650975.1 uncultured Collinsella sp. | reverse complement strand
GGCCAGGCCCGTCGCGACATCGACGGCGGCGGCGTCAAGATCAACGGCGAGGCCGTGGCTCCCAAGAGCTACAACATTGATTCCAGCGCCCTCAAGCTGGGCGATACCCTCTCCGTAGGCAAGCGCAAGGGCTTCAAGCTAATTTAGTTACGCGGTTTTGCCAAACCGCGTAACCGGTCGACGCTGCAAACCCGCCAGCGCGGCAATCTGCCTTTCAACTTCGGCGGCATGACCAAGAGGTCAATGCCGCCTCGTTTCAAGGCACCTTGCTCGCTCTGGCGGGTTTTCGCTGTCGTTGCCAAGACATCGGCGTTGCCGTGGCCGGCACCTGGGGACGTTCTTTTTGTGCCGTCACCTAGGGACACTCCTTGTCATTGGCGCGAAACAACCTGTCCCCATTGCGCTAAGCGGCGGGCGCCGTTAAACGGAAGGGGTGTTAGCGGGGCTTCCTTTTGGGCATACAATGGCTATTGGCTTGCTGCGGTGAAGGTCTGTCCGCCCCGCAGCTTTTTTCTACGGTAGAAGGAGTATGTATGTCCGTTGAGGTCATGAGGTCTGTGATCGATGTAGCTGAGGGCCGCGTGCCCGTCGACACGCTGTTTACCAATACGCAGATTGTCGATGTGTACGGTCAGCGCGTGGCGCCCGGCAGCGTTGCCGTCAAGGATGGCGTGATCGTCGGCGTGCTCTACGACGGCCGCGACGATGCCGCCGGAACTTACGAAGCGACCGAAGTCATCGACTGCCAGGGCCGCTATCTTGCCCCCGGCTTTATTGACGGACACTTGCATATCGAGTCTTCGAACATCCGCCCCGCCGAGTATGCGCGCATGGCGGCGACGCGCGGCACCACCACTGCCATTGCCGATAGCCACGAGATCGCTAACGTCTCTGGCTTGGACGGCCTGCGCTTTATGATTGAGGATGGTCGTCGCGCCCCCATCTCCATCAAGTACATGATGCCCTCGTGCGTGCCGGCCCTGCCCGACGAGCAGGCCGGTGCCGTGATTACCGCCGCCGACATGCAGGCGTTTTTCGCCGAGCATCCGGGCGATGTCTTTGGCCTGGGCGAAATGATGAACCTGCCGGGCGTCTTTATGGCCGACCCCGAGACTTGCGCTCGCATCGATGCCGCCAACCAGACGCCGTCCAAGCAGGTTGATGGCCACGCGCCGCTCGTTGCCGGCAAGGACCTCAACGCCTATGCCGCAGCGGGCATTATCGCCGATCACGAGTCGACGATTCCCGAGGAGGCGCTCGATAAGCTGTCGCGCGGCATGTATGTGATGCTGCGCGAGGGCACGTGCAGCCACGATCTTGCCAACCTGTCCCCGATGCTGCTGGAAAACCCCGCCCGTGCCCGTCGTTGCTGCTTTGCGACCGACGACCGCGCTCCTTCGGACGCGCTTTCGACCGGTATGATCGACAACGCCTGCCGCGTGGCTATCGAGGCCGGCATCGACCCGGTGGTCGCCATCTCCATGGCGTCCCTTTCCACGGCTGAGGCTTTTGGCCTGGACCACGGTTGCCGCGACCCGCATGAGCTGCGCGGCGCCATCGCCCCGGGCAAGCGCGCTGACCTGCTGGTGCTCAACGACCTGACGTTTGCTACGGCTCCGCATCGCGTGTATGCCGCCGGTGCCCTGGTGGCGCAGGACGGTGCCTTTGTGGGCGAGGTTGCGCCCGAGACCGCCGAGGTCGCCGCGCTTGCCGACGAACTGCGCGCGTCCGTCAAGTTGCCGAAGCTATCGCTCGACGTGTTCGACTATGCCTTTAAGCCCGGCGAGGCTGTCATCGACGTCATCCCGGGCATGGCTATTACGGGCATGGCTCGCCCCGAGACCGACGAGGGCTTACGCCGCATTATGCTGATCGAGCGCCACGGTCGCGGCGTGTCGCTGCAGGCCGAGGGTGCCGATGGCGACGGCCCCGCTGGCCTGGGGCTCGTTGGCAAGCATATCGGTCGTGGCTGGGTGCGCGGTTTTACCATCACGGGCGGCGCTATCGCCTCGACGATCGGCCATGACTCGCACAACGTGTGCGTGGTGGGCGACAACGCGGCCGATATGATGGCTGCCGTTGAGGCCGTGGGCCAGGGCGGTCATGTGCTGGTGCGCGACGGCGAAGTCGTGGCACGCATTCCGCTGGCGCTCGGCGGCCTGATGAGCGAGGGTACAGCCGAGGATGTCGCGGCGCAGCACGACGACTTTATGGTCAAGGCGCGCGCCATGGGCATTGAGCCGCCGCTCGATCCCATCATGGGCATTATCTTCCTGCCCCTGCCGGTTATTCCGACGCTTCGCATCCGTTCCGAGGGCATGTTCGACGTTACAACCTTCACCTACGCCGACTAGTCATCGGGGACGTTCTTAAACGACTAGTCGTTAGGGACACTCTTTGGCAAGCTCCTCGGCGCCGTGCGCGTGCGTGGTGTCGAGGGAGTATATGAAGCACTCGCCATGCCCTTGTAATGGTTTTGTCTGAGCGGTCTGCTCGAGCTCCTTTTGGGTACGGTGGAGTTGGATTTATGTCTGATTCCATCAAGCCCGAAAGGAGCTTTTCTATGATTAAATTAATCGCGTCCGATATGGACGGCACGCTGCTTGACGAGAACAGCCAGGTGCCGCCCGAGACTTATGAGCTGATTGAGGCCCTGCGCGAGCACGGCGTGCATTTTGCTGCGTCCTCGGGCCGCCGTTACGACCGCCTATG
>CAKUFW010000134.1 GCA_934650975.1 uncultured Collinsella sp. | reverse complement strand
CTGCTGACCGATGTTGAGGACGAGCTGCTCAAGAAGCTTGCTGAGGAGGCGAGCGAGGTCATCATGGCCTGCAAGGACAACGACCACGATCACATTCGCTACGAGGCCGGCGACCTGATCTACCACCTGCTCGTAACGCTCGAGCGCTACGGCATCACCCTCGACGAACTAGCCGGCGAACTCAACGCCCGCCGCCACTAAGTCAAGCCAAAATTAGCTACCCTTGCCCCATGGAAGTTGCGGTGAAATAGGGACTGTTTAAGCGTTTCATCGGGCCAACAGCCCCTATTTCACCGCAACTGATGAAGGGGATGGGTTAAGCGAGGGGAGCGGATTCCCATTCGTCGGTGGGGTGGGGGATGTCGAAGGTGCGGTAGCCGCATTCGTAGGCGTGGGCTTGGGCCTCGCGGATGTTCCAGCAGATATCGCAGGCGCGGTGCGCGTCCGAGCCAAAAGTGATCGGCACCTCGGCGTGGGCGAAGCAACGCAACAGCCCGGTCGCGGGGTAGTAATCGTCGAGCCCCTTGCGCGGTGCGGCGGTCGAGACCTCAACGCGGCGACCCGTATCGTGGGCGCACTCGGCCATCTGCTGCCAAAACGGCGCGGGGTCAAAGTTGGGTGCAAAGCCGTCCTTCGAAAAGCGCATGACCAGGTCGGGATGGGCCATCACGTCAAAGTTGAGTGAGCTTTCGCAAGCACGGCACCAGTCGTCGACGTAGCACTCCCACACGCCGCGCACGCCTAAGTTTTCCCAAACGTGCAGGTTGGTGTCGTCGTCGATCCAGCCGCAGGGCGAATCGGGTGTATCGGGGCGAGCGACGTTTTCCGTTCCCGCCGTACCCGCAGCGCCTGCCGCAATATCGCCCGGGTTACCAATCCAGTGCACGCTGCCCAGACGTACGACGGCGCTCGCTGACCAGCGCTCTATCAAGGGCTCGCAGCCCTCGTACCAATCGCATTCAAAACCGTAGATAAAGGTGAGCTCCGGCGCAATCTGCGCGGCGAGTTTGCGGGCGTCCTCAAAGGCCAGACGATGTGCCGGCAGGTCGCCCTCGACGACCTGCACCTCGCAGTTAGCATCCATACTGGCAGGCAGGGTGAGGTGGTCAGTCGAGACCATGACGCGGCAGCCGGCGGCCGCGGCGGCGCGGATGTTCTCCTCAAACGAGGCATGGCCGTCCGAAAACGAAGTATGGGTATGGCAATCGACCAGCGGGCATGCGGGCATGGCGACTCCTTTGCGTTTGGTGAATCCGCTCCATTGTAATGGCGCAGCTCTCAACACACCGCGCACGCCGGAGCTCGAAATCGATCGGAAAGGCTGCGCGATGCGGCCCCGCTCAAAAACGTGTACGTCAGCCTCCAAAACCGATAAAAAATGACATGTTTGGAGGCTGACGTACACGTTTGGATAGGGGCGAGGGCGGCGACAGACGAAAGTCACTCCTGTGCCACGTCCGATGTGCTAGCGTTTGGGTGAACAAAACGAGCCCGTGCGGAAAGGATCCGGACCGTATGCAACGTGGAAGTACATCTCCGCTGTCGCGCGAGACCGATGCGCCCGAAACCATCGTCAAGCTGGAGTGCGATATTGACGACGCGTCGCCCGAGGTGCTCGCCTACGCCGCCGACCGCCTGCGCGATGCCGGTGCCCGCGAGGTGCACTGGCTGCCCCTCTACTGCAAAAAAGGCCGCCCTGGCTGGCAGCTGCAGGTGATCTGCTCGCACGGGGACATCGAGCGTCTGCAGACGATTATCTTCTTGGAAACCACGACCAACGGCATTCGTCGCCAGGTCATGGAGCGCGTCTGCCTGCCACGTCGCTTTGAGCAGGTGGCGACGCCCTGGGGCGAGGTGGCCGTAAAAGTGGCGACCCTGCCCGACGGCAGCGAGCGCGCGGCACCCGAGTACGAGGACTGCGCCCGTCTCGCCCGAGAGCACGGCGTGCCGCTCCAGCGCGTGATGCAGGCGGCGCAAGCCTCGGCACCGCGATTTGAGTAACGCGGCCGGTAACACGCCGCGCCCAGCCCAACTAACCCCACCCGAAAGGACCCCCATGAAATACTTCATCGCCTCCGACATCCACGGCTCGGCATACTGGACCGAGCGCCTGCGCGCCGCCATCGAGCGCGAGAACCCCGACCGCATCGTGCTGCTGGGCGACCTGCTCTACCACGGCCCGCGCAACGACCTGCCGCGCGGCTACGCCCCCAAGCGTGTGATTCCGCTGCTCAACGCCCTAGCCGACCGCATCATCGCGGTGCGCGGCAACTGCGACGCCGAGGTCGACCAGATGGTCCTCGACTTCCCCGTCATGGCCGACTACGCCACGCTGTTCGACGAGGCCGGCCGCGAGCTGTTCCTGACGCACGGTCACGTCTTTGGCGCCGGCATGCACAACAGCGTCGACCACGCGCCCGCGCTGCCCGAGGGCTCCGCGCTCGTCTATGGCCACACGCACATCAAGGTTAACGAGGCAAGCGAGGCGCACCCGGGCCTGTGGCTCTTCAATCCCGGCAGCGTGAGTATTCCCAAGGACGGTACGCACAGCTATGGCATCTACGAGGGCGGCGCGTTCCGTCACGTGATCCTGGAGGAGGAATAACCATGGCGCAGCACATGGCTCAGCAAAATGCCGAGGGCTCGCGCGATCTGTCCACGCTGGTCGACGCGTCGGCCGAGCTGCAGCATCTGGTGCAGACTATCTGGCGCCTGCGTCAGCCCGACGGTTGCCCGTGGGACCGCGAGCA
>CAKUFW010000133.1 GCA_934650975.1 uncultured Collinsella sp. | reverse complement strand
CGTTGGCCTGGATGGCCTCGCGCAGATCGTCAAGGCGCTGGGCGACGCCATCGGCGTCAATCGTCCCGCGTGCCTGACCACCGTAAATGCCAAAGAGCACCAGGTACTCGATAAGCGTCTGGACACCCAAGGTCACAAAGTCCACCGACTCGACGCCCACGCCGTAGTCGAGAACGATATCGGCATGATCCTTAATGGGAGCCTCGACGTTTGCCGTGAGCGCAACTGCTGCCATGTCATGCGCCCGCATAAAATCGAGCGCCGCAATCGTGTTAGTCGAATAGCCACTCTGAGAAATAGCGATGTTGAACGCATTCTGCGGATAGGCATGCTCAAAGTCGACAAAGGCCTCAGGCGTCACGACGGACACCTGCATCTGCAGTGCGTCCTGCAGGTAATCGCGGGCGCAATCGGCGGCATGACGGGACGAACCCGAGGCAACGATACGCAGCGCGCCAAAGGATGCGGACTGGAAAATATCGACGAGCTGGCGTACAAGCTCGGACGAACGCTCGAGGTTCTCGCCCATACGCACATGGGCAAGCTGAACGTAATCGAGCATTTTCATCGTCTCACCTCGTAACAAATTATTAGTATTTGATACCAATCACAGTTACAGGTTACGGCTTTTTGATACCTATTTGCCGACTAATCTTTCCCCATCGGCGAACGGTCGATTTTGGACCATGTAAGGTTGTATATACAGTCTGCTTAACGATTCGAAATCAGTCGGCTTTTTCTGCCCGTTATGCAAAAGCACCAGCTAGTACGTATAGGTATATCCGCCCGCATCACCGCGGTTGAACGACTTGACGTACTCGATCGCCTGCCCACTTGCATCGTAGCTCACGCACTCCAACGTCAAGGCAAGGTCTCCTTGCTCCAAATCGAGCAAGCCTGCGTCGCGTGCTCCCAGCGCCTCGATATTGAGCTTTTCCTGCGCCATGACCGGCTTTCGACCCAGCATCTCATAGGTCTCGTACAGACTGAAAACCGACACATCGATTTCCTCGATGGTTGGGAACAGCAGACAGGGGATAAGCGCCATCTCAATTGATACGGGGTCGCCGTTTACACAGTTAAGACGTCGAATGGAATAGAGCAGGTCATCCTCGGCAATGCCAAACAAATCGGCATAGTACGGTCCGGCGTAGCGCTTGGAGCGCGCGAGGATACGGACGGACGGCTCACCTCCCGAGGCACGAACCGATTCGCGGAAGCCACCCGTACGCTCAAAAATAGCAGGCACTTTCTGCGCCACGAAGGCGCCCTTTCCGCGGACGCGACGAATCTGGCCGCGACGAACCAGCTCGTCAACGGCGCTTCGGATGGTCAGGCGCGTCGTGCCAAACTCCTCAGCGAGCTCGTTCTCGGACGGAATCATCGAACCCGTGGGGTATATGCCGCGCTCGATACGTTCCTCAATGCGACGTCGAATGCGCATATAAACCGGAGTGGCATCTACTGTTTCAGCCATTGTTCACCTGCCACGCTCTTCATGCCGTTCTTTTCGCCGTTATCGGCAAAGCGGAACTTCGTGGGCAGAATCACCGATTTGCAATGCTCCACAAAGCGCATGTCTTTATCAAACTCAATCGTGCTCTCATAGAATACCGGCGTTCCCTCTTCTTGCTGGAGAAGCTCGGCCTCCTCGGCGTTCAGGCGCGAGATTGAGATGTGCTCGCGTCCATGCTCAACACGCACGCCGCCTTCTTTGAGCAAGACGTCGTAGAGGCTCTCGTGCTCAAAATCATGGTCGGGAAGCGACGGGCAAAGAGACAGGTTGACATGGGCTGTTTCGATTGAAGCCGGCTCGCCCTCAATAAGACGGACGCGCTGCATGCGGAGCAAGGGAGCGCCTGCGGCAACCCCAAGCTTGTCGGCAAGCGCCTCATCTGCCTCGACCGTCTCGGTGGAAACCAAGCGCGAAGAGGGGTGCAGGCCGGCAGTCCGCACGGCATCGGAGAAATTATACGTTTCCTGGAAGATATTCAGCGGTTTGGGAGGACACACATACGTGCCCGATCCGCGGCGGCTCTCGAGCGTTCCGCACGAAATGAGCCGCGTGATGCCAGCACGTAACGCCGTACGCGAAACGCCAATAACCTCGCACAGCACACGCTCGGCCGGCAGGCGGTCGCCGCCGGTAAGCTGATGGTGCTGGATGTACCAAAGAATTCCCTCAACAGCACGATCTTTGGGGGGAATTGCATAAGATTCGCCTGCCATTGCACAGACTCCTCATTCAGAAACGTATGTCGCCAGAATTAAGCCAGCCCTCCCATGGCATCAAACTCGGCCTTGATCTTCTCGGCGACATTCCGATACGACTTATATAGGCTTGAATCGCGTTTGACTTCGTCGGTCATAACGGGAATCTCTAATTTGGAAACCTCGTCTTTTCCCGTCTGGACCGCCACAACGACACCCATACCAAGACACATATTACGCTTTGCCGCATTTATTTTTGCCGCCTTGGCAGGATTTGCCAGAATACGCTGGGCAAATTCCTGTTTTGAAGGCGTCTCGTCGGCCTCCGGATCGCCAGCCTCGGCCACCTCGCACCGCAGCACGTCCGCATAGTCAAAGATCTTTGGCTGCGCACCACGCTGATGCACAGCCCACTTGCGGCGCGTAGCATCCTGGTAGATAGCCGGCAAAAACGTAAACCGCGGCGGGTCCAAAATCGTATCCGTGATGGTAAACACATCGGGATCAAAGGCATCCTGCGGGTTTTTCTTCTTGAACAGCCCCATATCAGCCTC
>CAKUFW010000132.1 GCA_934650975.1 uncultured Collinsella sp. | reverse complement strand
CCTATGGAGCCCGAGAATCAGGCGGGGCTCGTTGACTTTGTCGAGCGTGTTCGCGCTGCCTATCCCGTAGAGTCGGGAAAGACTATTTGGTGTTTTACCGGCGATGTGCTCGAGGAGCTTATGCCGGGCGGTCGTCACCATACCGAGGTGACAGACCGTATCCTTGCCTGTCTTGATATGTTGGTGGACGGACCCTTTGTTCAGGATCTGTACGATATCTCGCTGCGCTTTAGGGGCTCGAGCAATCAGCGCGTGATTGATATGAATGCTACGCGCGCCCGTGCCGAGCGCGAGGGCGTTGCGCTTTGTGATGCGGTTGAGCTTTGGCGTGATGAGCCGGTCTATTCGACCCATACTATGTAGCTTGTGGTCGATGCCGGAGGGCGTGGTACCATAGCGCGAACGTGAAATCGGAAAAGTGAGGCCCAGATGGTCGATCAGGAAAAAGTCGAGGCCGCCATCAAGCTGTTGCTTGAGGGCATAGGCGAGGACCCAACTCGTGAGGGCCTGCTGGAGACGCCGGCGCGCGTTGCCCGTATGTATGGTGAGATTGCCGGTGGTATGGACCAGAGTGCGGAGGAGCATCTGTCCAAAACCTTTGCCGTTGCTTCGAACGATTTGGTTATCGAGCGCGACATCACGTTCTATTCGCTGTGCGAGCACCATTTGCTGCCGTTTTATGGCAAGGCAGCGATTGGTTATATCCCCAATGGTCGCGTGGCCGGACTCTCTAAGCTTGCCCGCACGGTGGAGGTTTATGCCCGCCGCCTGCAGCTTCAGGAGCAGCTGTGCGCGCAGGTTGCCGATGCCCTTATGGATTATCTCGCTCCCCAGGGCGCGATCGTGCTCATGGAGGCCGAGCACATGTGCATGACCATGCGCGGCGTGCAAAAGCCCGGCACCAAGACCGTGACGCTTGCTCGTCGCGGTGTCTTTGAGACCGACCCGGCGCTCGAGGAGCGGTTCTTTAGGATGCTGGGCCGCTAACCATGAGGGTCGTTAACGACTTTGTATCGAACACCGACGAGGGAACGCCGCGTCGCGGTTTTATGGCTTCTGGCCTGACTCCCTTTGGCGCCATGCCTCGCATTGATTACATCTGTGCCAATGGTCTGTTCCGACGTCATCTGGGCAATATCGCTCAGCTGGAATCTGGTCGCATTTTTTGTCGTCACGGCATTGACCACCTGTTGGACGTCGCCCGCATTATGTGGATCAAGAATCTCGAGGAAGAGCTCGAGTTTGACCGTGAGGTCATCTACGCCACGGCACTTCTTCACGATATCGGCAAAGATGAACAGTATGAATCGGGTATATCCCATGATGTTGCAAGTGAGCGCGTCGCTGATGCAATACTCGCCGGCATGCCCGATGATGTTGCGTTTGCGCCAGCCGACGCCGCGGCCATTAAGACGGCTATCTTGGGCCATCGAAAGCTGCGTGTGAACAGCCAACCGCTCGAGCGCCTGCTCTATGCAGCTGACAAGGCCTCGCGTGCCTGCTTTGCATGCCCTGCGCGCAATGCTTGCAACTGGAGCGATGACAAAAAGAACCTGTCGATTCGCGTGTAGTCGGTATGCGCGGTCGGGGTCCTAAACGAAGGAGACGATCGCGATGAGTAACAAGAAACTGCCCGAGAATGCAACAAAGACTGAGGGAGCCGAGCTCGCCCGTCGTGGCAGGGGCGATATCTCCACTGCGACGGCGGTGCCCCATGTGAGCTTTGACGACCTGCGCCATGCCGACCGTATTGTCATTGACGGCCTCGAGGTCTTTGCCAACCATGGCGTGTATCCCGAGGAGAACGCGCTGGGACAGAAGTTCGTCGTGTCGCTCGTGCTCTATGCCGACCTGCGTGCGGCGGGGGAGCACGATAGCTTGGACGCCTCAATCGATTACGGCTCTGTGTGCCACGATGTCGACGGCTACTTGCGCGAGCATACGTTTAAGTTGATTGAGGCTGCAGCCGAGGGCACGGCGCAGATGCTGCTGCGCCGTTACCCCTTGTTGCTTGGCGTGCGCATTAAGCTCGATAAGCCGTGGGCGCCTGTTGGCCTGCCCCTGGCGAGCTGCGGTGTCGAGATTGAGCGCGTGCGCTAGCCGACGCTAGATATCGTCGGCGGGCGGTTTTTTGAGTCGCTGCGATAGTGCTTTGTTGTTGGGGCAATACGTGTCGAGCAGGGCGTGAAAGCGCTGGTTGTGGCTCGGCTCGAGCAGGTGGACGAGCTCGTGGGCGACAACCATGTCGAGGCATTCGATGGGATAGGCGGCAAGTTCGCGTGCGATGCGAATGGTGGCGGTTTTGGGCGTGCATGAGCCCCAGCGCGTCTTCATACTACGCACGGAGACGCGGGTTACGGTAACGCCTATGGCGATTTCGTACGCGTGCACCATGTCGCGCAGCGCCGTGGTGACTTCGGACGCATAGAGTTGATCGATGCGGGCTTGGAGTTCTTCGGGCGTTAGGCCGTCGAGGTTTGCGTGCCGCCGGGGCTGTGGGCACTCATTTGGTCCGTCGGCGCCCATAAAGCTTGCGAACGTGGCTTGTTTGGGTCGCGGTGCGGGCGATTCGAAGTTGTGGTCGAGTGCGTCCTGAACGGTGATGGGCTTGCCCCAAAGCGCAATGATCGAGTGGGGACTGAACGGCTCGTCGGTTGTCGTCTGGCGCTGCTCGCGCCGGGCAAGTCGGTCGATGATCCACGCGCTGTTACGCTGAACGAATGCCTCGATGCGCTCGCGGCTGGCGCCGAGCGGTGCGCTGGCGTGGACCTCGCCGCTC
>CAKUFW010000131.1 GCA_934650975.1 uncultured Collinsella sp. | reverse complement strand
CCCCTACGAAACACGCAGTTCGATAGGATACGTGGCGTTAGCTGTGCCGTCAACAGACCACGCCGCCGGGCGTATCCCAAAATAGGCACATTTCCGCAAAGCCTACACAAAAGGAATCTCCTCCTGTGCGCGGGGCGGATTCCCGGGCCGGGCGGCACAGGGGTTAAGTTTGCTGCTCTACAGTCCTGGCTCGCACGGAGGCCACATTATGTGGCCTCCGGCTCGTGCGGAACTCGCGACAAACTTAAACAGCGTGCCGCCCGGGCCGGGAATCCGACATGCTCGTCGGGGCAACGTTACCTGCCAAAAAAGGGACAGGTTTATTTTGGCAGGTTTTATCTGGGGAAACGTCGCGTTCCAGCGGTAATCTGCTCTCATCTGTCTCATGGAGATCAATGGCGTTTTCGGAAGTATGCGGCAAATTTTGGACCTGCCGAGCACACCGGGGTTTTGCGATAACAAACCCGCAGGTAGAGCGCTTGGGCATATGCGGTGTGGTCGGACTATCGGGATTTTGCCGCATACTTCCGGAATCGAGACGTCCCTGATGCCCTCCTCATTTCGGAAGTGCGGGGAAAAATTGGAAACCTTTGACCAGACCGCTATTTTGACAACAAAACCGCAGGTAAGCAGGGGGTTATAATTTCGGTGTGGTCGGAGGTCCCAACTTTTTCCCCGCACTTCCGTTTTTGAGGTGCATGACGCCCCCGCATCAAGCGGATCCTTCCTCATAATCATCGTGAAAAGGGCCACTCCCCTAGTAGGAAGCGGCCCCAGACGTTATGAATAGACGATGGTAAAGGGTTCCTCCGTTTCGGTCTCTCCTGTTGAGGTACACCGTGTGCCCTCAAGAGTTACCGAGGCCACTTGGTCGACATCAATGATCCTTGTTGGCACCCAGATGTTCTCTCCGCTATTGCGCGCATAAGAAAAATATAAGTTGAACACCCCTGCGTCGTCATCTTCGATAATCTGCTCCGATCCATCCTTGTAGGTGACGGTCAGTTTATGATCAACTGCTTCATAGCCCAGATCATCGATATGCGTCTGAATGGAAAACGGACTGATCTCGAGAGGCGAATCATCAGAGTGAAGTTCCTTGGTATCGATGTATGTTCCGACGCTAAACTCGGGCGTCGATGCTTCGAACAGTTTCGCATCCTCACCTTCGCCCTCGGTCCACTGGATATTCCAGGTGACCGCATTTTGCAAACCTCGCTCGCGATCCATAGAGGCAAAGTACATCGTGCCATTAATGACAGTATCGCTTGATGTGTCTTTATCAATGGTGCAGCGTGTATCAGCCCATTCCTCGCCGAAGTTCATGCTGGGTGTACCGATGCCTTGTTCTTCTTCACCATAGAGAACAAGTTCGCCAGTCTCTGCTGCCGGCTTGTAGTAGTTAACACCATTTGGATTGGACAACGTAAACGTCACGGCACCGCAACCGTTTTTATCGATAGCCATATCATGAATGTCGAGTGTATAGCCGTTGCCCTCGACGGACAGATTGACCTTCTGTACTGAACCCTCCAAGCTTTGGGGCGCGATACCATCACCAAACTCTCTGGTGTAGGTATATTTAGTCCCCGACGAGCCACCTTGAGTCCAGGTAATGGACTCTCCGTTGCCATGGTTTCCCCAGGCAGAGGCAAAATAACTGGAATTGACGACGGCGTAGGCGACCCCTCCGGTCGCCAGCACTCCGGCAAGGCATCCGATCACGGCAACATACAGAGGCTTCGCGTGACCCTTTCGGCGAAACGGCTCACCAGCAGCGGCATAAAGAACACGGTCAGCAAGATCGCTATCGGCTTGGACGGACTCGAAGGCCTGCTTGATTTGGTTGGATTTCACGGTCGCCCTCCTCTAGGATGAACTTGAGTTTCGATCTACCGCGGGCTAAACGCGTTCGAACGGTCGCGGCTGGCACATGCAATAACTCGGCAATCTCTGAAGTCGAGAAGCCCAGATAGTAATAGAGCACGATGGGGATACGGAATCGTTCCGGAAGCCGCATGACGTCCGACAGGACGGCCTTGGTCTCTTCCTGCGCCATCGAAAGCGAATCGGCCAGGTTCTCAATATCCTCCACGCGCCTCCATGGCTTTCGAAAGAGCGATTTGCATTCATTGATCGTGACCCGGATAAGCCATCGGCGAAGATGCTCCCAGCTTTCAAAATGCGTATCGCTTTTGAGTAACTTTAGAAAGACGTCTTGAGCGACATCGTCGGCGTCGGCGCGATCGCGCAGATACGTCAAAGCGATTCGGAACACGACATCTCGGTGGTCCTCGACCGCCTGTCTAAAAGCTTGTTCTTCCATAATCACCTCCCGGTGACGTTAATGGTTCTCGATGAGGCCCTCACCATAGATACGCTTTGACCGGACGAAATGTTTCATATTCAGGCAGGAAAAACCTACCAAAATAAACCTGTCCCTTATTGGCAGGTTTACAAAAAAGACCCGCTTCCCTGTTGGGAAACGGGTCTTTGGAAGGGCGGTTAACGTACTAGGAAGTTACTCCTCGTCGTTGTCCTTGGCCTCTTCGGCGTCGTCGGTGTCTACAAGCTGGTTGAGCAGCTCGTCGAGGGAAGCCATGTCCTCGTTGATGGCACCGTTGGCGGGAGCCTTCTTGTCGTCAATCGGGGCGCCCAAGAGCTCCTCGTCCTCGTCGGCGTGATGCGTCGGAGCAGCGGAGGTACCCAGCAGGATGTCGTCCGGACCGTCGGGGCTAAAGACCATCTGCAGCAGCTGCGAGAGGTCTTCCTCGTCGGCAAC
>CAKUFW010000130.1 GCA_934650975.1 uncultured Collinsella sp. | reverse complement strand
GTGGGACAATACCGAGCGAATGTGATTGATTGCTCGCGGAAGGGGTCGCGATGAAAAAGCTGAGGACGCTTGCCGATGTGTTGCGCCAGGCGGGCTTCGTGCGTATCACGGGTCTGTTCCTCGTCTTCTACCTGCTCTGCTCAACGGCCGTCTGGCTGTCCGAGCCCACGACTCTTACCTTTGGCGACGGGCTCTGGTTTAGCTTTGAGACGGTATCGACCATCGGCTTTGGCGACATTCCGGCCGAGACGCCGGTTGCCCGCGCCATCACCGTCATCTTGAGCGTCATCAGCATCTTCTACATCGCTATGCTCACGGGTGTTGCGGTGAACTACTGCAATACGCTCATCAAGATGCGCCAAAAAGACACCATGGCGCGCTTTATGGACGACTTGGAGCATTTGGAAGAGCTCGACCGCGACGAACTCGCCGACCTGTCGCGCCGTGTGCGCGAATATCGCCGGCGCCAACGTTAGAACGGGCGTCGCGCGTCACGACGAGGGGGACTGAATATTGAATATCACGGTATACCTGGGCGCCAGCGTCGGTAACGACCCGGCGTTTCTGCCCGCGGTGCGAGAGCTCGGCACATGGATTGGCGCCAACGGCCACGCACTGGTATACGGCGGGTCCAAGTCGGGCCTGATGGGTGCGCTCGCCGATAGCGTGCTCGATGCCGGCGGCCACGTGACGGGGGTTGAGCCGAGCTTTTTTATCGAGGCCGAGTTTCAACACGACGGCATCGACGACCTCATCGTGACGAGCGATATGGCCGAGCGTAAGGCCAAGATGATCGAGCTCGGCGACGCGTTTATTGCCTTCCCGGGCGGTACGGGCACGCTCGAGGAGATTGCCGAGGTCATGTCCGCCGTATCGTTGGGACATCTGAGTGCGCCGTGCATCCTGTATAACTTGGACGGTTATTACAACGACCTGAAGTTACTGCTCGAGCATATGATCGACAAGGGCCTATCGAGCCCGCGTCGCCAGCAGGGCATTTACTTTGCCGAAGATTTGCACGAGATTGCCTCGATCATCAATGGCTAAGTTCTAGATTAGGCGCGCGTTGCGCCCAATGGCGCCGTCTACGGCGCAGATGGTTGGCTCGTCTGGGCAACGCTCGCTCTACAATAAAACATACCTTTGTCGACTCTGACCACGGGAGGGCCCGATGGATAAGCTTGCAAAACCTAAAAACCGCGCGCTGTTTTTGGTCAGCGTGGCTGTGACCGGCGCATTCGCGGGTGCCGCTGTCTGGCTGTTCTTCTTTGCGATGGAGCACGGCATCGACTATCTGTGGACCGAGATTCCGCACATGTTGGGAGTGGCGTCGCCCGAGCTCGCCAGCGGCCCGTTCGGCTTTTTGCCGTATCCATTTTTCGTCTGCCTGCTGGGCGGTCTGCTGATCGGTCTGTACGAAAAGATGACGGGCACCAAGACCGACGACCTCAACCAGGTAATGGCCAAGGTCAAGCAAGACGGACGCTACCCGTATGACAATCTGGGCAAGCTTTCGCTCGCGGCATTGCTGCCGCTGCTGTTTGGCGGAAGTATTGGACCGGAGGCCGGACTGACCGGCGTTATCGCGGGTCTTTGCAGCTGGGTCGGCGACCGCATGCGTCGCTTTGGCGCCGAGTTTAGGGAGCTCACGCTGTTGGGCACCCAGGCCGCGCTGACGGCACTCTTTACCGCGCCCGTCTTTGGCTTTGTGGCCCCGCTCGCCGGCAGCGCCGATGGCGAGGACTCCGCGTCTGACGAGATCACCATCAAGTTGCCCAAGGCACAGAAGACCGTGGTCTACGGCATCGCGATTGCCGGCGGCCTGGGCACCTATCTGCTGCTCGGCCAGCTTATGGGCGGCGGCATGGGTATGCCCAGGTTCGAGGCTGCCGAGGTGGGCAACCTCGAGCTCGCATGGCTCATTCCCCTGTCGCTGATCGGCACGGTCTGCGGCTGGCTGTACTTTGTCTCGGAGCACGCGAGCGAGGTGCTGGCCCATGCCATAGGGGAGCGCCCTGTCGTTAAGGCCATGCTGGCCGGTCTGGTGCTTGCGGCTTGTGGCACGGTTCTGCCCTACACCATGTTTGCCGGCGAGACGCAGGCCGATGTCCTCATGGAAACCTATCTGACCATCCCCGCCGGCGTGCTTATCGCGACCGGTCTGGTCAAGGCTATGCTGACCCCGGCGCTTATCAACCTTGGTTGGCGCGGCGGCCACTTCTTCCCGGTTATCTTCTCGGGCGTAAGCCTGGGCTACGGCCTTGCCATCCTCACCGGTGCCGATCCGGTCTTTTGCGTCGCCGTCTGCACGGCATCGACGATGGGTGCGGTCATGCGTCAGCCGGTTATGGTCGTGGGCCTGCTGCTCATGTGCTTCCCGCTCAAGGGTATCGTCTGCATGATCATCGCCGCCGTTATCGCCGCCGGCATTCCGCTGCCCAAGCCGCTGCGCAAGTAGCGCGGCGGCGCACCGCCAATGCAGGCATCCCAAGCCTGGCGTAAGGATGTAATGGCTGCTGGTCTGCCCCAAAACTCATGAAGAAAGAAGCCGCGCGAGGTCGTATGTCTACGGCCTCGCGCGGCTGTTGTTTAGAGCTTCTTCAGCACGATGGCGATGGTGTTGAGATACTCGAGTGCGCCGGCTTCAACGGCAGCACGGTCGCCCGCTGCGTATTCGTTGTCGCAGGCGAGCCAATCTGCCCATGCCTCGTTGGTGCAGAGCATGGGTTGCATCGAGACAATCTCGACGCCGGGGGTCGGCTCGATCATGGCGCGCCACCAGGCTATGTCGTGCATGTAATCGAGCTGCTCGGGCGTCCAAGATG
>CAKUFW010000129.1 GCA_934650975.1 uncultured Collinsella sp. | reverse complement strand
GGGCGACGGCTTGCCGCGGGCCATATCGAGCGCCAGGCCCTTGGCCTTGACCTCGGCGACCTCGGCTTTGAGCGCCTCGATGGCGGCATCGAGTTCGGTGGTTTCCATCTTCTGGTAGATCGTCTGCATGGGTGCGACCTTTCGCGAAGCGGTACGTTGCAGTTCGTCTAAGTATAGACCGCCACCGCCGCAACGTTATGAAGCCGTGATAGATTAAGTTCATCGCAATGAATTACGAATCGCCGCGCATGCCGGCGTGGGGCGCCCAAGGAGGCACTATGGAGTACGGATCGTTTCAGGCCGAGGAATTCGGCGACCTGCAGCGCCTGGTCGACGGACTGTTTTACGACCGCCACGCCATCGACCGCCTGGATCTGATCGTACAGGCCGAAATCTTGGACCTGGCGCCCGATCTCATGGAAATCGTCAACCTGCTGCCGCCCGGCTATTACGACCGCCAGTCACTTTGCGACCAGCTCAACTCGGCCCTTGCCGCCCACGGCTGGGGTGCCGTCTACGGAACGGTGGAATAGAACCAGTCATTGGACGTTCTTAAACGACTAGGTTAACGCCGATGTTTTGGCAGCGTCAGCGAAAACGACCCTAAGCGAGCAAGGTGACGTGAAATGAAAGGGCGCTGACCTTCTGGTCGCGCCCTTGAAATTGAACGTCAGATTGCCGCTTAGAGTCGTTTGCAGCGTCGAGCAGTTGCGCGGTTTGTTAAAACCGCGCAACAAAAGGGCCAGTGTGCAAAAAAGGGCAAATATGAGTACTGTTACTTTTTTAGTAGCAGCGATTTTAGGCAAAAACAGCCCGCTTTGGCCTTGTTCGCCCTCATTATGAGGACCTCGTCGTCAGTTTCTGATCCACTGTTCACTCGTTAACGTACAGATTGCATGATTATGTCCATTATTTTTCGCACGTAAAATGAAACGCCGTTTGTGACAGTACTCACAAACGGCGTTTTTTGCACACGAGGGCATCCGGGGCATGTCCGGCCCCTGTTTTTGCGCTCTTACTCGTCCTTGGGCGAGGGATGCTTGCAGACCACGCTCATGTAGATCATGCCGATTACGGCAGCGGTGACAGAACCGGCAAGGATGGCGGCCTTGGCAGCCAGAACCTCAAACTGGGCCGTCGGGAAGGCAAGGCCGCTGATGAGGATTGACATGGTAAAGCCGATACCGCCCAGAATGCCCACGCCGGCAATCATGTGCCAGTTGACATTGTGCGGCAGCTCGCAGGCCTTAAGCTTAACCAGGGCAAACGTCATACCAAAGATGCCGATCGGCTTGCCCAGCAGCATGCCAAAGTACACGCCGAGCGTCACCGGGTCGGTGAGCAGCGTGCTCATGTCCACGCCCACTAGGCGAACCTGTGCGTTCACGAACGCAAAGATCGGCAGGATCACAAAGTTGACCGGCGTGGAGATCAGACGCTCCATGCGGATGAGCGGCGGGGTCACGCGGTGCATGACGCGCTCGACCTTGGTGGTCGAGACGGTAAAGTCATGCTGGCCCAGGATGTGCGCCTCGTCGTCGTAGCGGTCATCGAGCAGCGGCAGGCACTCGCCCAACCAATCGGTGAGGCTGTCGAGCTTAACGCCGCACTTGGCCGGGATGGTAAAGGCCAGGATGACGCCGGCGAGCGTGGCATGCACGCCGCTCTTGAACATGCAGAACCACAGCAGCAGGCCCAGCACCGAATACGGGGCAAGACGATAGTGCTGCGTCTTGTTGAGCCACACGAGCGCGCAGGTCACAACCGCGGCGGCGCCCAACCAAAACGGGTTGGGGCTCTGACCGTAGAAGATGGCGATGGCGGCAATGGAGATGAGGTCGTCGGCGATGGCGAGCGTCGAGAAGAACACGCGCACGCCGTTGGGCACGCGATTGCCCAAAAGCGACAGCACGCCCAGCGCAAAGGCAATATCGGTTGCCATGGGAATGGCCCAACCGTTGCGGGCGCCGGCATGGTTAAAGATCAGGTAGATGCAGGCGGGAACGACGACGCCGCCCACGGCCGCCAGCATGGGAAGCATGGCCTGACGCGGATTCTTGAGCTCGCCGACCGTCATCTCGTACTTAAGCTCAATGCCCACCAACAAAAAGAAAATCGCCATGAGGAAGTCGTTGACGAAAAGCTCAACGGTGAGGCCAGCCGTCAAATGTCCCAGACCCACATACAGCGGGGTCTCCAAAAAGTGATGGATGGCCTCGTAGGCATCGGTATTGGCGCAAATGACGGCGGCGATGGCGGCGATGACCATAACCGCGGCGGAAATCGTGCCGTTCTCGGCGATGCGCTCCCAGATATCGTGGCGCTCAAAACGCTTGCGCTCACGAACGTTGAACAGCTGCTCGGGTGCTGCCATGGGCGGCTCCTTTCACGGGAAAGCTCCCGTCTTAAAAAAGCACGGCCCGCCCAAGTGGCGGCGCCGCGCTCTAACGTATTACGCTTGCATCTAGCCTACCCTGCACGACAAACACGCAGGCGTGGCCGAAAAGCGGAACCACAGGTTGAACATTATTTGCTCAACGGCGCGGGCGCGCCTGTCCAAGAGACGACGCAGCGCCGTGCACAAAAAACGACCGGAGCGCGGGGCGTCCGCGATCCGGTCGTCGGTGTTGGGTCAAAAGAACCTAGCAGGCGGCCATGATGGGGGCAGCGACCTGCTTCTTACGGGAGAGGACGCCCGGCATCCAGACGCCGTCGTGCTCGTCGGCAATGCCCAGGCCCTTCTGAGCGGCCTCGGTCTCGCCCTCGAGCAGGACCTGCGAGCCCTCCTCCATGATGTCGGTGATGCACAGGACAATGCCGTCGGCACCCTTCTCGGCGGCGTAGGCGCGCATGGCCTC
>CAKUFW010000128.1 GCA_934650975.1 uncultured Collinsella sp. | reverse complement strand
TACGGAATCGGAACTATGAGGACGTCGTCAGCCGAAAAGCCGTCCCACGCCTCGCACGCACGCTAGCCTAGCACTGCGCGAGCGCCTGCTCAAGGTCGGCAATCAGATCGGCCGTGTCCTCCAAGCCGCACGACAGGCGCACCATGTCGGCGGAGATACCGCAGGCAATGAGCTCCTCATCGTTCATCTGGCGATGCGTGGCGTTTGCCGGATGCAGGCAGCAGGTGCGCGCATCGGCTACATGCGTGGCAATCTGGGCGAGCTTGAGGCTCTTCATAAAGGTCTCGGCCGCCGCACGACCACCGGTAAAGCCAAAGCTCACAACGCCGCACGTACCGTTGGGCATGTACTTCTGAGCCATGTCGTAGTATTTGTCGCCTTCCAGGCCCGGATAGCTCACAAAGCGCACCTTGGGGTGGCTCTGCAGGAACTTGGCGACGGCCAGTCCGTTCTCGCAATGACGCGGCATGCGCACGTGCAGGCTCTCGAGCGAGCTGTTCAGGAAGAACGCCGCCTGCGGGTTCTGCATGGGGCCAAGGTCGCGCATGAGCTGAGCGGTAGCCTTGGTAATAAAGGCGCCCTCACGGCCGAACTTCTCGGCATAGGTCACGCCGTGATAGCTCTCGTCGGGCGTGGTGAGACCCGGGAACTTGTCCGCATGGGCCATCCAGTCAAACTGACCGTGATCGACAATCACGCCGCCCAGGTAGGCCGCGTGACCATCCATGTACTTGGTGGTGGAGTGCGTGACGATGTCGGCGCCCCACTCAAAGGGACGGCACATCACGGGCGTCGGGAAGGTATTGTCGACCATCAGCGGCACGCCGTGGTCATGCGCTGCCTTGGCAAAGCGTTCGATGTCGAGCACGGCAAGCGCGGGATTGGCGATGGTCTCGCCAAAGACGAGCTTGGTGTTGGGCTGGAAAGAGGCCTCCAGCTCCTCATCGGTGCAGTCGGGTGCGACGAACGTGCAGGTCAGGCCCATGCGGCCCATGGTGTGGGCGAGCAGGTTGTAGGTGCCGCCGTAGATGGCAGAGCTTGCGACCACGTGATCACCGGCACCGGCAACGTTAAAGATGGCAAGGAAGTTCGCGGCCATGCCCGAGCTCGTGAGCATCGCGGCGGTACCGCCCTCCATCTCGCAGATCTTGGCGGAAACCAGATCGCACGTGGGGTTCTGCAGGCGGCTGTAGAAGTAACCGGACTCCTCCAAGTCGAACAGCTTGCCCATGTGCTCGGACGTGTCGTATTTCCACGTGGTGGACTGATAAATAGGCACCTGGCGCGGCTCTGCATCACCCGGGCGATAGCCGCCCTGAACACACGTGGTACCGATGGTCTGCTCGCTCATATCTAGCTCCCTTGCTTGGGTTTTGTTTTATTCGGTTCACGATACCGCTACCCCGCACCCCTCTCAACCCATCCCGCAGATAGGTTATGGGACAAAGTAATCAGGTTTATTTGTCCCAAATCAAAAAGGTTGAGTTAGATTGCGGAAAACAATGAGATATGCGTTGGGGTCTCGATGAGCACAAGCGCCGGCAAGGGTACCATAGGCGGGTACACCGTGACCAAGGAGAAGCACATGAGACAGATCGATACCACCCAACTCGATGCCGCCGCCTGCCAGGCTCAGGCTGCCGAATACCACGCCCGCGGCTTTAACTGCGCGCAGGCCGTCGCCTGCACGCTCGCACCCGCTGTCGGACTCGACCCCGAGACCGCTTTTACGCTCACCGAGGGCTTCGGTGCCGGCATGGGCGGCATGACCGAGACCTGCGGCGCCATATCGGGCGCCGTGGCCATCATGGGTTTTGTAATGAGCGACGGCATGGAAAACCCCAAGACCAAGGGGCAGACCTACAAGTTGTCGCGTGAGATCGCTAAGCGTTTTAGCGAGAAGAACACGACGACCATCTGCGGCACGCTCAAGGGTATTGGCTCGGACCAGGGCCCGCTCCGCAGCTGCCCCGGCTGCATCGACGATGCCGTCGAGATCGCCTGCGACGTATTGAGGCAGCTCGCCAAATAAATAATGGCACCAGAAAAAAGATGGCCGGCGCGCCTGGGATATCCCATGGCACGCCGGCCGTCGCCGTTAAAACTCGGCAAACTCGGGAGCGCCGACCTCGATCTCCTCGCGGCCAGCCATAAGCTCGCGCATCTTAGTGCAAAACGGCTCCTGCTCCCCCGCCTTAAACACCAAGTGAAGTGTCACGGCGTCCTCGTAGTCAGTGTCCGAAACCTTGGCACCTGAGTCGTGCGCCAAACGAAGCACCTGCTCATACTGCGGATAGGCAACATGCACGTCAACGGGCACGACGCTCGTCATCTCAACGATCTGCTCGGCTTCCTGCGCAGCCGCAACCGCCGCCTGCGTCGCCGCCGTATAGGCACGCACCAGACCACCTGGTCCCAACAACGTGCCGCCAAAATAGCGCGTCACCACACAGCAAACATTTTTGAGCCCCGCACCGCGAAGCACCTCGAGCGTGGGCAAACCGCTCGTACGGCTCGGCTCACCGTCATCGCTCTGGCGCTCGCGACCGTCGACCAAAATCCACGCGGGCACATTATGACGAGCATCGTAGTGACGCTTGCGAACCATCTCGATAAAGGCGTTTGCCTCGTCCTCGGACTCAATATGGACCAGCTGAGCAATAAACCGACTCTTGCGGTCGACAAACTCGCCCGTAGCCTCAACATTCGATTGCAACGTAAAATAGCTGTCCAACAAAGCCCCTCAAAACCAAGCAAAGCAACAAACAGCCTCAATAATACGGCAAAGGTCATATACCGATTGTCAGGGTAACAAAAATGCCAAGTGGGCCGATAAGCCGGGTTCTGTCGTGAACGGTCATTTATCTTGTCTGCACGTTACCGTGCAGCTCCACGCACGCTACCCGAAC
>CAKUFW010000127.1 GCA_934650975.1 uncultured Collinsella sp. | reverse complement strand
GGGCGAGGTCACCAACATGTACGTGATCGTGGAGAAGATGGAGCAGGCCGTGCGCGTCGTGCGCCCGTAACGCTTGGGCGGGGGTTTGCCATGAGAGAGAAGCGTCCGGCGCTTGTTATCACGTTTCCCACCACGGCGGCCGCCATGGGCTGCGAGGCCCTGTGCACCGAACGCGGCCTTCCCGGACGCACGATTCCCGTGCCCGGGGAGGTCGCGGCTGGCTGCGGCCTGGCTTGGAAGGCGCTGCCTTCGGATGAGGAATTGCTGCGCGGCGAGCTTGCTGCGGCCGGTGTCCCCACCGAGGGCTTTGCCGTGATTGACATGTGGGAGGTCGTGCGATGATCTACCTGGATAACGCGGCGACGACCATGCATAAACCGCAAACGGTGGTTGATGCCGTGACGCAGGCGATGTGTTCGCTCGGCAATGCCGGGCGCGGCGCCACGTCGGGTGCGCTCGATGCCGCGCGTACGATTCACGGCTGCCGTGCCAAGCTCGCGCGCCTGCTGGGTTGTCCGCGTGCCGACCATGTGTGCTTTACGCCTAACTCCACGGCGGCGCTCAACACCGCCATCAATGGCGTGGTGCGCCCCGGCGACCGGGTGGTCACGACGATGCTCGAGCACAATTCCGTGCTTCGCCCGCTCAATCGCCTGGCGGCGGAGCAGGGCGTGGCTGTTGAGCACGCCGGCTGCGATGTGAACGGCGTGCTCGACTATGACGAGCTTGAGCGCTTGGTGACGCCGGGCACGCGTGCCGTGGTGGTGACGCATGCCTCCAACGTGACTGGCAATGCCGTTGACGTTGCGCGTGTGGCGGAGATGGCTCACGCGGCTGGTGCACTGGTGATTGTCGATGCGTCGCAGTCTGCCGGTGCGGCGAAGATTGACATGCAGAGCATGGGGCTCGACATTGTGTGCTTTACCGGCCACAAGGGGCTTATGGGTCCGCAGGGCACCGGTGGCCTGGCTGTGGCGGAGGGCGTCGACGTAGCGCCGTGGGCCATGGGCGGCACGGGCGTGCATAGCTTCGATACGCTGCAACCGCTGGAGTGGCCGACGCGCCTGGAGGCGGGCACACTTAACGGCCATGGTATTGCCGGTCTTTCCGCTGGCCTGGACTTTATCGAGGCTCAGGGTGGGGTCGAGGCGATTGCCGCGCATGAGCGTGCGCTTGCTGATTGCTTCCTGGCCGGTGTGCGCGAAATTCCGGGCATTACGCTCTACGGCGCCTTTGACCAGCCGACGCGCTCGTCGATCGTGTCGCTCAACGTGGGCGTTATCGATTCGGCCGAGATTTCGGACGCGCTTATGCAAGGGTGGGGGATTGCGACCCGTCCCGGCGCCCATTGCGCCCCGCTCATGCACCGCGCGCTGGGAACCGAGCGCCAGGGTGTCGTGCGCTTCTCGTTTGGGTACTTCAACACGGATGACGAAGTCGACACGGCAATTGACGCCGTGCGCGATTTAGCCTGCTAAACACGCTCAAGCGTATATACTTTCGGGACGGGTGTTTTTGCCCGTCCCGTTTTTGTTTCGACCCGAAAGGTGTGCCTATGGCCTCATCCGCTCCGCGCGGTCTGCGCTCCGACCATGTCGTTACCGTCGGCATCGCTCTGTTCTCGATGCTCTTTGGTGCCGGCAACCTCATTATTCCGCCGCTTCTGGCACTGCAGGCAGGTTCTGCCACGCCGCTTGCCATGATCGGCTTTTTGATTGCCGCTATCGGCCTGCCCGTCATGGGCTTTATCGCCGTGGCGCTTGCCGGAACGGCGCGCGAGCTGGCCGGTCGCGTGCACCCCAAGTTTGGCGAGTTCTTCGTCGCGGCGGTGTATCTGGCGATCGGTCCGTGCCTGGCCATTCCTCGTACGAGCTCCACGGCCTTCGAGATGCTGGTGCCGCTGCTGCCCGAGGGCGTTTCGCTCGGCACGGCTCGCCTGGTGTTTGCCGTCGCCTTCTTCGTCGTCGCGTTTGCGCTTACGCTTCGCCCGGGCGTTATCACGCGCGTGCTCGGTCGCATTACGGGCCCCGCGCTCATCGCGCTCATTGTGCTGGTTGTCGGCGCTGCCGTGATCTCACCGCTGGGGCCGGCTGCCGCGCCGCAGGCTCCCTATGATGCGGGCGCTGCCGTGCAGGGCTTCTTGACCGGCTATCAGACGATGGACCTGCTTGCGTCGCTCGCCTTTGGCATCATCATCGCCGAGACTATCCATGAGCTCGGCGTTACCGACGATAAGCGCGTGGCATTCGAGATCTCGCGCTCCGGCGTGATCGCCGGCGTGCTCATGGCCATCATCTACTGCGGCCTGGCACTTGCCGGTATGCAGCTCGGCACCGTGATGCCCGATGCGACGAACGGCGCTGCCATCCTTGCCCGCTCGGCCTCCATGCACTTTGGTCTGGCCGGCACGGTCGTGGTCTTCGCGATCTTTTTCCTCGCGTGCATGAACGTGTGCATCGGTCTTATTAGCTGCTGCTCGCGTTACTTCTGCGAGACGTATGTGGTCGAAGGGGGAGCGGAGGCTTCCGAGGAGGCCATGCGCCGCCCCTTCGCAATTCTCGCCTTTGTGTTCGCGGCGTTTTCGTGTGTGCTCTCCAACGTGGGCCTCGACGTGATTCTTATGTTCTCGGTGCCCATGCTCAACGCCCTGTATCCCGTCGCCATCGTGCTGGTGCTTATGGGCCTGGTGCACGGTTTTTGCGATGCGCATCCGCAGGTGTGGGTTTGGGTCGGTGGCGTTGTCGCCGTGCAGAGTGTGATTACCTCGGTCCGCGATGCGTTCTTTGCGGGTGTGTGGCTGCCGTTTGATGCGTTGCCGCTAGCAGACATCGGTGCCGCATGGGCGCCGGTTGCCGTGGTGGCGTTTGCAATCGGCCTGGTTCATAGCCGGTTTGTCGCACATTCGAGGAGCTAGGGTTTCTGCGCTTGCACAGGCGGGGAGTCTAC
>CAKUFW010000126.1 GCA_934650975.1 uncultured Collinsella sp. | reverse complement strand
GTCTCATCGGGCGGCACGTAGGCGCCGATGGAGATCGAGCCCATGAACAGCAGCTCCAGGCTCGCGCCAATCGCGAGGCCGGACTGCAGATCCCCCAGTACCAGGCCCACGAGCGGGCACAGGACGATGGGACGGAACGCATAGAGCGTACCGAGCTGGTAGTCGAACTTACCAAATGCGGCGATAAGTCCGATGAGGATTGCTTGGGTAAGCATATATCCCCCTTTCCATATAGGACACTACGAAGAGACGGAGCTCTTCGAAATTAACCGCCTAGAGCACGCTGGCGCAGTCAACCTTGGGGTCATCGGCCAGAGGACGAATCTCGACCTCAACGCCACGGTCCAGCATCTCGCGCACATCGGCTTCCTCGGCCGCGGTCAGGAAGATCTGGCGAGAGACCTGACGCGCGTCGGGGCGCTTCTCGTCCTTGGGCTTGGTGTTGCCCAGGTTAATGGACTTAATCTGTGGGCAGCCCTCGACGAGCTGCTTTGCCTCGGCGATGGTGGCGACGCAGATGATCATCTTGTACTTGTCGGTCACGCCCGAGTTAATAGCCTCGATGGCATTCGCCATGTCCTTGATGACGAGCTTGCAACCGGCAGGCTTACCCATCTTGAGCGTGGTCTTCCACACCGGGTCGTTGGCGACCTTGTCGCCCACGCAGAAGATGCAGTTGGAGCCGAGGCCCTGGACCCAAGAGACTGCGACCTGGCCATGAAGCAGACGATGGTCGACGCGAAGTAGCTGAATCATAATGTGACCCCCCAAAGGTCTTGTGCCGTCTTACGGCGTGTCAGTAGGTGCTGCGGATTAGAACTCTTCTTCCTCGTCGTCATCGACCAACAGGTCATTGACGAACTTCACGCGCGTATCGTCCGCAGCGACGATGGCGCGAATCGTCTCCTCAACCGGCGCCGACTCATCGGAGAACAGCAGCTGGATGAGCAGCGGAAGGTTCATGTTGGTGACAAGGTAGGTGCGGGGACGCGTCTGGACGATCTTGGTGAACTCGTTGTTCACACTGCCGCCAAAAAGGTCGGTGCAGACGACGACATCATCGTCGGCAGACATGCCTGCCAGCAGCTTTTGGGCTTCCTCGGCCACGTCCATGCGATCGTCGACGAACATCGAAAGGTCGTGGACGTTGTCGCGAGCGCCCGAGAGCAGCTCAATGCTCTCCTTGATGCCGGTAGCGAAGTGTGCATGGCTGGCAATGATGTACTGTCTCATGCTGCGAATCCTTCCGTGACTGACGCGTCCCCGCGCTTGGCTTTAGTAGTCGAACTGGTGATAGTAGCGACGATACTTGAGGTTGTGCTTGGTGACCGTCTCGTAGTAGCGAGCCAGGCGGTCAGTCACGAGCACCGTCAGGATCCACGGGGAAACGATGACGCGGAAATCGTCGTCAAGGCCCGGGATGGCGAACTCGGCGGTGTCGATGATGTTGATGTCGGTGTCGCCGGTCACGCCACGGGTCAGGAATGCACGAGCACGCTCGTCGAGCTTGCGGCACTCGTCCTCGCCCATGAACAGGAACACGGGCACGCCCGGCTCCACGAGCTCAAGGGTGCCGTGGAAGAAGTCGGCAGAGGTGATGTAGCGGGTGCGCTTCCACTGCATCTCCTCGAGGATGCACATCGAGAAGAGGATCGTCTCGCCCCAGAGGGCACCGGAGCCGATGAACATGGTGTAGGGCGCGAGGGCGTACTTCTTGGCGAGCTCCTCGGCGCGCGGCTCGAAGCGCTTGCGGATATCGAGCATATCCTTCCAGATGTCCTTGGTCTGCTCGATGAACAGATCGAACTTGGGGAAGCAACCGCGACGGTTGAGGAGGCGCAGGCCGAAGCAGTCGGCGAGGTAGTAGCCCTTCTCGCAGCCACCGGAGCCATGGTCGGAAGCCATAGCGACGCAGTTCTCGGCGCCGACAGCCTGGCCGATGGGGCCCTCGGGCTTGGTCATGGCGTAGACGCGCACGCCCATGTCCTTCATCTTCTTGACGGCCTCGAGGACCTCGGGGGTGGTGCCGGACTCGGAGGCGGTGAGCACGACCGACTTGTCGGTCATGCGCTTGTGGCCGGAGACGTTCCACTCGGCGGCGTGGATCAGGTAGACCTCGAGGTCGCGGTCGCCGAACTTGTTCATGAGGTACTCGAGCTGCATGAGCTCATCCCAGGTGCCGCCAACACCCATCAGGAACACGGCGTCGTAGCCCTCGTCGGCGACCTTGTCGGCGAGCGCGGTCATCTTCTTGCCGGTCTCGTAGAGCGCCTTGCCGTCCTCGAGGTAGCCCTCCTGGTCGAAATTCATGATCTCGATCTTCTCGGTTTCCTTCATTTGCTTCTCCTTTCTGGGGATGCCTTAACAATCCCCTATGCCAACGAGCGACAACGCCCGCCTACATTCCGTAACACTCAGCTGCTTTGGCCTTAAGCGTGTTGACCGATTCCTCGTAGCCCTCCGCCTTAACCTCCATTTGCTTGGAGACGGCATCGAGATACGGATGGACGTCCCACGAGTTCAGACGCTCGGTGATCATTGCCGCCATCGTCTGGAAGAACACCAGGTTGGGAATCGCGGCAAGCAGCGGAGCCACCTGCGGCACCGCAATCTCGTGTGCCTTGCCCTTGGGATGCATGGTTAGCAGGACGGCCTTTTTCGTTACCCTCGACAGCGCGTCGGCGATATTTGCCAGGCGCTCCGAGCCCTGAGGGTCGTCGACGATAAACACCAGGTAGCCCGGAGTAATCTGCATCTCGGGACCATGGACGAACTCCTCGCCCTCGTGATGCATGGCCGGAATCTTGATAGTCTCACTCAGCTTGAGTGCCGCCTCTTCGGCAACACCATAGTTGGGACCGTTACCCACAACCATGGCCGGCACGTGCTCCGACAGCTCGAGCAGATGATCTTGGACATATGCCTCGGCGGTCTTGCACATCGCGGCGTTGGCCTGGATGGCCTCGCGCAGATCGTCAAGGCGCTGGGCGACGCCATCGGCGTCAATCGTCCCGCGTGCCTGA
>CAKUFW010000125.1 GCA_934650975.1 uncultured Collinsella sp. | reverse complement strand
TTGTTGGCCCCGCCCATGGAACTCACTAGGCGAATGCCGTGGTCTTGGGCGTACTTGGCAATGGCAAGCTTTGCCGAGATGGTGTCGATGGCGTCGACGACGTAGTCGAGTTTGCCGTCCGTCTGTTCCAAGACGCTGGCAAAGAAGTCGTCGATGTTATCGCTCAGCAGGTATTCGGTGCGCTTGATAACGGTGGCGGCGGGATTGATATCGTGGGTCATGGCTTCCATCACGTCCACCTTGCGCTTGCCGACGGTGCTATGAAAGGCGATGGCCTGGCGATTGATGTTGCTGGGCGCGATGGTGTCCTTGTCCAGAATGACGAAATGACCAATGCCGCCACGGGCAAGTGCCTCGCAGCAGTTGGAGCCCACACCTCCGCAGCCGAGTACCAGCACCGTGGCATCGGCGAGCTTGTCGAGTGCCTCGCGGCCCATGATGATTTCGAGCTTGGTGTCGCGTGTCTCGACGAGTGCAGCAGTTTCGGTCATAGACATCCTCCGATGGGGAAGCGAATCGTGTTTTAGCTATCGCCATTATAGGTATTATCGCGATTCCATTTGAGCCCTAGGGGCTTGTTGAAATGAGACCAGGATTCGCATAAGATGAAGCAGATGGCACCCGTTGCAGCGGGTTGGCCAACTCCAATGCACGTTTGTAGCGTGAGAAGTGGCCGTCTTCGCATTACGCGGGGGCGGCTATTTCATTCGACCTCCAATGTTGATGCCGAGCTCCACAGCCGCGATTACAAGCAACAACAACGTCAGGACATCGTTAATACTCATAGTCCATCTCCTTCTTGGGTGGAGGGAGCTGGCCCATCTGCTTCAACTTCCATTATAGCTAAATGCGAACGAATGTTCTATATTACGTTGCAAATTAGATAGTTAGACAAACATCTAAATACAGAGTATAGTGTGTGCGTCGAACGAAATACTGAGAGGAGGTCCTATGCCGGGAGAGGGTTTTAAGGCGCTGGCCGATCCAACGCGGCGGCGCATTTTGGAACTGCTGCGCGAGGGCAATTGCACGGCGGGGGAGCTTGCCGAGCATTTCGACATCAGCAAACCGTCGCTCAGTCATCACTTGGCAACGCTTAAGAATGCTGGGCTGGTGACCGATGAACGTCATGGTCAAAACATCGTATACAGCTTAAACACCACCGTCATGCAGGATTTGATCGGTTGGTTTATGGGCTTTACGAGCACTGAAGGTGATAAGGATGAATAACGAAAACAAGGGTATTCACGCCACGGGGGTATCGTCGCGCGTGTGGATTGCGTTGGTCGCTCTATGCGTCGCCAATGTCGCAGCGCATCTGATAGTGATGCCGAGCTTGCCTGCGCAGATTCCCACGCACTGGGGCGCGAACGGCGCCGTCGACGGTTGGGGCCCTAGCTGGATGGCCTCCGCGCTCGGCGTGCTGCCCCTGGCACTTCTCGCGATGTTCTACGTCGTGCCACGCATCGATCCCAAAGGTGAGGCATATCGAACCTCGGGTAAGTTCTATCAGGGCTTCGTAATTGCCTTCACCTTGTTCATGTGCGCCATAAGCTGGTTGGGTGAGCTTACGGTCTGGGGCGTGGTGCCGGCGGTCGGTTCGGTCAACGTGCTGATTTCCGGTACTATCGGCTTGCTCTTCATTGGTGTGGGTAACTACTTGCCGCGTGTGAAGCAGAACTATACGCTCGGTATCAAGACGCCCTGGGCGCTTGCCGATCCCGAGAACTGGCGCCGCACGCAGCGCTTTGGCGGTGCCTGCTTTATGGTGCTGGGTATCGGCCTCATCGTGATGGGCGTGGCGGGTAGCGTGCTTTCGAGCGAGGTCACAGCCGCGATTATCGCGATTTTGGCGTTTGGGGCGGCTGGAGCCGCATATGTCTACTCGTATCTGCTGTGGCGCAAATCACAGCAGGCTGTTCGCTAAGGTTGCGGAAAACTAGCGTACGCAGTTCATAGTGTGTTCCGGGGGACTTTTCCCAGGTAGTATTAGGGGGTGTGAGCAACCATGCCCCTTTTTCGTTAAATTTCAGAGTTGGTTTCCTCATTTCGTTTCCACTAAAGCGAAACAAGAATTGGGAAACGGCAGGTAGAAAGGATAAAACAGGCAAATGGCGGAGTTTATCTACCAAATGTATCAGGCTCGCAAGGCCCATGGCGACAAGGTGATCCTTGACGACGTGACCCTGAGCTTCTATCCCGGCGCCAAGATCGGCGTCGTGGGCCCCAACGGCATGGGCAAGTCGACCCTGCTCAAGATCATGGCTGGTATCGAAGAGGTCTCCAACGGCGATGCAAGGCTTACCCCCGGCTATACCGTGGGCATCCTGCAGCAGGAGCCGCCGCTCGACGACGACAAGACCGTTATCGAGAACGTGCGCATGGCATTTGGCGATATGATCGCCAAGGTCGATCGCTTCAATAAGATCGGCGAGGAGATGTGCGACCCGGATTGCGACATGGACGCCCTCATGGCCGAAATGGGCAAGCTTCAGGACGAGATTGACGCCGCCGACGGCTGGGATATCGATTCCAAACTCGGCCAGGCCATGGACGCCCTGCAGCTGCCCGATTCCGATATGCCGGTCGATGTGCTCTCCGGTGGCGAGCGCCGTCGCGTGGCCCTGTGCAAGCTACTGCTCGAGGCCCCCGACCTGCTGCTGCTCGACGAGCCCACGAACCACCTGGACGCCGAGTCGATCCTGTGGCTCGAGCACTTCCTGCACAACTACCAGGGTGCCGTTCTGGCCGTTACGCACGACCGTTACTTCCTGGACAACGTCGCCGAGTGGATCTGCGAGGTCGACCGCGGTCACCTCTATCCCTACAAGGGCAACTACTCCACGTATCTGGAGACCAAGGCCGCGCGTATCGAGGCTCAGGGCAACCGCGATGCCAAGCTTGCCAAGCGTATGGAGGCCGAGCTCGAGTGGGTGCGCAGCTCGCCGAAGGCCCGTCAGGCCAAGAACAAGGCCCGTCTGGCTCGCTACGAGGAGATGGAGGCCGAGGCCCGCGCAAGCCAGAAGCTCGACTG
>CAKUFW010000124.1 GCA_934650975.1 uncultured Collinsella sp. | reverse complement strand
AAGCACAACATCTCGATCTCGCTCATCAATCAGGTCGAGGATGGCAAGTCGGGCGTCACCGACACCTGCTCGGTCATTTTCCTGACGCACCGCGCGCTCGAGAAGGACGTCCAGGCTGCCGCCGCCGAGCTTGCAGGCGTCGACTGCGTGGCAGAGGTCGCCAACGTCCTGCGCATTGAGGACGTCGAGGCCTGGACCGAAGGCGTTATGGCCAACTAACCCAACGCTTGCCTAGCAATACGCGCCTTGAGGGCTCCCGTCCGACGTGGGACGGGAGCCCTTTTGTCACCCGCCCTAAGCACAACGGCAGAGCATATTTGCGCGAGCCGCTCATCGGTAACGCGGGCTACCGTTCACCGATATGCAAACGCGGCCGATTCCGGCTACCGCTACGCTTTGTTGCGAATGTCCGCCCGCGATGAGAGGAAGCACCATGTTGCTCGAGGGCAAGAAAGCAATCATCACCGGAGGCACGCGCGGTATCGGCTATGCCATCGCCTGCCGTTTTATCGAGGAAGGCGCTGCCGTCACCGTCTTTGGCTCACGCCAGGAGACTGCCGACGCGGCCGTTGAGAAGCTGGCAGCCGCCTATCCCGACGCCAAGGTCTGGGGCCGCTCCTGCGACCTCACCTCGCTCGAAGCCGTGACCGAGGCCTTTACCCAGGCTGCCGCCGACATGGGCGGCTTGGACACGGTCGTCAACAATGCCGGCATCTCCCAGCGCTCGCCGCTCCTTAACTATACGGCCGAGGAGTTCGCAAAGGTCATGGACCTCAACGTCGTCGCCGTCTTTAACGGTCACCAGGCTGCCGCCAAGATCATGACCGAGGCCGGCCACGGCGGCACCATCACTACCACAAGCTCGATGGTCGCCAAGTACGGCCAGCCCTCCGGCGTCGGTTACCCCACGTCCAAGTTTGCCGTCAACGGCATGGTCCAGTCGCTCTCGCGCGAGCTCGCCCCCATGGGCATCCGCGTCAACGCCGTTGCCCCAGGCGTAACCAAGACCGATATGGTCGCCAACCTGCCCGAAGAGGTCATCAAGCCCATCATCGCCACTATTCCGCTCGGTCGCATGGGCGAGCCCGAGGACGTTGCCAACGCCTTCGTTTTCCTGGCGAGCGACATGTCCTCCTATGTCACGGGCGCCGTACTCCCCGTCGACGGAGCCGCCCGATCCTAAGGAGTAGCAGGCTTCGGCCTCAACCTTCAACAGAGTCTTGCGCAAAAGGCGCGCTGCCTGCATCAACCGCAGGCAGCGCGCCTTCTTCTAATTGAACGGGAAACTGCGTCCCAGTATTCCGCCCCAGAGTGGAACGCAGTCTCTCCCAGAGCCTCTTTGGGAAACCGCATCCCGTTTCGAGACTTCAAACTGGGACGTACTTTCCAGCAGAAGCCGAAGTGGAAAGTGCGTCCCGGTTTGAGCGCCGATTCCGGGACGCACTTTCCCAAAGGAGCCTCTTTGGGAAACTGCGTCCCGTTTCGAACATTCAAACTGGGGTGCACTTTCCCGCAGAGATCCAAAGCGGAAAGCGCGTCCCACTCTGAGCACTCATTCTGGGATGCGACTTCCCAATGGAGGTCGATGCGGAAACTGCATCCCATTTCGGCCCGATCATCAAGCTGGAAAGCCGCCCTCACGCCGGCATCGGCTACTTGCCGTCGTCGTCCTCGGCTTCTTCTCTTGCGTAGAGTTCCAGCATGCGGCGGCGGTATTCGTGCACGGCGAGCTTGGCGCGCTCAAGGCGACGGCGCTCGCGCGGGGTGAGCTTGGACGGGTCGATCTCGTCGCCATAGGTCTTCTCGGCCAGCAAATGGGCGGCGTCCACGATACGGGCATCGATATGCCCGCTTGCCGCCTCGGCCGAGAGGCTGTCAGCAATGGAATCAAGGGTAGGTATGCCGTCGAGCGTGCGACCATGGCCATGCGAGGTCAGCAGTTCGTGCTCGCGTGCGAGCAGGCTCGCCAGGTCGTGATGGGCGCGCAGAATATCGAACGCATCGGAAGGATGCTCGGCAACTTCTGCCACGGCGGCAACCGGCGCGGCATCGACCACGCGATAGAAGAGCTGGGCGAGCAGCGGCATCAAAAACACCGTGATGGCACCGGCGGCAACCATGACCGAGGCAATGTCTTGCGAAAGCGCGCCGGCGTTGACGGCAACGCTCGTCACGGCAACGATGATCGGAAGCGCCGTGGTACAGTACAGGGCCACGGTAATGCGACCATACGCCGAGACATCACGCGTCTCGGGACAGATGCTCATAGAGACAAGAATAGGCACAGCGCGAATGATGAGTAGCGCCACGATAAAGCCCACAAGCAGGCCGGGGCGCGACGCCACGGCCGTCAGGTCGATCTTTGCGCCCGATACGGTAAAGAACACGGGAATCAAAAAGCCATAGGCCAGGCCATCGAGCTTAGTCTCGAGCGTGTGATTGCCCTCGGGGATGATATAGCGCAGGACAAAGCCGGCGGCAAACGAGCCCAGCACGATGTCGAGATCGAAGATGGCCGAGAACGCCACGAGCGTGACCAGGATGAGCACCGTCAGGCGCACGAAGGTCTGCGAGGTGGTATCGGCGCGCTCCTCGACAAACGCAAAGAAACGGCTACCGACGCGCTTGGAGCGGCTCGGAACCACGGCCAGCAAAACGCAGACCACCGCAAACAGACCCAAGATCACGAGCGTCTGAATACCAGTGCGCGCAGAGAGCAGCACCGACATGGCAAGCACGGGTCCGAGCTCGCCCCAGGTGCCGTACGCGAGAATCGAATCCCCAACGCGTGTACCGGTGAGCGAGCGCTCACGCATGATGGGCACGAGCGTGCCGAGCGCCGTAGAAGTGAGGGCGAGCGTCACGGCGATACCGTCGAAGTGACTGACCGAGAACCACGGCGTAAAGCGCACGGCAAGCCAGGCAATGCCAAACGTGACAACCCACGTCGCCAAGCCATAGCGCCCCTCCACACCCGTAATGTTCTTAGGGTCGATCTCAAAGCCGGCGAGCAGGAACAAAAAGGCCAAGCCGAGCTCGGACACGAGCGA
>CAKUFW010000123.1 GCA_934650975.1 uncultured Collinsella sp. | reverse complement strand
TAGAAGGGCACGAGCTGCTTGGTGAGCACCAGGCGGCCGAGCATGGCGAAGCCCATGGCCGGCAGGATGTTGGCGGCGACGCCGCAGCCATCAATGATGAAGGGCGGGATAAAGTCGAGCAGGCCCTGGATGGCATCGGAGCCCAGATAGAAGGCACCGGCGCACAGCAGGAAATACTCTACGCAGCCCCAAAGACCGATGCCCCAGTGCACCGCATAGATGCCTTTGAGGTTGCCCTTGAGGGCATACTTGTCCGCCATATCGACGAACACCGGGAAAACCGCATTCGTAAGATTGCCGATCGTCAGCGAAAGCACCGCGATGGGCATGGCGAGCGCGATGGCCGTCTCCGTGCCCTGGCCGAGCTGAATCGCGAAGGCGCAGGCAAGTACACCGCCAACTGTCTCGTTAGGCGGAACGTAGGCGCCGATGGAGATCGAGCCCATGAACAGCAGCTCCAGGCTTGCGCCCACGGCAAGACCGGTCTGCAGATCCCCCAGCACCAGGCCCACGAGCGGGCACAGGACGAGGGGGCGGAACGCGTAGAGGGTGCCGAGCTGGTAGTCGAGGCAGCCAAAGGCTCCGACTAAGCCGACGAGGATTGCTTGGGTAAGCATAGTTCCTCCCAATAAGGATTTCCGAGCCGTCGTCGATCCCGCCGCGCGCGCATCTGATATCAATCCGGGAGCTCGACCACACGGTTCGAAGCGTACCTGGTGTGCTGCTAACACCCATGCCAGGTACAAATGATTTGATACCAATTATAGGTATGCAGGTTCAAACGATTTAATACCACTCGCTCAGCGGGGTGTTTTTATCCGTAAACGGCGGCTATTGGCCCTCAGGCGCAATCCCTGTTGCGACGATGAACGAGCGCAACGAGAAAACCGTCGCCAAAGGCATCGGAAACCAGGTTGGCAACGATGACCGAGACGATGATCGCCGCACCCAAAAACTCGTTCCAGCTAAAGACCTCGCCAAAGAGCAGCGCCGACCAGCAGGGCGCGAGCACCACTTCGCTCATGCAGACCAAGTTGGCCGCAAACGCATTGGTGCGCGCGATCCCCTTAGCATACAAAACGCTCGCCAAGCCACTGCAAAACAAACCGTGAACTACCATAAGGCCCCACTCAAAGGGCTTGACCGCACCAAGGCTGCCCGCGAAATAGAAAATCGGCAGCATCGAGATCCCGCACGATATAAGCGACGACACCATCGGCGAAGCATCGGGGCGCGCATTCAAGAAGAAGCACAGACCAAAGGTGGCGCCCGAAATGACCGCAAGCAAGTTACCGAGCATGCCCTGGGCACTCAAATCGCCCAAAAAGAAGAGCCCCATGCCCGCAAAGGCAGCCACCACGGAGAGGATCTTTGCCGTCGAAGGAAACGTGCGCGATGCAAGCGACTGGTACACAATGACAAAGATCATCGAGGTGTACTGCAAGACAATCGCGTTACCGACCGATGTGAGCTGGTTGGCGAAGTTAAACGTGGTGCCCGTCACAAAATTGCAGACGGCGACGAGAACTATCAGGCGGCTGATGCGCAGCTTTGGCCTGCCCACGAGCAAGATGAAGAGCGCCATAAATATCGACGTGACGGCGCCGATCAAAAGGGCCGATTGCGAGTTAGCGTGAACGAGGATGCCGATAAAGCTCCACAGGAGCGCCGTGCCAAATAGATACATCGCACCGCTCACGCCATTGTCAGGTGGATTGTCGGATCGATTCACGAAGCACCTCCTCGTAATAAAAAACGGCGACCGCAGCGGGTCGCCGTTTCCCTTGGGGGCAGGTAGTATGGCCGAGCCTTACGCCAGCACGCCGAAGAACGCGCCGATGATGCCCACGACCATGGTGGCCACGATCAGCACCATGGGGTTGATCTTCTTGGACAGCAGCCAGTAGTACAGCCAGAAGGCGAGCATGCCGAGCATGCCGGGCATGATGCCGTCCAGGATGTCCTGGAGGGTCTGGGCGTCGTCGCCCGAGCCGATGGCCACCGGGATGCTGGCCCAGAACATGTCCTTGCACATGGCGCCCACGACCATGACGCCCACGATGCCCACGCAGGTCATGATCTTCTGCATGAGGCCGGTCCTCTGGGCCTCGTCCAGGAAGCCCACGCCCAGCTCGTAGCCCTTGACGGCGCCCCAGACGCGCAGCGCGAAGCCGGGGACGTTGTAGATGAGCAGGAAGGCGATGGGGCCGAAGGGGTTGCCGGCCTGGCACAGGCTGATGCCCACGGCGGCGGCGACCACGCGAAGGGTCGACAGGAAGATGGAGTCGCCGATGCCCGACAGCGGGCCCATGAGGGCGGCCTTGACGTCGTTGACGCTCTCCGGCTCGATCTCGCCGCGGGCGACCTTCTCCTCCATGGCCATCGCGATGCCGCCGACGAACGGGGCGAACTGGACGGTGATGTTGAAGAACGCGCAGTGGCGGTGCAGGGCCTCGGCGTAGTCGTCGGGGCGGCCGGCGTAGATCTTCTTGAGCATGTTGGCGACCATCAGGCAGAAGGCGATGTTCATCTGCTTGTAGTAGGTCCAGGAGAACTCCATGCCCAGGGAGCCGACGTTGACGGCGCTCCTGACCAGGTCGGAGCGCGTGATCTTGTTCTCGGGACTAGAAGTCATCGTCCTCATCCCCTTCCGCGGAGAGCTGGGGCTGGGCTCCGCCGAGTCCCAGCAGGTCGAACTTGTCGATGCCGATGATGATGGCGATCAGGGCGACGCCCAGGACGGGCACGTTGGCGTAGGAGCACAGCAGGAAGCCCAGGAAGTAGAAGGGCACGAGCTGCTTGGTGAGCACCAGGCGGCCGAGCATGGCGAAGCCCATGGCCGGCAGGATGTTGGCGGCGACGCCGAAGCCGGCAAGGACAAAGTCGGGAATGAAGTCGAGCATACCCTGGATGGCGTCAGCACCCAGATAGAACGAAAGCGAGCACAGCAGGAATGCCATGATGCAGCCGGTGGAGCCAATCAGGAAGTGCATCGCGTAGACGCCCTTGAGGTTGCCTTGGGCAGAGAAGACGTCTGCGCGGTCGACCAGGATCGGCAGGGCCGCGTTCAGGATGTTCTTGATGGCAAGGCACAGCGTGGCGATGGGCATGGCGAGCGCGATGGCAGCCTCGGTGCTCTGGCCCAGCTGGATAGCGAAGGCGCAGGCGAGCACGCCGCCGATGGTCTCATCGGGCGGCACGTAGGCGCCGATGGAGATCGAGCCCATGAACAGCAGCTCCAGGCTCGCGCCAATCGCGAG
>CAKUFW010000122.1 GCA_934650975.1 uncultured Collinsella sp. | reverse complement strand
AGTCGCAAGAAGACGAGTCGGCTACCATCGATATGGCTTACGCTTGCCTTACCGTTGTGTAAGGTAGCGCTGGGTAGCTAATTTGGCGATGATTTTTCTGGGACGGGGATGAAAAAATCATTCGGTACAAAATGATTTTTTCATCCCCGTCCCAGAAAAATCATCGAGTGGATCGACCGCTTGAAAGGTAGTCAAAATAGCCCCGTCCCAAATTAGCTACCCTGTCACGTGTTGGTGTTGAGAGAGGACTCCTGTTGAAGACCGTTCATGTTGCTGCTGGGATCATTCGCAAGGATGGGTCCGACGAGCTGCTTGCCGTGCAACGCGGCTATGGCGACATGCAGGGACTTTGGGAATTCCCCGGCGGCAAGCTCATGCGCGGCGAGACGCCCGAGGATGCCGTGCGCCGCGAGCTCATGGAAGAGCTGCAGGTGAAGGTCACCAACCTGCGCGATTTCTATACCGTCGAGTACGACTACCCCGATTTTCATCTCTCCATGGAATGCTATTACTGCTCGTTGGCCGATGAGTCCGATGAACCCCAGAAACACGACCGCCAGCTCGACATCCGCTGGATTCCACGCACCTCGCTGGCAACGGTAGAGTGGATGCCCGCCGACAAAGGGCTGATCGATGCGCTGATTGAGCTCAAGGAAGACCGGCTTGAGGCAAGCGCGGCCAATGACGTCGAGTCAGCGACCGACGAGCCCACCACCAAGCCCAAGCGCAAAACCAAGCGCCGCTCCAAAAAGCGCACCAAGCCCGGCTTGCTCGACGGCATCGACACCTCGGACCTCTCCGCCGATGAGCGTGAACTAGTGCGCCGTCGCGCCGCCATCAAAAAGTCCATGAAGGGCAACAAGCGCGCCAACACCAAGCCCGAGCTGCTCGTTCGCCAGCGTCTACGTGCTGCTGGCCTTACGGGTTATCGCTTGGAATGGAAAGTCCCCGGCAAGCCCGACATCGCCTTCCCCGGGCGCAAGATCGCCATTTTCGTCAACGGCTGCTTTTGGCACCGCTGCCCCAAGTGCAACCCCAGCCAGCCCAAGCGCAATGTTGAGTTTTGGGAGGCAAAGTTCCGTCGCAACGTCGAGCGCGACCGTGCCGCCGTGGCAGCGCTCACCGAAATGGGCTGGACGCCCATAACCATCTGGGAATGCGAACTCAAAAAGGACCGCATCGACGCCACGATGGAAAAGGTCATCGAGCAGGTGCGTGCCGCGACCCCGCAACGCTAAAACGAGCCATTCACGGGTCCCGCACGCGCGCCACATCCGCGCCACAAACCTTAGAAAGCCCTTAAGCTCAAAACCTTTCAAGAGTGTTACTCGATAGCCTTGACCTGCGGTTTCACTGTAATCGCAAACCTCATTAAGCCTTTCTTTAGCGCTTCTTTGTAACGGCCGCTGCATAATACTGCCAACGCACGGGACCTAGCAGCACGCCCCGTGCGCAACCTTTTGGTGGACATCGAGGAGGCCGCATAAGCATGCATTCTTCCAATGACGCAGCACAGCAGCCATCCCTAAAACATGCAAACCTTTTCTCCTTCCCCCCGACACAGAGAAGCAGCCTCCTCGACTCCCCCACCGCAAAAGCCAAACGCTCAACTAATCAGAGCCTCAACTTGCGAGCATCGTTCGAAAAGCTCCAAGCATCCCTAGACAAGGCGTTCCCCGAACAGGCAAGGGCAATCTAAGCCCATCGCGCTTTATACTGATGCCATGCGAAACATGGATCACATAGAATTGCACCGCGGAGGACGCGAGGAAGCGTTTCCCGAGACCGCCGAAGACTGGCCCTATATTGCCGAACGCGCAGAATTCGCTCGCTATCCGGGCAATTCCGTCCCCTGGCACTGGCATTCCGAAGTCGAGCTTTTCTACATGGAACAGGGAGCAATTGACTATCGCACGCATGCGACTCATGAGCACATGCGCTTTGAGGAAGGGTCCGCCGGCTTTATCAACGGCGGCGTTTTGCACAGCACCCTGCAATCACCCAATTCGGCGCCAGCCATTCAAACGCTGCATATCTTTCAGCCGTCAATGCTCGGCGATCCCGCGGGACGCCTTCAAAAGCGCTACATCAATCCATTACTGCAATGTCGAGGCGTCGATGTACTCAAATGGTCGCCCACCAACCCCGACGATATGCCCTTTATCGATTTGCTGAAGAGCTCCTTCAGTCGCGATCTTCAACAGCCGCAGAACGAGATGGCGCTTCGAAATGGTCTGTCAGAACTCTGGGTTCAGATCTATACCAAAGCTGAACCACAATTCACTTTGGACAATAGTTCTTTGATGACCAGCCGCGATATTCGGTTCAGGGAAATTCTGGACTACATCCGCACACACTATGCAGACAGCATAGATGTTCCCCAAATTGCATCCGCGGTCGGCATCAGCGAAAGAGATTGTTATCGCACCATCAAAGCTTGCGCGGGAACAACCCCGGCCGCGTATCTACGCGCATACCGCATCACCCGCGCCTGTACGCTCTTGACGCACACCACGCGAACGGTACAGACGATCGCTCACCAATGCGGCTTTGCAACGGCGAGCCACCTTGGGCAGGTATTCAAGGAACAAATTGGCTGTACCCCTTCTGAGTATCGAGCCATGAGGCAGGATTTCGATACTACGGGGCAGAAATAACGCTAGCGCTCCCACCTCACCTGTCCCACACTATCAGACAGATGAGAGAAAGGAATGCCATGAAACAATTCGACCATGTCGTGTTTGACGTTGATGGAACATTGGCAGATACAGAAGAAAGCGTTCTGTCATCGCTTGCCCAGATTGTCCAAGAAGAGACCGGCAAAACGCTCCCCCGAAACGATCTTGAATTTGCCCTCGGCATACCCGGCAAGGATGCTCTTGAGAAACTTGGAATCTACTCGCAAGCAACGTTGGATCGCTGGTGCCACGTTGCCGCTAGCTTTAAAAACACCATCAGCGTGTTTCCGGGTTTGCTTGAAGTCATCGCCATACTCGCCAACAATGGCTGCAATCTTGGCATTGTCTCCTCACGTGCGCGCGACGAATACGCAGAAGAAATAGCACCCCTTGGCTTCGATACGTATTTTGAGCACATCATTCTTGTCGAAGATACAACCGAACACAAACCCGCACCCGCACCCATGCTCGAATATCTCCGACGTACGGGCGCAAACCCCAACAGCGTCATCTACGTTGGCGACACCGTCTACGACGAACAATGCGCAACTTCAGCAGGGGTCAGTTTTGCCCGAGCAGCATGGGGGTCACACCAAGACATCCCAAACGCCACCTACAACCTCAAAACCCCCAACGACCTACTAACCCTAACAACCAAGTAACC
>CAKUFW010000121.1 GCA_934650975.1 uncultured Collinsella sp. | reverse complement strand
GGCATTAACTTTGACATTACGCTTATGAAGGCTTTTGAGCGCTCGCTCGACGCCTTTACCGGCACCGGCGGCACGGGATACACCGAGCCCGAGCCCATTACCAAAAACATCGGCGACCTGCTCGAGGACCTACTGCGCGAGTGCGAACAGTTTGTGGGCAAGCCCGCGGCGCTCATGACAAAAGACGAGCGCATCCGCGCCATTGGCTACCTCGACCGTCGCGGCGCCTTCCTTATCTCCAAGTCGAGCGAGCGCGCCTGCGAGTTCTTTGGCATCTCCAAATACAGCTTCTATAGTTACCTCAACGAGGCCAAGGCGGCTGCCGGCGATAAGTAGGCAGCGCGCCTGGATCACCCCTCCCCTTTTGGGCGCGAGTTCTGGAATGCACAAATCCGAGAGTCGGCCGTAAGGCAAGTTCCATATAATCGATGAGATAGACAGTTCGAAAGGATGGAACAAGATGGGGTCGAGCAACGCATTGCGCAACGGCCGCGGGGGCGCCAAGCCTACCGCTCGGCATGCGAAACACGCGTTTGACGAGGGCGAAGACGGCCTTTTTGCGCTGAGCCTCGACGACGTGATGAGCGATCGCCCCTGGACCGCCGAAGAGCTCATGGGCGGCGGGGTTCGCTCGGCAGGCCCAAAGCCTACGTCGGCCGCTGCTCCCGCCCCGGCCGCTACGCCCGCGCCGGCATCCGTGCCCGCAGATGACTTTGCCACCCGCCCCATCATGCAGGTGCCGCGCCAGGCCGCCCCTTCGCCCCGCCCCATCAGCAATCCGTCCGAGACGGCGGCGTTTCTTGCCGCGGCGACACAGCGCCATGCGCCCAGCAGCACACCCGCGTATGCCACCCCGCAGCAGCCGACATACGCGGCTGCCGAACCCCAGCCCGAACCCGAACCCGAGCCGCCCGTTATGGATCTGGACGACCTCGCCAACCGCCAGTTTGCCTTCGATTCCTGGGCCGCGGCCGACTTGGACGAGACCTCGGCCGGCATGCCGGCGCTCGATATTCCGGTCAACCCGCTGTTTGCAGCTGCCAAGGAGCGCGACTCCGTTTACAACGAAACAACAGCGCACGGTGATCGCTTTGATGCCGCGGCGCGCGCCTCCCGCATTGAGACCGAGAGCTACGGATCCGCATCGAGCGCATACGATAACAGCCCGTTTGCCGACGCGTCCGCTCCTGAGCACAACGATGCCGGTGTAAAGGCAGCCTCGGCATCGTCGTATACCCACGGCACCGACGATGAGCGCGCTGCCGATTACCACACCGAGGAAGAGTCTCCGCATTTCTCGGAGTTTCCCCAGGCGGCAAAGGTCGTCTTTATCGCCATCGTCATCGCTCTGCTCGGTGTGATCGCGTTTGAGGGATTCCAGCTGTTCCGCGGCCCCACCGCATCCGAATCGGCAACGCAGGAAAAAGAGGACGACAACCAGTACCTGGATATCAACACTCTCAAGGGCGATCCCAACGACGGGGACGAGTAGCGAAGGCCGGGACGGCTGAAATACCCACACGTAGCACCAGCTTCTACGTGCCGCTTTGTCATCCGGTTACACTTTTCCGGATGTTGAGACCGTCGGATTCGACACTTTTCCGTACTTTTGAGGTGCCGATTTCGACACTTTTCCGGATTTAATCCTAACAGCAGCCGGCGAAATCAAGCGCCGCCTGCACATCATTTCGCAGGCGGCGCTTGATTTCTGTCCGCGCGCGTTGATAGACTTCCTCTTGCCCGCAAGGAGCGGGCACGTTTTATCCAGAGTCGGGGTAGAGAGTTGGCTCCACGATCCCGACGCCAACCGGCCAAGAGGCACGGTGGCCCTGCCAACATCGATGAAAGGAGTCCGTATGGACAATTTCCTTGTGCGCAGCGAGCGCAACTTCCACAACCTGGTCGTCAAACCGAATCACATGCATCTTCTGGATAAGCCGAACGGCTATACCTCGGCCATGGTCAAGAGCAGTCTCTCCCACCAGATGCGCTTTACGGTGCAGAAGCTCGAGGAAGAGCTCTGCGCCGCCGGCAATCCGCATGTGTTGAAGATCAAGCTGCTTGGAGACGACTCGCGCGAGCCGTCGAGCTGGAAGCTGTTTGCCGACGGCGCGTGCATTGCGGACGGCTCGGGTGACTTTGCCCGCGCGTGCTTCTGCGAGGGCGCCGAGGTGTTTCTGGGCCTGTGTCGAGATGCCGTGTGCGCGGCCGAGCTGCCCCAGTGGAGTCAGAGGGAGTACGAGCTGCTGAGTGCGGCGCGTGGGGTTGCTATGGCGTAGACAAACGCAGACAGCACCATGGCGGCGTGCAACCATTGCGCGCCGCCCCCTCAAACCTCACGATGTCAAAAGACTGACACTTCTGTATGTCTTTTGACATGCCCAATCGCCCACGAGGTTCGCTTGCTTAGCAAACCATCTTGCCTGCTGCCCGCCAAATAGGACGTTCAATCCATATACGACACCAAATGTCCTACCTCCCCTCCGCCTGCAGCTTCAGCAGTAGGTCGCTCAGCTCGGGGCACTTGCTGGAGAGGCGCGTCTGGGCTCGCTCGCCCATCCCCCATCGCTGACGGACCTCCTGGGCGCGCGGACTCACGCGGTAGTCCCCGTTCATCACCTGCTTAAGCAACCTGGCGGTCACGCGCGCATCGGCGAGGGCGCTGTGGGCGTGGCCCGTCGACTCATCAAAATCGATGCCAAACCACGTTGCCGCGTCACTCAACGAGACACACCCATGGCTGCCCACGTCCATGATCGAGGTGTAAAACGCCTGCAGGTCGGCCCAGCCCGCAGGAAAGGCGGAAAGGTCGATGTACTTTGCCTGGCACTCGGTCATAAGCTGCCGGCGGTCCGTCCCGCTCCAGCAAACCACCTGGGCGGAGTAGCGACCGATCCAATCGCCGAGCCTTTTAATCACCACGTAGAGCGGATCGGCCATCGCGGTGTCCACGGCCGATATCCCCGTGAGCTCGCGGACGGGATACGCAACGCCTTCGGCATATTCTGTCTGCACAAACTGCGAGAACTCGCCCATCACGTTGCCGCGGTTATCGAGCTTGACGGCGCCGACCTCGATAATCTCGTTGCGCAGCCCGCGGCGCTGGCGCTGCTTTGGCACCGGAGCGAACTCAAAGTCGAGTACGATCTGGCGCGCAAAGTTCGTCGTATCGATAGCCGAGACACCCGGCGTCTTTTTGTCTGGCACGGTCAGGGCCTTTCTCCGTCAACTGCCGCTCGTTACATTGGCGGCCACATTGCCGTAAGGATAAGCGCCCGTGCGGACATGAAAGCAGGGCGGTGCCATATGCGCCGGGCCCGCTCCGCACGGACAAGCCCAGGAGAGTCG
>CAKUFW010000120.1 GCA_934650975.1 uncultured Collinsella sp. | reverse complement strand
GCGGTGTCCCCTTCCTTTCAAGAAAGGGAAGAGGCGGGGCATGCCCCGCCTCTTACACCACATCTCTGCGCGCTACCCCGATTGACAGTCCCTTCCGGACCCCGTGGTCAAAAAATGGCAAATATGAGTACTGTCACCTTTTTAGTAACAGCCAAAATCGCCTCAACTGGCCTCTTTGCGGCCTATATATGCCTTCAGATTGATCAAGATGCCCGTTAGCAGGCTTCTGTGTGCCAGCATTAATGAACATATTTTCCGTTATGTCTATTAACTTGAAAAGTCGATATGATACCGCGATAGCAACAGTACTCATATTTGGCATTTTTTGCCCACAAGGCTTGGAGAACGCCGAAGATCTGACAATGCCAGCAGCCAGACCGCATCCTGGTGCAAAGGGGACAGGTTAATCTGCACCAACCTGGTGCAAAAAGACCTGTCCCCTTTGCACCAAAACCTTGACAAGGAGTATCCCCAAGTGCCGGCACATAGGGAACGTCCCCATCTGCCGATATAGGACCAGGATAACGTCGCAGGTTGAGCATAAGTCAGCGAAAACGCCCATAAGCGAGCAAGGTGACGTGAAAGAGGAGGGAAGCGTACTTTGGTACGCGACCGACGATTGAACGTCAGATTGCCGCTTAGGGGCGTTTGCAGCGTCGAGCCGTTACGCGGTTTGGTAAAACCGCGTAACTAAATACGTTCTGCGATCTCGTGGATGAGGTAGTCGGTCTTTTCCCAGCCCAGGCACGGGTCGGTGATGGACTTGCCAAAGACACCACCATCGACCGGCTGATTGCCGTCCTCCAGATAGGACTCGATCATAAAGCCCTTGACCAGCTTGGAGATGGACTCGTTGCGGCGGCAGCTGTCGAGCACCTCCTTGCAAATGCGGTACTGCTCCAGCGGACGCTTGCCCGAGTTGTCGTGGTTGCAGTCGATGACCGCCGCCGGGTTGGCGTAGCCAGCGTGCTCGGTGTAGCGCTCGGCCAGACGCTCCAGGTGCTCATAATGGTAGTTGGGGTAGGTGCGACCATCGAGGCCGATGTAGCCGCGCATGACGGCGTGCGCGAGCGGGTTGCCGTCGCACTCGACCTCCCAGTTACGGAAGATAAAGCTCTGGTGGGCCTGAGCAGCGTAAATGGAGTTAAGCATAACCGTGGTGGAACCGGCGGTGGGGTTCTTCATACCCACGGGCACCGAAATGCCGCTCGACACCAGACGGTGTTCCTGGTTCTCGACCGAGCGTGCGCCAACGGCGACGTAGCTCAGCAGGTCGACGAGGTACTGGTAGTTGGAGGGATAGAGCATCTCGTCGGCGGTGAAGAAGCCCGTCTCCTCGATGACGCGCAGATGCATGTGGCGAATGGCCTTGACGCCCTCGAGCAGGTCGTCGGGGGCCTCGGGGTCAGGATTGTGCAGCAAGCCCTTGTAGCCGGTACCCTTGGTGCGCGGTTTGTTGGTGTAGACGCGCGGGATGATGATGAGCTTGTCCTTGACCTCTTCGGCGGTCTTGGCCAGGCGGTTCATGTACTCGAGCACCGAGTCCTCGCGGTCGGCAGAGCACGGGCCAATGATGAGCACCTTGCGCGCATCCTCGCCGGTAAAGACCTTGGCGACCTCGGCGTCGAATGCCTGCTTCTTGGCGGTAAGCTCGGCAGAAAGCGGCATTTCCTCGCGGATCTCCATGGGGATCGGCAGCCTGCGTTTGAATTCCATGGCCATAGGGGCCTCCTTGATCAATCGACGGAAACAATTGGCGAATTCTCGAATGCTCGGAATTATCCGCTGTCGCACGCTAAAGTGCAAGCATAGTCGTTTAAGAACGTCCCCAATGACTACTTCTCCGTCCCCGAGGGATTGGGGGTCGTCTGCCGAATGGTTGGTGCGGCGGCCCTGCGGCCATGCAACACTCATAGATGGCCTGACCCAGCTTGGAAGGAACCTCCATGAGCCTTGACAACGTAACCCTGCGTGCCGCCGCACTCGACGACCTGACCGGTATCGCCGCCATCTACAACCAGCTGTGGTGCAACACGCTGCGCAACCGCGGCGACGTCGAAGCCGCTGATTTCTGTGCGCGCTTCAACATCGCCATGCAGCTGCAGCGCTCCCCTATCGCGCTCGTTGCCGAAGCCGAGGGCCGCATCATCGCCGCTTGCTGCATCGGCATCTTCGAGGATGGCAAACCACGCAAAAACCCAACGTGGAAGCCTTGCTACGACGAGCTGTTCGCCCAGGCAACCGAGATGGCAAAAACCGCCGACGCCAAGCTCGAAGGCTCGCTCTTTGGCGACAGCCGCGAGAAGGCCACGGCCGACCGCTTTGCCGCCACGGGTAACGAGTATGCCCAGGGCCAGCTCAACCTGATCACCATCGTGCCCGAATGGCAGGGCAAGGGCCTCGGCCGCGCTCTCATCGACCTTGCACGCACTGAGCTCGCCAAAGCCGGCTGCACCAAGTTCTTCCTGATGAGCGACTGCAACTCCGACTGGCAGTTCTATGAGCACCTCAACATGAAACGCATCCTCGAGGACCACAGCCAAGACACCGGCGACGGCTTTATTGTCTATATGTACGGCGGCGATACCCAGGATTAACCTGCCAATATGGACCAGAACCACCACAAAGGTGCCTGTCCCCTTTGTGGTGGTTTGGAGCTCGCTGCGGCGGAATGCTAGACTTGCGACGTATCAATTTGGGCCAAAACACAGGACATACGCAGGGAAGGAGATGCCGTGGCGTCGCTTGCACCGTTCAAAACGTTCATTGCGCCCGCCGCCAAAATCATCGCCCGACTGCGAGGCTCGCTCACCTACAACAACGTGCCTTGCACCGCTCAAACACGCCCCTACCTGGGCCACGTCCCCTACTTTGCGCCCAAGCTCTCCTCTGATATCGAGCACCGCGAGCAGTAATCCAAGATGCAGCAAACGCCGCGCAGGTCGCGGCGTTACTGTTTTGGTGCAAAGTAACCTGACCCCCTTGCGCCAACGCCGGGATTGTCGATGCTGCGGCCGCGGCGCGATATGAGGCGCGAAACCTCGCCCAGCAGCACACCGATCACCACACCCACGAGAATGGGCAACTTTGCCATTTCGGCAGGCGAGCTGTTGAGTGGCACGATCGTGGCGACGATCGAAAGCACAAGCTCTACCACGGGAATTGCGAGCGCCACCGCGAGCACCTTGCCCTCAAAGGGGGCGCGGAACACGCGCGGGCGATCGTCGTATTTGCGCAGGCGCCAAAACGCCGGAAACATCGGGATATAACTCATGAGCAGAAAGACAACGTTCATGGAAAAGAAGACCCAAAAGACGTCGGAGCCCTCGCCCAATGGAATTTGAAGCAGCAACACCAGGCTGGCGAAGCAGCCGTTGATGAGCGCCGAGCCGTTAGGCATGCCGGTCTTCTTGGACACCAGCGCAAAGGGACGCGGCATGTTGCCATGGCGCGCGGCATAGCTCGCCACGTT
>CAKUFW010000119.1 GCA_934650975.1 uncultured Collinsella sp. | reverse complement strand
TCGGCAAAGCTTGCCATTGCCAAGTACGCCCAAGACCACGGCATTCGCCTAGTGAGTTCCATGGGCGGGGCCAACAAGCTGCACCCCGAGTGCCTGCGTTTTGCAGATATCTTCGAAACGGTTCGCGATCCCATGAGCCGAATCATGCGCAAAGAGTGCAAAAAACGTGGCATCAAAAGCCTACACGTGCTGTTTAGCTGCGAAGAGTCGGTAAAGACCCAGCCGCGCGACCCCTCAAACATTCATGAGCGCACCGAGCTGGGAACCGCCAGTTTTATGCCGCCCATCATGGGTCAGATGATTGCGGGCGAGGTCATTCGCCAGATTAGTGGGCGTGGCACCGAGCGCGTACGCGCCGACGGCCAGCGCCTGGACTAGCAAGGTTCGCCGCGATGGAGTTACAGCTCTTTGACGCCCATTGCCATTTGGATATGATGGGCCGCCCAGAAACCGTAGCCAGCGAAGCCGCCGCGATGGGGCTGGGTTGCTTTGACTGCGGCGTTGACCCTCGTGACTTCGCCGCGGCAAAAAAGTATGTCAGTCGCTACCCAAATATCATCGCGGGCGTCGGACTCCACCCTTGGTGGATCGCCGACGGCCGATGCGGAACTGCCGAGGTTGACCTGCTCTGCGAACTCGCCATCCGGGAACGCTTTATCGGCGAGGTCGGACTCGATTTCTCGCCACGCTTCGCGGGTACCGAGGGGATCCAGACGCAGGCATTTGAACGGCTCAGCCAAACTCTATCGCGGCGCCCACTCGCTGGGCGTGTCCTGTCCATTCACGCCGTTCGCGCGGCGGGAGCAGCTTTGGACATTTTGGGGTCGAACGGCCTTCTAAAGAACGCCCCCAACTCCCCCGCCATCATCTTTCACTGGTTTAGCGGCACCTCGGATGAGCTCAGCCGCGCACGCAACGCAGGCTGCTATTTTTCCATCAACGAGCGCATGCTTGCCACCAAGCGTGGACGCGAATACGCCCGACAGATTCCACTCGACCGTTTGTTACTCGAAACCGATGCGCCAGCCGAACCGCAAACGGACGCAAGCGCACAACAGCTCGCCGATTCACTTATACGAACATCCGAGATCATTGCTGCGCTTAAAAACTGCGCCGTGGAGAGCGTCAAGTCGGTCGTTCTGAGAAATTCCCACTCCATTTTCGACTTCCGCTGACCCCAGTGGGCAAAAAATGCCAAATATGAGTACTGTTGCAGAGCTGGTCACATTATTTTGCAAAGAAACAACGCCTTGATAATGTACAGTCGTTCATTATCAAGGCGTTTCAGCATGCTCAGGGGCATGTTAAACAGCTTCTACTCGCTCACTGACGCTCAACAAGGACCTCAGGAGCCAGATTTTGCTGTTATTAAATTAGTGGCAGTACTCATATTTGACGTTTTTTGCCCACAGGGTCCCAGAGAGGTGCCAACGCGCCTCCCCGGGGTGACTCAACTATTCGGAAATCGGAGCTCCGTGACCCCAAGAGCCCTCCATGCCGCATACGGTCGAGGCAAAACCAGCTGCAAAATCGAGCGCATGCTCAATGGCCTCGGGTCCGCCCTCGCCGCGCTTGGCGAAATCGAGATAGTACATCAAAAAGGAAGTTAGGAACGAGTCACCAGCTCCCATGGTGTCCCTCATGTCCGCTACAGGCTTCGCTGGCTGGCGATAGTAGCGTTCGCCATCATAGGCGATGCAACCCTCGGCGCCCGCCGTTGCGGACACAAAGCGCGGACCCAGGTTTTTAACCCAAGCGAGGCGCTCGCGAATCTCATCTTCGCTCGCGGCATCCGCAGCGCTCAAAAAGGCAAAGTCGACAAACGGAGCAATCTGCTCGTAATACTCGTCGGTGGAATCGTCCGAGAAATCAAACGAAACGGTAATGCCCGCCGCCTTCAGCTTAGGGAGCTCACGCTCGGTGAAGCAGTAGTTGCCCGAGTGAACTACGTCGAACTGCTTCATGTATGCCAGGTCAAAGCGATCGAGCACATAGCGCGCATCACCGCGGATGCCGCCCTCGTTCGACCCGAGGAACACACGGTCGCCATCGACCACGGTCACGCGTGCCGCACCGTTCTCGCCAATGAGCTGCTTGCACTTGGCGAGCTCCACGCCCTCGTCCTCAAGACTCGCAATGACATGCTCGGCTGCAGCATCATTTCCGAAGATGCCCATGTAGGCAGAGCGCACGGCACCGCACTTCTTGGCATACACGGCAAAGTTCACCGCGTTGCCGCCCGGATACATCGTGTGAATATGCTCGTAGCGATCGACAACGTTATCGCCAAATCCCAGCGCGTTAACGTTAAATGCCATGGCATTGCTCCCCTCTCGTGCCAACAAAACCATTGTAATGGCAGCCGCTCCGCACAGTCTCTACGCAAGCTCCAGCAGATCCGGTAGCTGATCGATAACCTTATCCGCCGCATCCTGGCTAAACCCAAAGCGCTCCTCGCGCTTGGCGATTACCGTCAAGCCGGCCCGCTTGCCCGCGGTAATGCCATACAACGAGTCCTCCACGCAACAGCAAAGGGTCGCAGGCAGCCCCAAGCGGTCTATAGCATGCAGATAGATATCGGGCTCGGGTTTGCTGCGCTCAAACTGCTCACCCGAAACCAAGAACTCAAAGTAATCGCGAATACCGCAGGTATTCAGCACTTCCTCGATATTGTTGAGGGGCGACGACGACGCCAGCGCAATGCGGACCCCGCGGTCTTTAAGCCCTGCCAGCGCCTCAGAGACGCCGGGATTGAGCAGCTTGCTGTAATCACAGGGATAGGCGCTGGCCCACACTTCATAGCGAGCCTCGGCATCAGCGGGCTCAAGGACGCCCGCCCCTGCGCGCTTGTACCACTCTACAAGCACCTGCTGAAAATCTTGATGCGACGAGCCCACGATTGCATTAAGCTCGTCACGCGTTACGGAAATCTGCAGGTAGTCGATAAACTTCTCGAGCTCCTGCTGATAGTAAAACTCGGTATCGACCAAAACGCCGTCCATGTCAAAGATAACGGCGTCGAACGGAAATGCGGACACGGCACCCTCCCTAACAAAAAGGCGCCCGCAAGCGGACGCCCGAACCATGCACTATCGGCGATTCTAACCCAGCAGCTTGTCGAGTGCCACCGCGATGCCGTCTTCGTTGTTATTGGCGGTCACCATCTGAGCCACGGCCTTGACCTCATCGACGGCGTTACCCATGGCAACACCCGTGCCCGCCCACTCGATCATGGACTTGTCATTCTGGCCGTCGCCAAACGAAACGACCTCGCTGGCATCGATACCAAGCTTGGGCAGAGCGCCCTGAAGCGCACGTGCCTTATCGATACCGGGCGCCGTAAACTCAAAGTACCAGTCGGCCGTAAACATACCCGAAAGCGTCTCGGTAAAGGGCGCGTACATCTCCTCGTGATGCGTCTGCAGATAGGCCGGATCGCCCGCGGTGAGCAGCTTGTCCACCGGATAGGCATCCGCGACCTCATGAAGGCTCTCGACCTCGCG
>CAKUFW010000118.1 GCA_934650975.1 uncultured Collinsella sp. | reverse complement strand
ATCGGCCTGGTTCATAGCCGGTTTGTCGCACATTCGAGGAGCTAGGGTTTCTGCGCTTGCACAGGCGGGGAGTCTACCCTATAATTTCCTTCGCTTTGGGACACGCAAGGTTTAGACCTTAGCTGCTCAACACCTTCGGGACGTGGCGCAGTTTGGTAGCGCGCCTGCTTTGGGAGCAGGATGTCGCAGGTTCAAATCCTGTCGTCCCGACCATATCTTGCGGGCGTAGTTCAATGGTAGAACCCCAGCCTTCCAAGCTGATGACGCGGGTTCGATTCCCGTCGCCCGCTCCATAAGAATTGTTTTAACGGCTTTGTTTCCTTCTGGGAATCAGAGCCGTTTTCATATACATGCCGGGGACCCCACATCCCCTCCTAAGTTGCGGTGAAATAGTTCCTGGATTAGCCGCAAAAGCTGTTATCAAGGAACTATTTCACCGCAACTTATTGAGGCCGAGTTGGTTGGGCCGATGTTGGGTTCTGTTGTCGAGAAGATGAGGGCAGCCGGTCAGGAGTCTGCGTAGGGTTTTGTGGTTGGTATACCGTAGCCGCGCAACATGGCGCCAAATGCTTCGACATCGTAGGTGTCTGAAAGTTTGAAATGAATGACGTTGTGGCCCATGGCACGCAGGTTCGCGTCGCGCATGAGGGCAGCCCGATAGGTGTTTGCTGCAGTATGTTCCGGATCATTTTGGGCATCGTCCTCAAACTTGCCTAGTCCATGCAGCTCAGCCAGCATCCAGGAGCCGTTTGGCATCTGCCAGCCGTAATCTGCCAAATAATAGCCGGCGTTTCCCGGTCGAGTGATTTCAACCTGAAGTTCGGGAGCGGCAACTCCCGCCAGAATCATTGCTGCCCGTGCTTCGGATTCTCCACCGTTATCCGATCTGCCATCCATGTGTTCAAAAACCTCAAACGCACGCGCGATGCCGTGCAGTCCGCGGCAGTTCGCTTGTGCGTATGCCCGCAGTTCTTCACGCTCGACACCGTACTCACGAGCCAACCCGTCGACATAACCCAGCGCATAGCGAAAAGCGGTCGTTCGGGCGATATCGACAACCGTTCGATACGGATCCGTGAGCGTAAACGGGCCGAGCTGCCACACTTCGCCCGCCCGCCAGCGACGATACTCAACGAATTCATACGTATCGCGTCTGGTGGAACGCGGAAGCAGCACTTGCACCTTGTCGAGAAGCGAATATGCAGAACCGATGCCGTAGAGCAGTGCCGCTGTTGCTCCGCAAAACACGGCATCCGGTTCAACGATCGCAATGGCGGATGCCAGCTGAAAGATTCGACCTTCTATGCCAAGGTCATTCCAATATGCAGGGTCGGCATAGACGTGGTTATAGAGTCGAACGATCATTTGTTTTTTCATGAGTGCGTAGGCGCATCGTTCATCCCATTTTTCAGTAGCTACAAATAGGCGTCCGTCATGATGAGCCTCGAATATCGAGAAGAATAGCTTTACCTGTGGTTTGGTGCAGCGGTCATCGTTACTCATTGGCGACCCCAAGGCATTGAGAGGGAACGAATGACATCAAGCTATCGCATATCCATTCTGTCGGACCTTGCCATGAACTGACCAAAAGCTTGACGGTGCAGGTCAGGGGCTTATAACGGAGCTGGGCACATCGGCAAACGGTCGATAATGGCCTTTCGGCGGTATTAAAACCATCCTTACGGGAAGTTGCGGTGAAATAGTTCCTGAAAAGCTCGAATAAGCCTAAATCCAGGAACTATTTCACCGCAACTTAGGAGGGGATGGGGCTGAGGGGCGGGCGATGCCGTTGTCTGTCGGTTAGTGGCGACCGTGGTGGCGGAGCTTGTCGATGGTGGCGTCGGTGCCGTGGCCGCGGGCGTCGGCGCTGCGGTTGCGGGCCTCGGCTGAGGTTTGGCGCTTGCGGCGGTAATCGATCATGCCTTGGATGATGGGCTTGCCAAAGCTCACGACATCATCGTTATAGATAGCGGTTCGGGCTGCGAGGAGGCAGTCGGTAAAGTCCATATGGGTCTTGCCAAAGAGTTTGACGGCAAGGGCGACAACGGTTGGCTCGTCGACCATGACGTCATCGAGCAGCCTTTTCATGGCTGCAGCAATCTCAACGCGGGGAACCTTATAGACGTCGCGCAGCGTGACCACGACGCGCGTGATGATTTCGGGGTAGACACGAGCGGTGCGCGTGGCGATGACCTTAGCGGCGCGCGGTGACAGAACTTCGTCGTCGTCAAGCAGGTAGCGTAGGATGACGGTCTCGTCGATGATGGTGCTACTCATGGATATCTACTTCCTCGGGACCCAAAATCGAATCGTCGCTTTCTGTAGCAAGGTACTCAATCCAGGCGTTGCGCTCCTCGGAGCGGCGATTGGGATCCCCATATGCTTTGAGCGATCCGTATGCGGCGGTGCCGTCCTTTGAGCGCACGGCGACCGGCTGAAAGGGGAGCTTGCGCATCAAAATGCTCTGCGCGACAAAAAGACGGACGGCCTCGGCGAGCGATGTGCCCATGGCGTCGTAGAGACGCTCGGCATGTTGCTTGTCTTCCTCGCGAATGCGCACCTGCAGGATGGCTCGTTTTTGAGTCGATGACATCACTGGCCTCCCTTAATGAGCGTGCAATATGAATAGTCAAATACATCTTCGGCTAGTAATAGCCAATCTTATAACAACTACTTTATTGCACTAGAGTAATTAAGTGTGAACAATACTACAAACGTACTACATCCTTCAGAAGCGAGCGTGAAATCTTTCTTGGGCGTACGCGTGTAATACACTCACCTTTATATCCTATAGAGAATAATTCCAACCTGCTAAAACCCCTGCAATACACCCGTATTGCAGGGCCTACGCTCAAGTTTGCCCCCTGCAACTGCGTATATTCAACCTGTATACCGTTGGAGAAATTCTACCGAGTGCCTGTTTCGCCGCATGCATTCGATACGCCGATGCCAGGCCACGGGCGGCTTGGGACAACGTCGACAGGGTCTCTCCGGCATGGGATTCAGGAGGGAGTGAACAACATGGGCAATAAACGAGTCGTAGCCGATTCCTCGCGCTGCATTGGGTGCCAAACCTGCATGGCGGCGTGTATCGAGGCGCACGACATCCCCGGCGACATCGCCGCGCCGCGTCTGCGCGTGACGCGCACCTACGAGATCTCCGCACCGGTGGCGTGCCATCACTGCGAGGATGCCCCGTGCGCCAAGGCTTGTCCCACGGGCGCCTTGTTCTTTGATCCAAAGAACCATCGCATCGGCGTCAACGAGGACAACTGCATCGGCTGCAAGAGCTGCGTCATGGCCTGCCCCTTTGGCGCCGTGAGCGTGGCGACCACGCAGGTCCCCGTCTTGATGGGCGACGTACGCGTGGGTTCGCAGACTAAGAGCTTCGTGCTCAAGTGCGACCTGTGCGTGAACCGTCCCGGCGGCCCGGCGTGTGCCGAGGCGTGCCCGACCAAGGGCCTCACCCTGGTAGACGAGGAGCGCCTGGCAGAGCTGACTGCCGAGCGTGCCCGCGCCACTGTCGAAAACGAGGCGTAGGCGGGCGGCCATACAAGCCCAACGATTGTCAAACAAGTACCGAATAATCGGTAGTACCGAAAGGAAGGAGGGTGTCATGGAGAAGCATA
>CAKUFW010000117.1 GCA_934650975.1 uncultured Collinsella sp. | reverse complement strand
CTGTTGCGCTGCACTATAGCACAGCAAAGTGTGTGCGGGGAAATCTTTTTTGGAAAGATTTCAGCGATGTTTCCCGCCGGTCAAAAAAGCGGGCTGGGCGGGCGGGGCAGCCTTAGCCATCTCGCCCGCTCCTAGGGCATGAGGACCTTAGGCCTTCTTGCGGCGATAGATCACGAAGCCGCAGACACCAATGATGACGACGGCGCCAACAGCCATGGCGGCCATGTTGTTGCCCTCGGACTTCTCCTCGGTGGCCTCTTCCTCTTCGGCCTCGGGCTCGGCTACATCCTCATCGGAGAGGGCCTCGTCGGCGTAGGTGATGGACTCGACCAGGCAGTCGTTGTCGGCATCGTAGTCGCTCGGGACGAACTCCTCGGAGAAATCCTCCTCCTTGAGGTAGTCGCGCATCTCCTCGAGCATTGCCTTGCACTTGAGGTAGGTGTTCTTAGTGGCAGCCTTGCCGGCCTTGTTGGCCAGGGCGGTGCGGGCCTCGGTGCCCTCGGCGGCCTGCATGGCCTCGTCGACGGTCAGGTTCTGCTCGATGAGTTCCTTCTGCAGCGCGTCGAGGTAGGCGCGGACGCCGGTGGCGCAGTGGTCGCGGTTCTCGTAGGCGAGCGTGTTGATGTCCATGAGGACGTAGTTGATGGAGTTCTTGGGCTCCTCGTTGTTCACGACGTCTTCCTCTTCGCAGTGATCAAAGGAGACATCCTGATCGCTGAAGTAGGGGCTGACCTCGGTGAGTAGTGCGGAGTAGAGGGGGATGGCAACGGAGAACTCGGCGTTGGAGAGCATCTCCCACTGGATGGTTGCGATCTCGGGGTCCATGCCCTGACGGATCTGGAAGGTGTGGATCTCGGTGTTGCGGTTGGAGCCGATGGCGTAGGCGCCGTCGGTGTTGGCGTTGAGGCCGGCGACGTTCTCGCCGCGGGCGGCGAACGAACGGATCATCTCAAAGGTGTTCCAGTCGGACTTGCCGGGCGTAAAGAACAGCGGCTGCATATCGTGGACCAGGGCGCCGGTCGTGGCGCGAGCGTCCTCGCGCTCATCCTTGACGATCTCGTAGTCGGTGCCCTCGGCAAGCGGGGCCTCGAAGTAGGCGCGGCCCTGGACATAGCGAGACCAAGAATGCATGGCCTTCTCGCTAATTTCCTCACCGTAGGTCTGGGCAACGTCGAGGCTGCCGTCTTCGAAGTACTTGGCGAAGCCCTTTTCCTCGGGCATGGTCTGAATGTTCTCGGAGTGGAGGCAGTTCTCGGTGTCGTCGAGGTTGACCTGGTAGTTAAGGTTGCCGATGTTGGGGTTGACCGAGGCAATATCGTCGGTGAGCTTCATGGCGATCCACTGATGGCCGGAAAGTCCGGCGAACAGCCAGGTCTCGTTGTTGTCGGCGATGATGATCTGGTCGTTGGCACAGATGCCCTGGTCGTCGACCAGGCTACCGAGGAGCTCGACGCCCTCGCGGGCCGTGGCACTCTCGCCCAGGATAACGCTGGCGTAGTTGTACTCACCGATGCCGGTCTCCTCGGTGATGGGGTCGGCCTCCTCGGCTTTCTCGTTATAGGAGGTGCTCAGCGTGGCAGAGCAGGAGACGCCCTTCTCGTTGATGCCGGCCTCGGAATAAGCGTCATAGCGATCTTCCCACTGCGAGGGGTTGTCGCGAACGAAGGTGTAGCGGTAGGTTGCGCCCTTGGACTTGTACTCAAAGCCGGATTCGAGCGAGGTGTACTCGCTGCCGTCCTTGTGCGCAGGCTCAATGCCAAAGTGCTTGATGTAGCGCGTGCCAAAGTCCTCTGCGCGACCGTAGTACGTGTTGCCGTCTGCCGTGAGCTTGCTGCCCATGTAGATCTGGGTGCAGGCGAGCGCCGAAGTCGGCATGGACATAATGGCCGCTGCTCCAAAGGCAAGGCCGCAGCCGAGCTTTTTGAGCGTGTTGACGGGATGAGTAAACCTCATGATCCCTCCCAACTGTTGAGACTCCGCAAAACGGTGCGGAATCTCAGCTAATAAATACATCTATTAGCCTATCGGAAGTCTAAAGAGTATTCATCCTGTTCGATAAAATACTCGATGAGCGTCCTAAAATATGCGATGAACGGATAAGAATACTCATTTTGTAGCTTTAGTTAAATAAAGGCACCCTGCAATTACTGCAGCTGAATAAAGCGCCTTCCACGGGTCACAAAGAAAAATCCCCCGCTGTTTGGCAAATGCATAAACAGCGGGGGAGACGATAATCGGATGAATATCATACCAATGTGGAATTACTTCTTCCGACGGTGGATCACGTTGATCGCATAGCCGACGAGCATGGCCAGAACAATGACGATAAAGCCGAGCAGGGGATTGTCGTTCATGGGGTCCTCCTATTTACCGAGCGGTGAGAATTCGTCGACGATGAGGTCGAGGCATTGCGGAAGTGCACGGGCACCAAAGACGCCGGAGTTGCTGGAGATGATCTCGCCATCGAACTGCATACCCAGCGACGGCGTGCAGGTAATCTTAGCTTCCTTGGTCTGGATGATCTTGAACTGCGGGCGACCGAGTACCTTGCCGGCGGGGTCGAGTGCGGCGGTGATCACCGTGGGCAGGAGCTGCACGGTTTTTACGGGCTCGATGACCGCGATGTCGACCATGCCGTCGTTCATGCGACAGTTGGGGAACAGGTTGATGTCGTTTTGGATGACCGAAGTGTTGCCTGCCATGCAGCAGATGCCATCGAGTTCCTCGACAATACCGTCATGCTCAATCGAAAAATGCGCCACCGTGGGATTGGGCGTGGCGAGTGCAGACAGGAAGTAGGCGATCTCGCCGATGTCGTTTTTGGTGGGGGCGGCCTTCATCATGATTTCGGCATCGTAGCCCGAGCCGGCAATGATGATGAAGCCATGGCGCTTCTCGTTGCCGTTCTCGTCGAGCCAAAAGAGCTCGCCCATGTCCGCCTTGACGGTGCGGCCGGCGCGACAGGCCTTGGCGAGTGCCGCCGCCTCGGGGGCATTGCCGATGTTGTTAAAGAACAGACAGGCCGTGCCAGAGGGAAAGACGAGCGTGGGAACGCCGCATCCGCGCATCTGGTCGAGCACGTTGGAGACGGTGCCGTCGCCGCCCGAGATAACCACGCGATCGAACTCGCGCACGTCCGCCACGGCGTCCTCGGGCTCCATGCCGTCGCCGATAAAGCGCATTACGACTTCATCGCCGCCCTGCGAGAGGGCGTGCGTGAATGCGAAGATTTCATCTGAGCTGGGGCCCGATGCCGGGTTGTGGATGATAAGGCAGCGCATACTTACGTTCCCGTTCTGTGACTAACCGAGTATAGTTGTAAGGCAATGCCGATATCCTACCCGTGTTTTTCGGGCCTAACCTTATTCGATGGGTTGATATGTACATTTCCACACATCAGGCTCTACTCGACTTTTGCCAGCGCGCCCGCGAGTTCGACGCGATTGCCGTCGATACCGAGTTTTTGCGCGAGCGCACGTTCCATCCGCGCCTGTGCCTGGTCCAGATTGCCACCCCTGCCGAGAGCGTCGCGGTCGATCCCCTGGTAATCGACGACCTGTCGCCGCTCGCCGAGCTTATGGCCGACGAGAGCGTGACCAAGGTGTTCCACGCCTGCTCGCAGGATATGGAGGTCATGCTTCATACCGTGGGCGTGCTGCCGCGTCCTATTTTTGATACGCAGGTGGCCGCAGCCTTTTTGGGCGAGCGCCAGCAGATTTCCTACGGCGCGCTCGTGCAGACGTTTTGCGGCGTTTCGCTGCCCAAGACCGAGTCGCTGACCGACTGGTCGCGCCGACCGCTGACCGACAAGCAGATTGAGTACGCTATCGATGATGTCAAATACTTGATCGTCGCCTATACCGAGATGATGAGTCGCCTGCGCGAGCTAGGCCGCGTGGATTGGGTGCTCGATGAGCTGCGCCCGCTGGCCGACGAGTCGCACTATCGCGCCGACCGTCACGAGGCGTTCCGCAAGGTCAAGCGCATCAACTCGTGCAGCCGCCATCAGCTGGGCATTGCGCGCGAGCTTGCCGCTTGGCGCGAGGACCG
>CAKUFW010000116.1 GCA_934650975.1 uncultured Collinsella sp. | reverse complement strand
AAGGTCAAGCGCATCAACTCGTGCAGCCGCCATCAGCTGGGCATTGCGCGCGAGCTTGCCGCTTGGCGCGAGGACCGTGCCGAGCGCCGCAACATCCCGCGCAAGTGGGTCATGTCCGACGACACCCTGCTGGCACTCGTCAAGCGCAATCCCGTGCGTGTTGAGGAGTTCCGCAGCATTCGTGGTACCGACCAGCTGGGGGAGCGCGATGTGGATGGCGCGCTCATGGCCATCAAGCGCGGTGCAAGCTGCCCGCACGATCGCCTGCCGCTCATGGTACGCGGACATCGTCAGATCTCGCCGGAGCTGGAGAGCGTGACCGACCTGATGTACGCGCTCATTCGCCTGGTTGCCGAGCGCTCGGGCGTGGCGACCTCGGTCATTGCCTCGCGCGATGACCTGGCCGACTATATTGAGCATCCCGAGCAGAGCCCTCTGCGCGAAGGCTGGCGCTTTGAACTTGTGGGCTCGCGCCTGGACGATCTGCTTTCGGGCAACATGGGGCTCACGGTCAAAGACGGAAAGATTGAGCTCTTGTAGGGAAGCCTAGCCGGCTGAGTGGGTAGAATGCCTCCAACGTGTAACTCGATTCGGAGGAATTCGCATGCCCTACTACTATGGATACGGCTTTGGTATCGATCCGCTGTACCTGCTGGTTGTTCTTGTCTGTACGGTGCTTGGTCTTGCCGCACAGAGCTATATCAACTCGACGTACAAGACGTGGTCCAAGGTACGCTCGGACGGCGACACGGGTGCTACGGTCGCTCGCCGTATGCTCGATGCCAACGGTTGCAACGCCGTGGGTATCAAGGGCGTTGCCGGCGAGCTCACCGACCACTACAACCCGCAGGACAACAACCTGTATCTCTCGGATGCCAACCGTTCGGGCGGGTCGGTCGCAAGCGTCGCCGTCGCCTGCCACGAGGCAGGCCATGCCGCTCAGCGCCAAAGCGGTTACGCCATGATGAAGGTGCGCACCGCTTTGGTCCCCGTCGTCAACTTTACCCAGAACACCTGGACGATCGTGCTGCTCATGGGCCTGTTCATGAACATCGCGGGACTCACGACCCTCGCGCTGATCTTCTTTTCGTTTAGCGTGCTGTTCCAGCTGGTTACGCTGCCGGTCGAGATTGATGCCAGTCGCCGCGCCGTGGCCTACATTGAGCAGTCGGGCATGAGCTCCAAGCAGGTCAACGGTGCCAAGAAGGTACTGACGGCGGCCGCTCTTACCTACGTGGCGGCGGCGCTCACCTCGATTATTCAGCTGCTCTACCTTATGGCTCGCTACAACAGAAACTCCAACCGATAAGAACTTGTACTGGAAGGCGCCGCGGGGATTCGTGTCCCCGCGGCGCTGTACTATGTGTGGGACTTGAATTTGCATGGGGCCGGAGCCCTTGTGCACGATGACGAAAGGAGGCTGCGTGGCAGGCTGGAATCTAACCGGCAATGCCGTTTCCGCCGAGTTCGACGGATCGGACGAACAGGAGCGCAAAGAGCTCAGCGTGAGCCAAGCGGTGGAGATCGCCGCTGGCGCGCTCGATGCCATTCCGCAGCTGAGCGTTTTGGGCGAGGTCACGGGCTTTCGTGGCCCCAATGCCCGAAGCGGCCACTGTTACTTCCAGATCAAGGACGACTCGGCCGCCGTCGACTGCATCATCTGGAAAGGCGCCTATCTTAAGCGCACCTTCGACTTGCGCGACGGTATGCAGGTGAGCTTTAAGGGCAGTTTCAATCTCTACAAGCCCACAGGCCGTATGAGCTTTGTCGCTCGCTCGTTCTCGCTGGCGGGGGAGGGCCTGCTGCGTCAACAGGTGGCGCAATTGGCCGAAAAACTGCGCCGCGAGGGGCTGATGGACGAGTCCCGCAAGCGTCGCATTCCGGTGTTTTGCTCACGCGTGGCGGTCGTCACCTCGCTTTCGGGCGCCGTGATCGACGACGTCAAGCGTACGCTGCGCCGTCGCAACCCACTTGTCGAGCTCGTTTGCGTGGGTGCCAAGGTACAGGGTGAGGGAGCGCCGACGGAGCTTATTGAGGGCTTGCACCGCGCCGCCTCTATTGCGCCCACGCCTGACTGCATTCTGCTGGTGCGCGGCGGCGGTTCCTTCGAGGACCTCATGACCTTCAACGATGAGGAGCTTGCCCGCGCGGTGGCGGCCTGTCCCGTGCCCGTGGTGACAGGTATTGGCCATGAGCCCGATACCTCAATCTGCGACATGGTGAGCGACCGTCGTGCCTCCACGCCCACGGCAGCGGCAGAATCCGTGGCACCGGCTATGACAGAGCTGGCGGATGTGCTCGAGACGCGCCATCAGCGCCTAGGTGCTGCGATGGCTTCGATGATCGGGTCGGATCAGGTCGATCTGGAGATGCTCGATCAGCGTGGTCGGCGTGCCTGGGATACCTATACGGCGCGCTTGGGCGATGCGCTCGATGCAGCTGCATGCCGCCCGTGCCTCAACGATCCAACGTTTATGGTCGAGCGTCGCGAGTCGGAGCTTGCCCTGACGGCCGATCGCCTGTCGGGCGCCATTGCGCGTTCGGTCGGGGCGTTCCGTTCTAACTATGGGCGTCTGCCCGAGCGCCTGGTCGCAAGCACCTCGGGGCTCGACGGCAAGCGCCATGCGCTCACGCTCGCGAGTTCTCGACTGGAACATCAGGGGCGCACGATGTTGAGCAAGCCCACGTCCGACCTGGGCCGTGCGGCGGCTTCGCTCGACGCCCTGTCGCCGCTTAAGGTACTTGCCCGCGGTTACTCCATCGCGTACAACGATGACGGCGTGGCTACGAGCGCCAAGACCTTTAAGCCCGGCGACGCTATCCGCGTACGTATGGCAGACGGCAACGTGGCGGCAACCGTCGATACGGTCGAGTAGGCCGCGTTTCACAGTGATAGACCCTTAGGAAAGGAAACAGATATGGCAGAGAAGACCCCGGTCGAGCAGCTTACGTACAAGCAGGCCTCGCAGGAGCTGGAGCTCATCATCCGCAGTTTGGAGTCGGGCGACATGGAGCTCGAGGAGTCGCTCGAGAGCTACACCCGCGGCGTCGAGCTCCTCAAGAGCCTGCGCACCCGCCTGGCCGATGCCGAGCAGAAGGTCTCGGTGCTTCTTAAGGATGTCGACGGCAACGATGTGCTCGCTGACGGCGAAGCCGCCAACACCGCCGACAACCTCTCGTTCTAACCAATCCGACCAAATATAATTATTCTGGTCTGTTAGAAAGGAACCAGCTATGTGTGATTGCATCTTCTGCAAAATCGCCAACCACGAGATCCCCTCGACCGTTGTCTATGAGGACGACCAGGTCATCGCGTTCGACGACCTTAACCCCCAGGCGCCGGTCCATACGCTCGTGATCCCCAAGAAGCACTACAGCGACATCGCCGACAACGTGCCTGCCGAGACCATGGGCGCCATGGCTCACGCCATCCAGGAGGTCGCCAAGGCCAAGGGCCTGGAGGACGGTTTCCGCGTCATCTCCAACAAGGGCGTCAACGCCGGCCAGACCGTCATGCACTTCCACATGCACGTCCTCGGCGGCAAGAACCTGGGCGAGAACCTCATCTGAGGACGCGCAGCCCGTTGCCTTGGCTGCCTTTGGAGTAATCTATGCAGCTTTCTCAACTCGAATACCTTCAAGCGGTAGTGAGCTATGGCGGCGTGCGCAAGGCTGCTCGCGCCGTCCATGTGAGTCCACAGGCCGTTTCGTCGGCAATTAAGAAGTTGGAATCTGAGTATCAGATTGTTTTGCTCGACCGATCGGCGGGGGAGGCTGTTTTGTCTCCGGCGGGCAGAGAATTTGCGCGTCGTGCACGCGTGATCCTGGCGCAAGTCGACGATCTCAAAAAGTACGCTCAATCGAGGGACGATGGCGTTTCGCCCGACGGCCACTTTCGTCTTTACGCCCCTTGCCTTCATGGACGGGGGCGCCTTTTTGCTGAAAACTGGTATGACTCGTTTGGGCGCTTGCACCCTCAGATCCACCTCGATGTGTGGCATCAGCCAACTGCAACATGTTTTGAGTCGCTCATGCTTGGTATTTCGGATGCAGCCATCTCATTTGAAGAACCACGGGACAGCGCCCTTTCTTCGAAATACTTGGGTGAAAAGGAGCTCAAGGTTCTTTCGTGCCCGGCGGGCCATCAATCTGTGGACGC
>CAKUFW010000115.1 GCA_934650975.1 uncultured Collinsella sp. | reverse complement strand
ACCTATGTAGGCAGAGCCAACGGGTTTACAGCCCGTCCCCATTAACCACTCGGGCAAACTCCCAATCGTTCAAGTATCCGCAGGTCCTTTGGTCTTTTGGACCGCCGCCCCCGCGAACGAAGAAGATAATACGATGTGACCTTGGGGGCTGTCAACGAAAACCTCTAGATACACGGTTCCGGGCGTATCTATGTACCTTTGACCTGCGGTTTTGCTGAGTTTGGATATGAAGGGCAATGGATTTGCATGTCGTGGTGACATTTCACGAGGTAACACTTTGGTGTAGTGGAGTACGTCTTTCGAATCGAGCTTCGATATCGACTCATTTGCACCTATATATTGGTCAAGATCGAGCTTTCCCGGCAGAATCGAGCGTGGATTTTCTCCCGTTAGAAATCGAGCGTGGATAATCTCCCACTTTTGGCGTGCCATCGAGCCCAAAGTGGCAGATTATCCACGCTCATTCTTCTGGTGGGAGATTTTCCACTCTCGTGCGTGTGGAAATCCTCGCTCGATGAGGTTGGCCGAGGCCGATCCGACTTTGTCTCAATCTGTAACATCTAGCAAGGTTTTCCACCCCTATCTGTTACAGATCGAGACATTTCTGCGACAGCCTAAGTTTTATCTCAATCTGTAACAGCTAGATGCCAAATATCGGCCCAGGTGTTACAGATTGAGACAAATGACGGACCTTCGTTCTTACATCTTGATCTGTAACAGCCAGAAACGAATTAACCGTCTTGTCGTTACCGATTGAAACGAGTGTCCAACCAGACATCTCAGCTATATATTGAAACGGGCCCTGTCCCATTCGGAGACAGAGCCCGAAACTCTCATGGAGCCAGTGACAGGAAGTCCGCACATTCGCTTCGCGAATGCTCTCCGGCTTCGGATGCCTACCGGTATCCTCGCCCGCTCGCTACGAACACTTCGTGTTCGCTTAACGCTCGCGCCCTCGCGGGTTCAATTCCTGGGCATACAAGAAACGGGCCCTGTCCCACAAGGAACAGAGCCCGAAACTCTCATGGAGCCAGTGACAGGAATCGAACCCGCAACCCACTGATTACAAATCAGTTGCGCTACCGTTGCGCCACACTGGCACACTTGGCACTTTCGCGCGAAGCCTGTTAAGGATAAAGGAATTGCGGACGGGGCGCAACAGGGCTGCGATGTGACATGAGCCCATAATGCGCATTAAATTTACCTAATGCATACAATTCATACTGGCACCTGCATCAATAGGCGCAAATCTATATGAAATTACCCAATAGCCTGCGCGCTGAACAGTGACTATAGCAGTACTGCCGCGCAAACGCCAATAGTACAATCTACTTGTCGGGAATTAGCAAAAGGAGATTGACCATGCTGCAAACACAACCCATGTCTCGAAAAGCCTTCGTCGCCACCGGTATCGGAACGCTTCTGACCCTGGCAGGCTGCCAGCAGCGCGCACCCGAGTCAGAATCCAAGGAGACAGAGGACGAAAACACCCAGGAATTCGAAGAAACTGATGGCAACGAAGAGCCAAAAGACATTTTTACGATCAGCGGCGTTGAGCGCGGTGCGGACGATGACTACGGTTACTGGGAAATGTACGTCACTGTCGTGAACAACAGTAAGGAACCTCAGCAGTTTCTGGGCTTCCACATCGACGAGCTCGATGCCGCCGGTAACATTATCGATTCGTACATGTCCTATAACAAAAACGCTGCGTACACCGTTGTGGAACCCGGACAATCCTATACGATCGACCTCACCGAGGCCGTTGACGATAACATCGCAGGGATGCAAAGTCGCTACTGTGAGTATGGAGACGAGGATGACCCCATGCACAGCGACTACAGCACGCCGTACAAGCAGATGTTCCAATAAAGGAGATCGGCCGCGAACGATATCGACTCGACCCCGCTCGGACAGTTTCGGAAGAAGACCGTAGTAACGACTCTTGCCCTCATTGCCATTTCGGTGGTGTTCGTCATCATCGCCGTATCAGTCCAATCGGATGCACAGGCCAACTACTCGGAGTACCTGCGCGTTACGTCAACGTATGAATTCCTCGACGGTAGCGACTACCTCGATAAATACAACGGCGCGACCTCGACCGCCACGTTTTGCATCGGAATATCCGCCTTGGCGATTTCGGCCGCTGTCGTTTCGGGCATCGCATGGATCGGAACAAACCTCCTTATTGCCAACAAGCGCACCGTCCTTGCAAGTCACAAGGCAATTGACACACCCATGGAGCTCGGAGCCTATACCGGGGCAGTAGAGGCCCCCATTGGGTCGTGCGTTGCGTTCAAAGAGGTGGGCGACGTGCTCGTGGCGACTAATCTTGCAGGCGAACCGGTCGGCGCCCTCAGCAAAGAGTTTACCGACCGCGTCAAAGCAGCGGACCAAAATGAAACCGCTCAGGCATATGTCATCTCATACCACGGCGACCATCCCGTAATCGAGATCACCGCAAACGCTTAGACGCTATTCTTCGGGGCGAGCTTCGGCTTGCCCCTTTCTTTTAACGCAATTTCCCGCATCGATCCCCTGTGTTCACAAATAAAAGTTTGCATATCTAACGAACAGTTCTGTCGCTGCAATGGACCAATCAAACCCTTCGCCAGAACGAATAGTTTTAATTACAATGAACTAGATAAAACTATTCGTTCTGGCGAAGGGTTTCGTGATGTTTACTACCAAAGAAGCTGCAGAGCTACTCGGCATCACCCCGCGCAGGGTGCAGGAGCTCATAAAAAATGGTGCACTAACCGCCCGTAAGGCTTCTGGTGTATGGCTCATCGACAAAGACAGCGTCAACGCACGACTTCGCTCCGTGGCCAAAACAGGGGGGCGTCCCCGACGTGGACACGGTAAAAGCGAAATTGCGTTTACCCTCATGAACCGCACGCACGAAGTTGCCCAACTTGTCTACAGCACATCGCGTAAAGACTTTACCTACATCGGCGCCGACATCGATCACACCCACGCGCCCATCGGCGTCTTTAGCCCCAATAGCCCCAAATCGCTTGATTCATTCCGCATTTGGTGGCGAGGACGAGGCATCCCACTTGCCCGCATCGGGTTGACTTCCCTGCTAGCAGAGGCCGCAGTCGATGTTCCCGATGAACTCGTCCAGCGAAATCTCGGCCTCTCCCTATCCGATCAGTATTGGATTAGGCCCCAAGATTCCGGTCTCGCGTGGGAGGATATTAACTTCTTCAATAATGCTTTTGACGACGTCTCGTTGACCATTGCGCCCTTTGCCCCAGAGGGCAAAGCAGCCGCCGCAAAGCCCGATAACACCTCGGACGGCAACCTTCAGAAGTATTGGACATGCGAAGGCAAACATCGAGTTCTCCACAAGGCAGGGGCGCATTTAAACCAAGAACCATATAACGAACTGGTGGCAACCGCGCTTTACCGCCGCATCCTAAACGCCTGCGATTTTGTACCCTATTCGCTCGAAGGCACGGGCACGTCGGCCCTGAGCACATGCGATGTATTCTTAACTGATGAAGAAGAGTATGTCCCCGCATTCTATGTAAACCAGCATGCAAATGCAGATGGACGACTGACCGACTACGAACGGTATGTGACAAACTGCGAGGAACTCGGAGCGACAGACGTCAAGGACGCTCTCGACCGCATGATCGTATGTGATGACATCCTCGCCAACTACGACCGACATTGGCGAAACTTTGGCCTCGTACGAAACGTCAACACACTAGCCTGCAGACCGGCTCCCATCTTCGATTCGGGCTCATCACTCTGGTGCAACATATCTCTTGAGGAGCTTCGGGCAGGAGAACACAGTTTTACCAGCGCGCAGTTTCATTCAAGCCCCGCCAAACAAATGTTGCTCGTCGAAGACATGGGCTGGTTTGACGGCAACAAACTCGAAGGCTTCGTTGACGAGGCAATCGAGACTCTGTCCAGAAACGACGCGCTCACGGCAAGGCTGCCATATCTAAAAGAGGCGCTTACATGGCGCCTCCGCAGAATGATCGACATCGCTGAATGGAGTTAGCGAGACAGCGCCGCGCCGCCAGCTCCCCTACCTCCCACGAAGGGCCTTGAGCTTTGCCAGGGCATCGGGGCTCAGGCGGCTGCCCAGGGTCATCTTGATCTGGGGGGCCTCCTCGGCCTCGTGCACGTCATTGTCGATCTGCTTGAGTTCGTCCACCAGCATGCGGCTCGAGATGCGCGTAAC
>CAKUFW010000114.1 GCA_934650975.1 uncultured Collinsella sp. | reverse complement strand
GCACAGGAGCTTGCCGAGGCCGACCGCATCAAGCGCGTCACCGAGGCGACCGCCGAGGCCGAGGCTATGGAAAAGGCAGGCGAGGGCATCGCCAACCAGCGCAAGGCAATCGCGCTGGGCATCAAGGACTCGCTCGAGATTATCCAAGAGACGGGCGTTGGCAACGACGAGGCCAACCAGCTGTTCATGTTTACGCAGTGGACCGAGATGATGACGGAGTTTGCTCGTACGGGTAAAAGCTCGACGGTCGTTCTGCCGAGCGACTTTTCGCAGTCAGCCTCGATGTTCGAGCAGATGTTGGCCGCAGGCAAGGTCCAGGGCGATTCGAAGGAGTAGGCACGCGTGAAGTACACCGTTGTTTGCGTCGGCAAGCTCAAGGAGCGCTTTTGGAAGGACGCGTGCGCCGAATACACCAAGCGCCTAGGCGCCTATGCCAAGGTGGATATGCGCGAGGTTGCCGATATCGATCCGGCTAAGGCGGGCGGCGTGGATGCCGCGCGCGACAAAGAAGGTGTGGCGATTCTTGCTGCCCTGCCACCGCGGGCACATGTGATTCTGCTTGCCATTGAAGGCAAAGAGCGCTCGAGCGAGGAGTTCTCGGCACGGCTCGATGACCTTATGCTGCGAGGCAACAGCGACATTGCCTTTGTGATCGGTGGCTCGGACGGCGTGAGCGATGCCGTTCGCGCCCGCGCCGACGAAATGCTCAGCTTTGGACGCATTACCTTGCCACACAACCTGGCGCGCGTGGTGCTTCTGGAGCAGATCTACCGCGCCTGCAAGATTAGCCGTGGCGAGCCGTATCACAAGTAGGTCGGCAATACGAAACAATAGCGTGGGACAATGACTTTCGTTTTGAGGAACGCATCTGAGAGGACTGTGTGATATGAAGATCGGATTTGTCGGTTTTGGCAATATGGCGAGTGCTATGGCCGATGGCTGGATTGCCGCCGGCGTGGCCGCGGGCGACATGTGCGCCTGCGCAGGCCGCTACGATGCTCTGGTCGAGCGTTGCGAGGCGCGGGGCATGGCTGCCTGCCATGATGCGGCGGAGGTTGTTGCCGCGTCCGACATCGTGGTTGCGGCGGTCAAGCCGTACATGATTGAGAGGGTCTTCGCTCCACTCAAGGATACGCTAGCCGACAAGATCATCCTTTCGGTCGCCTGGACCTGGGATAGTGCCAAGTGGGAACAGGTCCTGCCGGGTGTCGCTCATATCTCTACGGTGCCCAACACGCCGGTTTCGGTGGGCGAGGGCGTTATCGCCTGTGAGAAGGCTTCCACGCTTAGCGACGAGCAGCGCGATACGGTGCTCGGCCTGCTTGGCAAGCTCGGTACGGTGGTCGAGCTCGATTCGAGCCTGCTGTTCGTGGGCGGTACCGTGGGCGGTTGCGCGCCGGCGTTTGTCGCCATGGCGATTGAGGCACTGGGTGACGCGGCCGTCAAGCACGGTATTCCGCGTGCTGACGCCTATCGCATCGTGAGCCAGATGGTGCTGGGCACGGCAAAGCTGCAGCTGGCAACCGGCCAGCATCCTGCAGCGATGAAGGATGCCGTGTGCTCGCCTGGTGGCGCCACCATCAAGGGCGTCGTCGCGCTCGAGGACGCCGGCATGCGCAGCGCCCTGGTCAAGGCCATCGACGCCACCCTCCAGTAAACCGACCAAATAGGGACAGGTTTATTTTGGCAGGTTTTTCCTGCGGTTTTGTCGTTCTGGCAAAAAGCGCCCCGCAACTGGTTCAATTCCAGTTGTGGGGCGCCTGCATTTGCCCAGATAAACCGACCAAAATAAACCTGTCCCTTTTTTGGCAGGTTAGTCCCAGAAGCTGTCTTCCTCGTCCTCGGATTTGGGTCCACGGTCGACGTACATTTTATGGGTGCGCTTCTCCATCACAAAGGCAAGAATCGCAAACAGCAGGATGCCGCCGGCGAAAAGGATGGCAAAACCGGTGCGGGTGCCAAACAAAAAGGAAAAAACTGCGTCCATTGGGTGCCTTCTTGCGTAGTTGAGTTGGGTCGTAAACGCTCATAAGTATATACTTGCCCATACATGTACAAGGTTGCAACCTAAGTGGAATGTATATCGCCGGAGGATCTAATGCTTGATATCAAGTTTGTTCGCGAGAATCCCGATGCCATCGATACCGCCATGGCTAACCGCCAGACGTCTTGGGATCGCGAGAAGTTCTTTGAGCTCGATGACGAGCGTCGTGCCGTCATCACCGAGGTCGAGGAGCTCCAGGCCACGCGTAACGCCGAGTCCAAGAAGATTGGCGCCCTGATGAAGGAGGGCAAGAAGGACGAGGCCGAGGCCGCCAAGGAGGCCGTGCGCGCCGTCAACGAGAAGATCGACGGTCTGGCCGAGCGCCGTACCGCTCTTGAGCAGGAGCAGTACGACTTCATGTCTCACCTGCCCAACATTCCGTGCGAGGCCACCCCGTACGGTAAGGACGAGGACGAGAACATCGAGCGTCGCCGCTGGGGCACCCCGCGCGAGTTCGACTTCGACTTTAAGCCGCACTGGGATCTGGGCACCGACCTCGACATCCTCGACTTCGAGCGCGGCAACAAGCTCTCCGGCAGCCGCTTCACCGTTCTCGGTGGCGCCGGCGCCCGCCTGGAGCGCGCCCTTATCAACTTCTTCCTGGACACGCACACGAGCCGTGGCTTCAAGGAGTGGTGGCCGCCCATCGTCGTCAAGCGTCAAACCATGTTCGGCACGGGTCAGCTCCCCAAGTTCGAGGACGATGCCTATCACGTCTCGGGCGACAACTTCCTGATCCCCACCGCCGAGGTCGTGCTCACCAACCTGCACGCCGGCGAGGTTCTGGACGCCGACACTCTGCCGCGCCGCTACACCGCCTTCACCCCCTGCTTCCGCGAGGAGGCCGGCTCTGCTGGTCGCGACACCCGCGGCATCATTCGCCAGCACGAGTTCGACAAGGTCGAGATGGTCAAGTTCGCCAAGCCGGAGGAGTCCGACGAGGAGCTCGAGAGCATGGCCGCCGAGGCCGAGTACCTGCTGCAGCAGCTGGGCCTTCCGTATCGCGTCATTAGCCTGTGCACCGGCGACCTGGGCTTCTCTGCCCGTCAGACCTATGACGTCGAGGTTTGGCTGCCGAGCTACAACGCCTACAAGGAGATCAGCTCCTGCTCCAACTGCGGCGACTTCCAGGCCCGTCGCGCCAACATCAAGTATCGCGACCCCGAGAACTTCAAGGGTTCGCGCTATCTGCACACCCTTAACGGTTCCGGCTTGCCGGCTGGTCGTACCATGGCTGCCATTCTGGAGAACTACCAGAACGCCGACGGCACCATCACGATTCCCGAGGTTCTGCGTCCCTACATGGGCGGCCTCGAGAAGATCGAGCCGGTTGCGTAAACTAGCTGCATAGGCGATTTGCGAGGGCGCTCCTTTTAGGGGCGCCCTTTTTGTGTACGGCTATACCATGCCGTGCGGACGGCTCGATAGAAAACACACGAACAAACGTTCTGTATACATGCATTTACCTGCTATGCTTTTGCTAACTAAGAGCAAGAGAAAGGGGATGTGATGGAGCTGTTCGACGAGCGGGTTGTTTTGTTCCAGAGCGATGAGGGCGGTGAGCACCTGCTGGTAACGTGCGAGCCGTCGGGTATGGGTTGCTTGGTGGTTCGGCAGACGAGTGAGGGACCATTGACGCAATGGTGCTATGAGGAGTCGCCGCATGTGGTCGAGACGCTTGTGGCGCATGAGGGGCTTGTGGCGCTTGAGCGGTTTTATGAGGTGGGAACTTCTAACCAGGTGGCGCGCATGCTGAGTATCTCGTTTGCCGACTACGACTGTGCCCAACGGGTGCGGTCGCTCCTGGGGGAGCTTGGCGTCAGATTCGATGTGATTGAAAAGCCAATCGATCGCATGAGAAGTATTGATGCCCGCGGTGCAGCATGACAAATTACGGTCACGAGAAAAAAATTTGAGATTGTGCTTGACTCTAATGAACTAAAGTGGTTTTATATGTCTTGCGCTGCGGCGTTACCTCAGCTGGATAGAGGGTCTGACTACGAATCAGAACGTCATAGGTTCGAATCCTATACGCCGCACCAATTGAACTTGAAGCCTCCGGCAACGGGGGCTTTTCTTTTATGGCGGCACCGCATGGATTCGAACCTCGGTCGAGGCGCGAGCGTAAAGCGGACGCGGAGCGTCCGTAGCGAGCGGGCGAGTCCGCCGGCAGGCGGGCGAAGCCGGTGCGGATCCGCGCAAGCGGATGCGCGGAATCCTATACGCCGCACCAATTGAACTTGAAGCCTCCGGCAACGGGGGCTTTTCTTTTGAGGCGACATCCCATGGATTCGAACCTCGGTCGAGGCGCGAGCAGCTCAATCATCACTTCGAAAAATTTTTTCAAATTGTCGCTTGACCCATCGGGGGCTCGCGTGCATAATAATCCGTGCGTTGCGGCGTTACCTCAGCTGGATAGAGGGTCTGACTACGAATCAGAACGTCATAGGT
>CAKUFW010000113.1 GCA_934650975.1 uncultured Collinsella sp. | reverse complement strand
AACATGCGTGCGCGCCGCAATATGCTTTCGGCGGCGTATAAGGCGGGCGTCGCATTTACGCGCTCCTATGTCGGATACGTTCATGCCATCGCGCACAGTCTGGGCGGCCGATACGGCATTCCGCACGGTTTGGCCAACGCCATCATCCTGCCGCACATGCTTCGCGCTTATGGCGAAGCTGCCGCTCTCAAGCTTGCCGATCTTGCTCGCATGGCGGGCATTGCGCCGGCTAACGCGCAGGACGGCTTGGCTGCCGAGGCCTTTATCGATTGGGTCGATCGCATGAACGATGCCTTGGGAATTCCTAAATACGTCTCGGGCATTCGCCGCTCCGATATTCCGCAAATGGCGGCCCATGCCGATGCCGAGGCCAACCCGCTGTACCCCGTTCCGCTTTTGATGGACCGTTTGGAGCTCGAGCATATGTACGAGGTCGTCGCGGGTGGTATGTTTGAGGACGAGAACTAGGAGGGTCCATGAACACCGAGGAAATCGCGCGCATCGTTAGCGGTCAGCGTGCCTATTTTAAAACGCATGCCACGTTTGGTGTCGACGCTCGCCGCCGTGCACTCGTGCGCCTGCGCGATGCGGTCCGGGCGCACGAGGACGATATCGCCCATGCGCTCAAGACCGATTTGGGCAAGTCGCATGACGAGGCGTATATGTGCGAGATCGGCACGTCGCTTTCCGAGATTCGCCATCAGATTGCGCATGTGGCTCGATGGAGTCGTCCGCACCTGCGTCCGTGTGACCTCGCCAATGCCGTGAGTGTGTGCAAAACGCAGGCCGTGCCCTATGGCGTCACGCTCATCATGGCTCCGTGGAACTATCCGTTTTTGTTGACGCTCGAGCCGCTCGCCGGCGCCCTTGCCGCGGGCAACACCGTGGTCATCAAGCCGAGCGCCTATGCGCCGGCTTCGAGCGCGGTGCTCAGACAGATTTGCGAGGAAGCATTTGATCCGCGCCTGGTGACGGTCATCGAAGGCGGGCGCGCCGAAAACGAAGCGCTGCTCGACGAGTGCTGGGACAAGATCTTCTTTACCGGTAGCGTTCCGGTCGGCAAGCTCGTCATGGAGCGCGCAAGTAAAAACCTTACGCCCGTAACGCTTGAGCTGGGCGGAAAGAGTCCCTGCATCGTGGATGCGACGGCAAACTTGAAGGTTGCGGCACGGCGTATCGCCTTTGGTAAATGGCTCAACGTGGGGCAGACCTGCGTGGCGCCCGACTATCTGCTGGTCGATGCACGCGTGCACGATGAGCTGTTGGGCCTCATCAAGGAGGAGGTTCGTCGCATGTTTGGCGAGCATCCGCTCGATAACGAGGATTACGGGCATATCGTTAACGCCAAACATTTCGCACGCGTACGCGGGCTGATCGATCCCGATAAGGTCGTGCTTGGAGGTACCGCGCGCGAGACTTCGCTCAAGATCGAGCCGACGATTTTGGATGGCGTGGTCCCCGATGACGCCGTGATGCAGGAGGAAATCTTCGGTCCCATCTTGCCGGTGCTGACGTTTGAGAGCCTAGACGAGGCCGAGACGTTTATTACGGATCGTCCGACGCCGCTGGCCCTGTATATCTTTAGTCAGGATCGCGCGGTTCAGCAGCGCTTTGTGCGCTACGTGCCCTTTGGCGGCGGTTGCGTCAACGACACGATTATGCACTTGGCTACGAGCCATATGGGCTTTGGCGGCATGGGCGCGAGTGGCATGGGGCAGTACCATGGCCGCGAGAGCTTCGATACGTTTAGTCACAAGAAGAGCATCGTGAACAAGGCAACGTGGCTGGACGTGCCATTCCGCTATGCCCCTTACGCAAGCTGGAAGCACAAGTTCGTGCGCATGTTTGTGCATTAGAAAAAGACAGCAGATAGGGGACAAACAGAGTGGCCGCCCCCGCGTAAGCGAAGACGGCCACTTCTCACGATGTAAACGTGTATCGGAGTTGGCAAGACCCGCTGCCACGGGTGCCATCCGTGCCCCTATCTTATCCGCAAGCGTTGCGACAAACGGTCGAAAAGACACGAGACCCGAGACAAGTAAATTTGTGTCCGCACGAGTTCGTAGACTTCTCTATAAGGTTAAGCGCCGGTTATTCCGGCCGTTAGAGGAGCTGTTATGTACGAGCCTTCACGCGTTCTTCTGTCATTTCATATCGCGGGATTTCAGTATGCCGATGGCGCATTAGTCCTGGGCGATCTAAAAGCGGGCGATAGGCTGACGCTGTGTGCCGAGCGCGATAATCCCCATGATCCTGAGGCGGTTGCAATCTTCTTTGGCAAGACCAAGCTCGGCTATGTTCCGGGAAACGAGGTCGGCCCGCTGTCCGTGATGATGTATTACGGGCACGAAGACGTATTTGAGGCCCGCGTGCAGCAGGTTGCGCCCGAGCGCAGTCCCTGGCATCAGGTGCGCGTTGGCCTTTATGTGGCGGATGCCCGCTAGCCGTTAGGGGAGACTGTCATGTTTGATGACGACGACCTGTTCGATCTGACGGACGATCCATTTGAGTGGGATCTGTTGCTCGATGACGATGAACTGGAGCAGGATCGTAAAAAGCGGAAGGATAAGAACGCGCAAGGCGACGCATCGAAAAAGAACGACAAACGTCGGCGCGGCCTGTTTGGCGGGCTCTTTGGGTAACCGCCGCGCCAAAGCGTCTGTATACTAGGCACGTGTTAGACGCGTTGCGAAATGAGGGCACAGACGATGATGTGGTTTACCGCCGACCTGCACTTGGGCGATACGAATATCCTGCACGATATGGATCGACCGTTCGCCTCGGTCGAGGAGATGAACCGCAAGGTTATTGACGCCATCAACGAGTGCGTTGCTGCGGACGACCGCCTCTATATTCTGGGTGACTTTACGTATCGGCTGCCCATGGCGGAGGCCGTGCGCCTGCGCGATCGTATTGCCTGCCAAAATGTGACGCTCATCCGTGGCAACCATGACGGCGATTGGGAAGATCCGGACGCACCGCACATTTGGGATGACGTGCGCGATTACCTGGAGATTGCTCCCGGTTATGCCAAGGGACATCGTTTGGTTCTGAGCCATTACCCCATGCTCAGCTGGAACGGTAAAGCGCGCGGCGCCATCATGCTGCACGGTCACATTCACAGTAGAGGAGACCGCACCAACACGCGCAACCGAGACCGCGAGCGTCCCATTTTCCGATACGATGTCGGCCTTGATGCCAATGACTACAAACCTGTTAGCCGAGACCAGATCTTGAGCTTCTTTGGACTGTAGCCCTCAAGCCACCATAAAGGGGACAGGCACCTTTGTGGTGTTTTTCCTTAGATTGGAGTCGTTATGAAGCAACTGCTCATTCGTGCCGACGATATCGGTTATTCGTACGCCGTTGACTTGGGGATTGCCCGTAGCGTCAACGAGGGTCTCGTGCACTCGGCGGGCCTTATGCCCAATATGCCTGAGGCAGCGCGCGGCTGGTCGCTTGTTGCCGACGCCGATATCGCCATTGGTCAGCATACCAACGTGTGTCTGGGCAAACCGTGCGCCGATCCCGCGCTTATTCCGAGCCTGCTTGACGAGAACGGTCAGTTCCATAGCAGCCGCGCGTTCCGTGATCATTTTAAGCGCGGCGAGGAGCTCATCGATTTTGACGAGGCCTGCATTGAGATTCGCGCGCAGCATGACCGCTTTGTCGAGATCGTGGGTCGCGAGCCCGATTACTTTGAGGCCCACGCCGTTATGAGCAAAAACCTCAATCGAGCGATCTCGGCGGTGGCGCAGGAGCTGGACCTTAAGGAGCAAAAGGCGAGCTTTGACCCCACGGCCGTGGTGCACTGCGGAGACACCGATCTGCGCATGGTGATGCATTCGATGGAGCCGGGCTACGAGCCCAAGGACTCGATTATGCAGACGGTTCGCGAGATGGACGATGGCGAGACGGTCGTCTTCGTGTGCCATCCGGGTTATCTCGATCGCTTTATTCTTGAGAGCAGCTCGCTTACGACCGATCGTACCAAGGAGGTCGATGCGCTGATCGACCCCGAGCTGCGGGCGTGGCTCGAGGCTCAGGACGACCTGCGTCTGATCGACTACCGCGACCTGTAAAGATCAAAACCACCACAATGGGGACAGGCACCTTTGTGGTGGTTCTGGCGCCGTTGCCATTCTGGCGACGGCGCCTTTTTTGTCCGCATGGCGCGGTAGAGTGTAGGCGGTTGAAATTTGCGTCCATCGAGGAGCTGCTATGAACGAGATCAAGTGCCCGCATTGCGGCGAAGTCTTTAAGGTCGATGCGTCCGGCTATGCGGACATCGTCAAACAGGTGCGCGATGCCGAGTTCTCGCGCGACCTGGATGAACGCGTGAAGGCCGTCCGGCGCGAGGGCGAGCAGGCTTTGGAGCTTGAGCGCTCGCGCTCGACTGCCGCCTTGCAGGAGGCGGAGTCTCAGCGCGACGCTCAGCTCGTTGAACAGAAAAACGCCGCGGCTCAGGAGCTGGCGCAGGAAGTTGCCAAGCGCGACGCCGAGCTTGCCGAGCTGCGTGCCAAGCTCGAGGGTGCTGCCGCAGAGCGTGAGAGCGC
>CAKUFW010000112.1 GCA_934650975.1 uncultured Collinsella sp. | reverse complement strand
GACCCCACCATGATCATGGCCGACGAGCCCACCGGCGCCCTCGACTCCAAAAGCGCCCGCCTGCTGCTCGAGAGCCTAGAGGCCCTCAACCGCCGCCTGCGCGCCACCGTGCTCATGGTTACGCACGACAGTTTTGCCGCCAGCTACACGAGTCGTGTGCTGTTTATTCGCGACGGCAAGATCTTCACCGAGCTGCGCCGTGGCGACACCGACCGCCGAGAGTTCTTCGACCGCATTATGGAGGTCGTTGCCATGATGGGCGGTGAGGGCTCCGATGCTCTGTAAACTCGCTTGGGGCAACGTCCGCCGCGCCGGTCGCGACTACCTCGTCTACCTGCTGACGCTTACCCTGGGCGTCACCGTTTTCTATGCCTTTAACACCGTCTCGATGCAGGTCGACATCGCCGGAATCGATGAAGAGGGCTTGGCACAGGTTATGGGCAGCATGCTCGGCTACCTTACGTACTTTTTGGCCGGCGTCATGGCCTTTTTGATGGTGTATGCCAATAACTTCATCATGAAGCGCCGCAAGAAGGAGTTTGGCCTGTACCAGGTGCTCGGCATGGGGCGTGGGCGCGTCGCCACGATTATGGCGCTCGAGACCGTGATAGTATCGGTCGTGGCCTTTGCCGCCGGCATTGTGCTGGGTGTGGGACTCTCCCAGCTCATGACGTTCTTTACGGCCTCGCTCTTTAAGACACAGATCGCCAATTTCCACTTCTTTTTCTCGGTGCATGCGTTCAACCTGACCCTTGCCTGCATGCTCGTAATGTTTGTGCTCACGTTACTGCTGAACCTGCGTGCTGTGCGCCGCACCAAGCTCATTGAGCTTATGGGCGCCGAGCGTCGCAACGAGAACATCAAGACGCGCAACCCCTGGATCGCGATCGCCATCTTTGTCGTGGGCGTGGCGCTTGTGGGCGTGGCCTATTATCGCCTGCTGCGTGATGGGTTCCCGCTGACGGCGACGGACAGCAAGCTGCAAGAGGCCATGAGCCAGTTTGGCATTACGACCGCTATGGTTACCGTGGGCACCTTTGCGCTGTTCTGGGGACTTTCGGGCATGCTCATCAAGCTGCTGCAGAGCCTGCGCAGCGTATACTGGCGCGGCCTCAACATGTTTACCGTTCGCCAGCTGTCGGCCAAGGTCAACACGGTGTGCTTTTCGATGGGTGTCATCGCGATGATCCTGTTTTTGGCCATTACCTCGGTGACCTGTGGTATGTCGATTGCCAACGTGATGAACGAAAACCTGGAGCGCTATAACCCTGTTGACGTATCTCAGACGTATGTCTATTACACGCCCGAAACGCTCGACTACTACAAGGGGTATGTCAATCCGTCTGAGGCCGATCGCATGGTGCTGGCCGATGCAACGGTCGATTTGTACGCTGCATGGCATGGCGAGCGCAAGTCGGCGGACAACAACGACGAGACCGGCAAGAAGGTCGATATCGCCGATGTTGCCGGTGAGCATGTGCAGATCGATTCGTATCTGAGTTACCCGCTTGGCGGCTCGGGCCCCTCGGTGGTGGCGGGCGAGATGTGCAAGGCCATGGGCGAAAAGCTTCCCAAGGCGCTTGAGGGAAGCAACGCCGATGCGATGGGTCTGTTTGTGACGCCGGCGAGCCAGTACAACAGACTGCGCCAGATGATGGGCGAGGAGCCGGTGAGCATTGGCCGGGACCAGTACTTGCTTACGTGTGATATGGGCGGTGAGCTAGGCGACCTGTACACCAAATATATGGCCGGCGGCCATACCCTCACCTTGGGCGGGCATGAGCTCAAGCCCGCAACCGATAAGTCGGACGAGGACACGGCGGCCATCGCCAACTCGGCGATGGGCAGCAATCCCGGTACCGTGGTCGTAGCCGATGAGCTGCTGTCCCAGCTTAATCTGCAGCCGTATTCCAGTAATCTGCTCGTTAACTACAAGCAGGGGATGGATGTGACCAAGGCAGACGAGAGCATTAAATACACCATGCTCGACATTCTGCTCGTTGACGGCAAGGAGCCGGGGGGATGGGGAGTCTTCATCACGCGTTCCGAGATGTACACGCAGGCGGCGCAGATGAACGGCATGATCAGCTATCTGGCCATCTACATCGGCTTTGTGCTGGTGGTGGCGTGCGCGGCAATCCTGTCGATCCAGCAGCTCTCCAACGTGGCCGACGGCAGTCGCAGCTATCGCGTGCTGGCACAAATCGGCTGTGACGATCGCCAGATTCGCCATTCGGTGATGGCACAGCAGGCGGTGTTCTTCCTGTTCCCGCTGGCAGTGGGCCTGGCGCACTCCTTTGTGGCGCTCAAGGTAATTATCGAGCTGGTGAGTACGTTTGGCTACATGAGCATCGGCGGCACGGTGGGCCTCACCTGTGCAATCTTCCTGGCAGCCTACGGCGGCTACTTCCTAGTGACCTACCTCATGAGCACCGGCATGGTACGAGCCGCCATCGCCACCCGCTACAGCGAGTAACAAGCCGGTAAAACCGTCGCAAAATCAGAGGCGTATGACCGCCGCGAAGGGACCAGGGGCCCTTTCGCGGCGGTATTTTGCCTATCTGGTGCGTCTCGGATGCAAGTGAGTAGACTTTTTTGAACTTGCCGAGCACATCACGACAAATGATCGATAAAACCGCAGGTCAGGGCTGTGGCGTTTTAGGACGTGCTTGACCTCCTGCAAAAAGTCTACTCACTTAGTTTTTCTGCTAGAAGACCGCCACGAGGGAAAACAGCTCTCTCGCGGCGGTTGGCGTTTGCCCAGATAAAACCTACCAAAATAAACCTGTCCCTTTTTGGCCGGTTATCGCTTCCAGAAGTGGAGGATGAGGGTCGTGCGGTTTTGCTGCTCAGTTTTGACCAGGATGTTGTGGATGTGGGTTTTGACGGTGCCCACGGCAAGGAATAGCTCGTCAGCGATCTCTTGGTTCGACTTGCCCAGTACGACCAGGCGCATGACCTCGGTTTCGCGGTTGGAGAGCTTGTAGGCGTTGCGATAGAAGGGCATCTGCTCTTCGATGTGTCGATCAAGATCGCTGACGTTCTTTTCCTCGGGCGCCTCTTGCATGCGGATCGAAAGCACGTGATAGGCGTAGATGATCAGCAGAATGGCAAAGTAGCACGCAAAGACGTTCTCGCTAAAGTTGCGCTCGGACAGGTACAGCTGCAGCCAAGAGGGTGCCAAGCTCATGGGGACCACCAGGATGTTGTAGAAGTCCTCGGCAACGATGCAGCCAACCAGAATGGCGCCGATAATCAGGTGTTTCTTTTGGTTGTTAACACGTGCCTTCAGCTCAACCTTCGTACTCTTGTGAGCCGTCCAAAAGATATACAGTCCCACAAAGATGAGGAACACCTGACGCATGGTGTAGTAAAGCCACTGGTGCATGGGGCCGTAGGGGACGGCAACGATAATCAACAGCTCGCTTACCAAGAACGTTGCGATGGGAATGACGAACAGCTTCTTAGAATGCTTGTCGAGCAGGTCCATGGCAATCAGCCAAATAAAAGCCTGTGAAGCGGTCGCCACAAGGGTCCGCAGCACAGGCATGGTAATTGAGTAATAGTCGCTGGCCGGAAAACTCTGGTTTTGCAACGTGTATTCAAAAAAGAAGATCTCGGTCATCTCGATGGCATAGCAAATAAAAACGCCGCTGCCATAGATAAAGAAGCGTCGACGGGACGAGGCATAGGTGGCAAGCGAAAGCACCGCCGTCACAATACAGATAACCAGTATTGCCAAGGTATAGAAGAACATGAGCGTGTTCATCTGTCACCGTCCTGTCTCATATGATCTCTGATTGAGCCCTATATATCCCCGGGGGTATACACGTCCCGCCCGGTCGTTTCACCGTGGATTAGGCGCCAAGATATAGGATAGCCTTATACCGTTCGCGGTTCTAGATAGTAAACCCCCTGCAAGTCCGCTACCTGCGGGTTTATAGTGGTTTAGAGGGGATGTAACTCCGTGAACGGTCTTTAATCTCGAATAAACTGGGCAATAATTGCATGTGGGTGAATGATGGTCTTGTCAACACGAGGCGTGATGTACGAGCGCCTCTCAGTAATAGTCGGCAAGGCCGGCGGAAAGGAAATCGACATGGCACTGCCTAAGGATTTCATCGACACCAACGACTTCACCAAAGAGCAGATCCTGGCTATCGAGGATCTTGGCCTGGCAATGAAGAAGGCCATTAAGGTTGACGGTTATTATCCGCACCTGCTCCGCAACAAGAGCCTTGGCATGATCTTCCAGCAGGTTTCCACCCGCACCCGCCTTTCCTTCGAGACCGCCATGTGCGACCTCGGCGGCCACGCTCAGTTCTACGGCCCTGGTACCATCCAGCTCGGTGGCCACGAGTCCCTGGGTGACACCGCTCGCGTCATGGGCGACCTGCTCGACATCATGATGGCCCGCGTTGACCGTCACAAGGACGTCGTCGGCCTCGCCGAGGGCTCCGCTGTGCCCGTCATCAACGGCATGTCCGAGTTCAACCATCCCACGCAGGAGATGGGCGACCTCATGACCATGCTCGAGAACCTCCCCGAGGGTAAGAAGATCGAGGACTGCACCCTGGCCTTCATCGGCGACGCCACCCAGGTCTGCGTCTCCCTCATGTTCATCGCCTCCAAGGTCGGCATGAAGTTTGTCCAGTTTGGACCCAAGGGCCACCAGATCCCCGATGGCGGCCTGCACGTTGGTACCGTTGAGGAGCGCGCCGAGTTCGGCAAGCAGATGATGGCCATCGCCGAGGAGAACTGCAAGGTCTCCGGCGGCTC
>CAKUFW010000111.1 GCA_934650975.1 uncultured Collinsella sp. | reverse complement strand
GTGCACGAGGCCTGGGAGCTGTTCGACCATGAGGAGATGATCGAGCGCCTGCTTAAGCAGACCGAGTACATCGACTTTTCCAGCAACACGTATAAGGCCCCCAAGACCTTAAAGCGCAAACATTCGGAGCTTGCTCCGCGTGAAATTTACCAAGATCACGAGTAATGTTGTGTATAGACCGACGGTGGATTTGTATCGTCGGTCTTTTGCTATCTGGGCGTTTGATGGCGAAGTGCTCATTCGTTGACGTCTGCCTGAATAAATGGACACACTCGCGCAAGGTTTTGGTCAGCTTTTGGTTTGACCGTCAAAACTAGTTTGCCCAAGCGGTTCGTTTGGCTGCGATTTCCTGACACGATGGTGTTGGGAGGTTTTTGCTATGGCGCAGCGCAAACAACACGAACGGGTCAAACGAATGGACCGCTTGGCAGGCAAGTTGCTCGGGCACAAGGCGGTGGTCGTGGCGATGCTCGTTGTCATTGCGATGGCGAGCGGCTTGGCAATGGCGAGCTTTGCCAGCGAGTCCGGCGACGTGTCGTTTGAGCGCAATGATGGGTCGGGCATTTCGCTTGAGCGGGAGGCTGAGGATGTACCTTCTGATGATGCCGTCGGGTTGTCGAAAAAGAGTTCTTCTGCTGCCGAGGTGTACGTCGATGTCGATGGTGCCGTTGTATCACCCGGTGTGTACCGGCTCAAAGAGGGAGCGCGGGTGTCCCAGGCGATCGATGCCGCGGGAGGACTAACGGCCGAGGCGGATGTGACAGGGCTTAATCGTGCGTCCAAGATTACAGATGGCCAAAAGATCTATGTTCCGACAGTGGGGGAACAACAAGCGGCTGCGGCGGTCGACGGGGCCGAAAGCGGTGCTGCTACGACTCCTGGTGCGGGGTCTTCGTCGGGGCTCGTCAACATCAATAAGGCGAGCGTGGCGGAGCTGCAGACGCTCTCGGGCATTGGGCCTTCTATGGCGCAGTCGATAATCGACGAGCGTACAAAGAATGGACCCTTTGCCTCGGTCGATGACCTGATGCGTGTATCCGGCATCGGTGAGAAGAAGCTTGCCAAAATCAAAGATTGTATCTGCGTATGAGTGCGACCGAGCGTGAGCATGTGTTGCCTCCGCGACCCCTGATGCCATGGACGATGGCCTTGTGTGCCGGTATGTGCGTTAGCTGTGTCTTGGTGCTTAACGTTGCCGCCGATGCGCTGCTGGGGGAGCAGGCATCGACAGTTGGACCACTCTTGGTCATTCTCCTTGCCGCCACGCTGCTCGTTGTACTGGCCCGCTTTTGCTCGCGGCTTATCCCGTGGAAACGATGGTTGTATGCCGCGACCATCGGTCTGGTTGCGGGCACGGTTGTAACGGCGTGGTGGACGGCGGGTGCGCTGAGCGCCTCAAAGGCGCTCGATGGCAGGGCGGCGAGTAGCCTTGAATTTGTGGTGCTGGGTGATCCGTCCATAAACGACGAGGCGTATTCCTATACCTGCGAGGCGCGCACGGACGGTAGCCGCTTGGCAGGGGTTCGCCTGTCGTGCGACCGCGAGCTCAAAGCCGGCTCGCGCGTGCGTGTCATCGGTCGTGTTTTGCGCTTTGAAAACGATTCGTATGGACGCTCGCGCGTGCTTCGAGGCGAGGTGCGCAAGGTTAAAGCCGTCCGGATTGTATCGGTCGATGAAGGCTCTCCGGGGCTGCTGCTTCGGTTTCGAAATGAGCTGCTTGCGGCTGTCGCACCAGCGACCGATCCGGCGCGTGCGCTCATAGCCGGTGTTGTCTGCGGCCGTTCTGCCGAGCTACGCGCCCAGCCGGCGGGTGACTGGTTTTCGGTGACGGGAACGGCGCATCTCATCGCCGTCTCGGGCAGCCATTTGGCTATCGTGGGCTTTGTAATCGAGGGCGTTCTGCAAAAGACTCGCTGTTCACGCGGGTGTCAACGGGCGCTGTTGGCGATCGCGCTCGTGGCCTACGCTGCCCTTACGGGCGCCTCGCCCTCGGCCGTACGCGCGTGCTGTATGGTCTTTGCGACGCTTGTGGCCAACGGTGCGGGGCGTCGCCGACACGGCGCATCGGCGCTCTTTGTGACCATGTCTATCTTTGTGCTGCTCCGCCCAACGGTGCTGTTCGATATGGGATTCCAGCTCTCGTGCGCCAGCGTCTTTGCCATTCTATGCTTTTGTCCGTATGTCAGCTATGCTTTGATTGAACTGGGCGTGCCGACGGGCATTGCCAGCATACTTTCCGTCACGCTGTGCTCGCAGCTGGCCACACTTCCTATCACCATCCCCGCTTTTGGTACGTTTTCGCTCATAGCTCCACTTGCCAATGCGTTTATCGGTCCGGTGGTGAGTGTGCTGCTTGCCGTATCGCTCGTGCTGGTGCCCTGTTCGCTCGTGGTGCCGTTACAGAACTGGTCGCTTGCCGTGCCCATGATTGCCGCACGCTGTGCGCTTTTCTTTGAGCAACTGTTCGCCGCGGTGCCAGGCGCCTCGGTAAGCGTTCCGCCCGATAGCATGTGGATCTATTTGGCGCCGTGCGCGCTGCTGGCTCTTTTGGTCTGGTGGCCGCGCCCACGTGCGCGTCCTATGACAGTGGGGCTTGCGTGTCTTGTGCTCTTGGCGGTCGTCCCGTATGTATATTGGGATCGATGTGCGCCGGCTTCGGTAACGGTCCTCGACGTGGGCCAGGCCGATGCCATCCTTATCCGCCGGGGTGGGACCGTGGCGCTCGTCGACTGTGGGCTTGATGAGCGCGTGTTAAGCGCACTGGTGCGCAATAACGTTCACCATATCGATGCCGTCTTTGTGACGCATTGGGATGAGGACCATTGGGGTGGCCTGCCCGCCGTGCTGGAGCAATTTTCGGTCGGAACCATTGCCGTGGCGGCTGATGCGCTGGAGGATGCCCCTCCCGAGGTCGTGGGACGACCTGGTGTCTCGTATCTGCAGGTGGCCCGTGGAGATACCATCGACATCGGCGACTTTCGCGCCCGCGTGATGTGGCCATTTGAGTCCGTGGACGGCGAAGGCAATGAAGACTCGCTCGTCCTGCTGCTCACCTACGCACAAGAGGGCAAGCGTTTACGCATGCTGCTGACCGGTGACGCCGAGCTCGATCAGGAACGTGAATTTGCGCAGGAAGTGGGAGACATCGATGTCCTTAAGCTTGGGCATCACGGCTCCAAGGTTTCGGTCGACGTCGAGCTGCTGGATGTCCTGAAGCCCGAGCTTTCCCTCGCGAGCGCCGGTGAGGGAAATCGTTACGGCCATCCGTCCGACGAATGTAAGGATGCGGTTCGAAAGGCAGGCGGGGCCTTTGCGTGCACGATTGAACACGGCGACATTACCGTCTCGCCGACCGCGAAGGGTTTCGCGATGCGATGCCAGCGACCGTGATGCCGTTGTTGGCGCGTGGAGGGCCCCTGGGCTAGAATGACACGGGAGAATTGCTAGGGCCTGCGAGAGGGGAGCGCGATGTCTGAAACCGGTCTGCTGCCGGCATATCTGATCGTCGGTACCGACGGAGTCAAGCGCGATCACGCTGTCTCGCGTATGAAGGCTCGCTTGGAAAAGTCGGGCATGGTCGAGTTCAACCTCGATGAGCGCGACATGACGAAAGACCCCGATATCGAGTCGATCATCGGCTCGCTCAACACCTTTCCCATGGGCAGCGAGTTTCGCCTGGTAATCCTCGACGGCTGCTCTAAGCTTGCCAAAGCGGTTTCCGAGCCGCTCGTTGAGTACCTCGCAAGTCCCAGCCCCACAACGGTCTGCCTTTTCATCGCCGACTCACTTGCCAAGAACACGCGCCTGTATAAGGCGATCGCCAAGATCGACAAGAAGGCCGTCATCGATTGTTCGGGCACCAAGCGCTGGGAGCTGCCGCGCCGCGTGCAGCAGATGGCCACACAGCACGGTAAGTCCATCTCGACTGCTGCTGCCGAGGAGCTCGTCTCGCGCTCGGGCGAAAACACCCGCATGCTCGATAACGACCTGGCAAAGCTCGCCCAGATGGTCGAGGCGCCCCAGATTGAGCTTGCCGATGTGGAGCGCTGGATCGTGCGTACGGCCGAGGTTCAGCCTTGGGACTTCCTTAACGCCGTCTCGGCCCGCGACATGCGCCGTTCGCTCGAGCTCTTTAAATTGCTTCCCTCCAAGAGCTACGTGTGGACCTACACGTTGTTGTGCGGTCGTATCCGCGAGCTTATCGTCGCCAAGGCGCTCGACTCTCGCGGGCAGGGGCGTGAGCTCGCCGCGACGCTCAAGCTTCAGGCCTGGCAGGTCAAGAATCACCTTACCTGGGCACGTCGTTTTTCGATGACCGAGCTCGTTGCCGCCCTGGAGGGTGCCGTTGATGTTGAGCTTGCACTCAAAGGTTCGGCCGATTCGGAGACCGCGCTTTTGCTCTGGATTACGAACATCTTGAGAAAATCGTGATGATACCTGCCTTTTTGACAAATTCGTTCTATCACTTTGAGGGGGAGCGTGCTATAGTAGGCGCTTGCATGACCTCACCGTGTCTCAGAGGTGTCATACATTTTTTGCAAGGAACTCGAAAGGAACTCCAGAAGTGGCAAACATCAAGTCTCAGAAGAAGCGTATCCGCACCAATGAGGCAGCTCGCATGCGTAACAAGGCTGTCAAGTCCGAGCTCAAGACGCTGACCAAGCACGTCCAGTCCGCCGTCGCCGAGGGCGACGCCGAGAAGGCCCAGGCTGCCCTCAAGACCGTCACCAAGCGTCTCGACATGGCTGCCGCCAAGCATGTCATCCACAAGAACCAGGCTTCCAACCGCAAGTCCGGTCTTGCCAAGCTCGTGAACAGCATCAACGCCTAAGTTGTAAATTTCACACCACACAGATTACGCGCATAAATGGAGCCTGTTTTATGGAACAGGCTCCATTTTTTGTACCGCTCGGGTAAGATAGTCCGCATGAATACTTCAA
>CAKUFW010000110.1 GCA_934650975.1 uncultured Collinsella sp. | reverse complement strand
GAGTCCACCTGCCCCGAGGTGAGCTTCGTCGGCCGCTCCAACGTGGGCAAGTCGTCGATCATGAACAAGCTCTTTGGCCGCAAGAACCTGGTTAAGGTTTCGAGCACGCCGGGCAAGACGAGCAACATCAACTTCTTTGAGGCCGACGACGTGCACTTCGTCGACCTGCCGGGCTACGGTTTCGCGCGCCGCTCCAAGGCCGAGCGCGATCGCTGGGCAGAGCTCATTGGCGACTTCTTCGACTCCGAGCGCAGCTTTAACCTGGTCGTGTCGCTGGTGGATATCCGTCACGATCCGAGCAAGCTCGACCACGACATGATCGACTACCTGCAGGGCAACGAGTTCAACTTTATCGTCTGCCTCACCAAGGCCGACAAGCTCAGCCGCACCCAGCAGGCCCGCCAGGCAGCAGCCATCAAAAAGCAGCTCAACGTCCCGGCCGAGAACGTGATCATCACAAGCTCGCAGACGGGCACTGGTATCGACGAGTTGAAGAAACGTATCGCTGAGGCTTGCCTCTAGTTGGTGTCCCGCCCCAGCAAGAGCCCCCATCAATAAAAGGCCAAAACATCAGCCCGGCGACTTTCCAGAGCGTAGGTCCCTGTAGACATCCTCAGCAAAGATAACGCAGGGACGGTCGGGGTGTTCCCTCAAAATCATTCCGCAGCGCGAAGGCCCCTTGTCCGTTGCTCCGTAGGAGCAGGACAAGGGGCCTTCATGCGCGAGGACGATTTTGAGGGAACACCCCGACCGTCCCGGACAGGTCTATGAGGAGGATGCCTACAGGTATTCGATCTGGGCGCCCTCGGTGTCGCACGTCAGAATATGCGTATCGCACTTGGGGAACTGCTCACGCAGCTTGACCTGCAGGAACTTTGCCACGATGGTGTCGTCGGTCACGGCCATGAGGGTCGAGCCCGAGCCACTGATCCAGATGGTCTTGGCACCGCCGTTAAGGCAGGTGTCGCGCACGGCGTTGTAGTCGGGGATCAGGCGACGGCGATAGGGCTCCTGGATACGGTCGTCATTGGCGGCGGCGATGAGGTCCAGGTCGCCGGTCTCCAGGCCACGCGTCATGCCCGCGATGCGGCCCATCTGCCACACGGCGGTGGACAGCGGAATCTCCTGCGGGACGACCTTGCGCGCCTCGCTCGTGTGCACCTCGTAGGGCGGAATCACGGTAATAAAACGCAGCTTGTCGCTCACTTCGTAGCGCAGGCACTGGGGGAGCGAATCCGTGGGGGTGAAGGAACAGACGGCACCGCCCAGAATGGCGGGAGCGACGTTATCGGGATGGCCCTCGACCTCGGTGGCAATGCGCACGAGCTCGGCGCGATCGACGGTGTGGCCCGTCAGCGCGGCAGCTGCCATGATGCCGGCGACGACACAGGTGGAGCTGGAGCCCAGGCCGCGGGCGACGGGCACATCGGTCTGGATGTCTATGGCGACGGGGAAGGCCGGCTCGCCCCAGGCGGCCAGAGCATCGACAAAGCTCACGTAGACCAGGTTGTTCTCGTTTTGGAACTCCTCGGGGCAGCCCGTGATGGTGAGCTTGTCGGCGCGCTCGAAGGTGAAGTGCGAGTAGAGGCTGACGGCCATGCCGAGGGTGTCGTAGCCGATGCCTAGGTTTGCGCTGGTTGCTGGGACGGTGATTTTGATCATGTGGGTCCTCCTGGGCGGGTCTGGCCGTTTAGTTCGCTGCTCGGGCAGTCCTGGCTCGCTCGGAAAGCACATTAAGTGCTTTCCGGCTCGTGCGGAACTCGCGACGAACTAAACGGCCAGACCCGCACGCATGTTCGTCGTCATCCCGGGGGTTATCTGATGAAAGAAGGTGCGCCGGCTTACGCCGGCGCCTTGTAAGGGGTTTAGTTGGTGGCCATCTTTTTGGCGGCGGACTCTACGTAGCTTGCCATCTCTTCGACGTTGCAGACGTCTTCGAAGCGGACGGGCTTGGACTCGAGTTCGGCGAGCTGGGCTGGGGCGACCGTGTTGGTGGCCTGCTCGAGCACGCGCATAGCCTCAAAGTCATCCTCGGGCACGTCGAGGCCCAGGGCGTCGCAGCAGGCGCGCGGGAACTTGTAGGGGCTGGCGGTCGAAAGCAGCACGCGCGCCTTGGCGCCCTCGGCGGGGGCGACCTGCTCAAAGACGTGATAGCCGCAGGCGGTGTGCGGGTCGATCACGTAGCCGTTGGCGTCCCAGCAGCTCTTGATAGCGGCGCGAACCTCGTCCTCGCTGGCCCAGCCGCAGCCAAACACGCTCTGAATCTTTGCCAGCAGCTCGGCGGGCACCTCGTAGCGACCGGTCTGGGCGAGCTGCTCCATAAGGCCGGCAACGAGTTCGCAGTCGCCGTCGGACAGGAAGTAGAGCATGCGCTCCAGGTTGGAGCTAATGAGGATGTCCATCGACGGCGAGATGGTCGTGAAGAACGGGCGGTTGCGGTCGTAGACGCCGGTGGTCAAGAAGTCGGCGAGCACGTTGTTCTTGTCGCTCGCCACGACGAGCTTGGCGACGGGCAGGCCCATGCGCTTGGCATAGTAGCCGGCCAGGATATCGCCAAAGTTGCCGGTGGGCACGCAGAACTCCACGGCGTCGCCGGCCTCGATGGCGCCGGCACGCAGCAGCTGCGCATAGGCGGCAAAGTAGTAGACGACCTGCGGTACCAGGCGGCCGACGTTGATGGAGTTGGCGCTCGAAAGCACGGTGCCGGCGGCCTCAAGGCGCTCGGCAAGCTCCTTATCGGCAAAGATACGCTTGACGGCGCTCTGGGCGTCGTCGAAGTTGCCACGGATGCCGCAGACGGCGACGTTGTCGCCCTCCTGCGTGGACATCTGTAGGTTCTGCACGCGGCTGACCTTGCCCTCGGGATAAAAGACGGTGATGCCCGTGCCCGGGGCGTCGGCAAAACCGGCGAGCGCGGCCTTGCCTGTGTCGCCCGACGTGGCGGTGACGATCATGATGCGCTCGGCGCCGCCGTCCTTGGCCGAGGTGCGGGCCATCAGGCGGGGGAGCATCTGCAGGGCGACGTCCTTAAAGGCGCTCGTGGGGCCGCCAAAGAGCTCCATCACATAGGTCTGAGGGGCATCGGCGCCCGGCGCAGCGTCAAGTTTGGCAAGCGGCGTTACCTCTTCGCTGGCGAACGTGCCGCGGTATGCCTCGTCGACACACGCCGAAATTTCTTCGGCCGTGTAATCATTCAGTAACATTCCCAACACATCTTGAGCGATTTCAAAGTACGATTTATCTGCAAGCGAGCTGATATCGAGCTGCTGGGTGCCCAGCTCGTCCGAGACAAACAAACCCCCGTCGGGAGCGATGCCGGTACGGATTGCCACCTTACTTGAGCACGATAAAGTGCGTCCTCGTGTACTATGATAAGTTCCCATATAACACTGCTCCTCGGATGCCTTGGTCCCAATCGGTGAAACCATGGTATCAGAGCGCGCAAAACAGGTTTGCAGAGGCTTTTAGAAAGGTAACCTCCACGCCATGATAAAAATTGCCAAGTTTGGCGGCTCGTCGGTCGCCGACGCCGAACACTTCAAGAAGATTAAGGCCATCGTCGATGCCGACCCTGCCCGCCGTTTTGTGGTGGTTTCCGCCTGCGGTCGCCGCTTTAAGGGCGACACCAAGGTGACCGACCTGCTCTACCTGGTTAACGCACACGTTAAGTATCACGTGTCGTGCGAGGAGCTGCTCGAGGACATTGGCCAGCGCTACTTTGATATCGCTGACGAGCTGGAGCTCACCTATCCCATCCGCGAGGAGTTCGCGGCCTTTGCCGAGCGCGCCCGCTCGGGCGGCTACTCCACCGAGGAGCTCGTGAGCCGTGGCGAGTACTTCACCGCTCGCCTGATGGCCGAGTACCTGGGCCTGCCGTTTCTGGACGCCGCGACGGTCGTTGCGTTCCATCATGACGGTTCGCTCAGCATGAACCGCACCTCCGAGCTGGTGCAGGAATACGGCCAGCAGGGCGGCTTTGTCATGCCCGGCTTCTACGGCGCGACCCGCGAGGGCCAGATTAAGCTGCTCGACCGTGGCGGCGGAGACATCTCCGGCGCCATTCTGGCTAAGTGCCTGGGTGCCGACCTGTACGAGAACTGGACCGACGTTTCGGGCTTCTATTCTGCCGATCCTCGCATTGTGCCCGAGGCTCAGCCCATCGCCCGCGTTACCTACGAGGAGCTCCGCGAGCTTTCGTACATGGGTGCGAGTGTTCTGCACGAGGAGGCCGTGTTCCCCGTGCGCGAGGCCGGTATTCCGCTGGTCATCAAGAATACCAACGCGCCGCAGGACCCCGGCACCATTATTAGCGAGACGGCCGACGAGGGCGAGGCCGAGCCCATCATTACCGGCGTGACCGGCAAGCGCGGCTTTGTCGCCATCAACGTGGCCCGCGACCGTACCAAGCCGCGCGTCGGCTTTATGCGCCGCGCGCTTTCGGTGTTCGAGCGCTATGACGTCTCCGTCGAGCACATGCCCACCGGTGTCGACCGTTTTGGCGCCGTGGTGCAGGAAGAGGACGTGCACGATTCGCTGTACTCGCTCGTGGGCGACATCCAGAAGGAAGTCGAGCCGCTCGAGATTGAGGTCGTCGAGGGTCTGGCGCTCATCGCGACGGTCGGCCGTAACCTACGCGGTCGTGCCGGCATCTCCGGCCACCTGTTTGGCATGCTTGGCCAGGCCGGCGTGAGCGTGCGTATGATTTCGCAGAGCTGCGACGAGATCAACATCATCATCGGCGTGGAGGAGAAGGACTTTGATCTGGCAATCCAGACCATCTACCGCGCCTTCTCGGACGAGAACGGCATCGTCAAGGTTGCGGACTTGGAGCCCAGCGCGCCGCTCGAGCCCGCGCTGGCCGCGCTGCACAAGTAAGGGCCACCCCGGTAGATTATTGGAACATGCCTAAAAATCTACCGTGGGGCGTTTCGTTTCGGTTTCGTTTCG
>CAKUFW010000109.1 GCA_934650975.1 uncultured Collinsella sp. | reverse complement strand
GTGCTCGACGAGATACAAAAGGTTACGGGTTGGTCCGAGACGGTCAAGGCCCTGTGGGACGAAGACTCTTGGAACGACACCGAGCTTCTTGTGGTGCTGTCCGGTTCGTCGAGCTTGCTTCTCGGCAGTGGGCTGACCGAATCGCTTGCGGGGCGATTTGAGCTACTGCGTTCGACGCATTGGAGCCTGTCTGAGATGTCCGAGGCGTTTGGCTATAGCTTCGAGGATTATCTGATGTTTGGCGGGTATCCGGGTGCCGCGATTCTCAAGAGCGATGTCAATCGTTGGCGAGAGTATATGCGCGATTCGATCGTGGAATCGACGATTTCGCGTGACGTATTGCAGATGGAAGACGTGCGCAAGCCGGCGCTCATGCGAGCCCTCTTTGAGCTGGGCGCGCAGTATTCGGCGCAGGAGATATCGTATCGAAAACTGCTGGGGCAGCTTGACGATAAGGGAAACACTGATACCGTGCGCCATTATCTTGATCTGCTGTCCAAGGCGGGCATGATGAGTGGGTTGCAAAAATACGACGCCAAGCAGGTGAGGTCGAGGGCAAGCTCGCCGCGACTGCTCGTGCATGATCCCTCATTAATGTTCTCGATGTGGCGCGGGGCGGGTGACTTGTTGGCTGATTCTGCCCTGCGAGGGCATTTGGTCGAAACTGCGGTGGGCGCCCGGCTCATCGCGCGCGCTCAAACAGAAGGCTTTGAGCTGTATTGGTGGCGTGAGGGTAATCTCGAGGTGGACTTTGTGGCGAAGCGCGGCGATGACGCCCTTGCGGCGGTCGAGGTGAAAAGCGGCCGCGTGTCCAAGAGCGGTATGACTGAGTTTTTGGCGCAGAACCCTCAGGCGAAGCCGATGATTGTGGGCGATCGTAACGTTTCGGTTGAGCAGTTCTTGCGGGATGAGGTGGAGCTGTTTTAGCTGGTGATTGCTACGGCGCGGACGGGCCAAAGTAATCAGATATGCAAGCCCCACTTACTTAAGATTTGGGACAAACAAATCTGATTACTTTGTCCTGTGGCGATGCCGGTTCTGTTGGCCGCCGCACTCGTGACAAAGCTCACTGGTGCGCGCCACCCGTTCCTGCGATGATGCAATCGTACCGGGCCGCAATCAACAGAAGGGCCGCCTCATGACAGACATCGTCCACGTCGAAAACCTCGTCAAGCGCTACGACGATCTTATTGCGCTCGACCACTTTAACCTGAACATCGCCCCCGGCGAGATCTTTGGCCTGCTCGGCCCCAACGGCTCGGGCAAGACCACGTCCATCAACTGCATCCTGCAGCTGCTCGCCTATGACAAGGGCACCATCGAGCTGTTCGGCGAGCCCATGACGCCCACCCGCTACGACCTTAAGCGCCGCATTGGCGTGGTGCCGCAGCAGGTGGCGGTGTTCGACGAGCTCACCGTGCGCGAGAACATCGACTATTTCTGCAGCCTCTACGTTAACGACCGCAAGCGCCGCCGCGCGCTGGTGGATGAGGCGATTGACTTTGTCGGCCTGGGCGACTTTACCAAGTTCCGCCCCGGCAAGCTTTCGGGCGGCCTGGCGCGCCGCCTCAACATTGCCTGCGGCATCGCGCACAAGCCCGAGCTCATCTTTTTTGACGAGCCCACGGTGGCGGTCGACCCGCAGAGCCGCAACGCCATCCTGGAGGGCATCTGCCGTCTGCGCGACGAGGGCGCCACGGTGGTGTATACCAGCCATTACATGGAGGAAGTCGAGCAGATCTGCAGCCGCATCATGATCATGGACGGCGGACGCGTGCTGGCGCAGGGCACCAACGACGAGCTCAAGCGCATGATCCAGATGGGCGAGCGCGTGACCGTCGAGGTCGGCGCCGTCGAGCCCGCCACGGTCGAGCGGCTGCGCGCCCTCGAGCACGTGCTCAGCGTCGAGCTGTCCGGCGGCGAACTCGTCTGCACCTGCGAAGCGAGTCCACACAATTTGGTCGACATTCTCGACACGCTGCGCGCCGCCGACGTGGCGCTCGGCCGCGTGTGGAGCGAGCCGCCGACCCTCAACGACGTGTTCCTCGAGATCACCGGCCGCGAGCTGCGCGACTAGGGGGCAGCCATGTTCAACACCATCATCATCACGCTCAAGACGCTGTTGCGTCGGCCGAGCACCTGGGTTTGGGGCGCGATCTTTCCCATTGCGCTTTCCACGATGTTCATGTTTATGTTCGCGAACCTGAGCTCTGACGGCAAGGTCGACCCGGTGCCGGTTGCCGTTGTCGCCGACGAAGCCTGGGACGCTTCGACCTTTAAGGATGTGGCGACATCGCTCGCCAAGGAGGGCGACGATCAGCTGCTCGAGATTCGCGAGTGCGAGGACGCGATCGATGCGAACCGCGCGCTCAAGGCCGGCGAGGTCGCGGGCATCTACACGGTCGATGCCACGGGCACGCCCAAGCTCACGCTGCTCTCGAGCTACGACAGCTCGCGTGCGTCCACGGTGCTCGTCGACCGCAGCATCCTGGAGACGGTGGCGAGCTCGTATACACAAAATGCCGAGCTCATGGCACAGATTGCCCAGGACAACCCGGCGGCGCTCGCCGATCCGGAGGCGGTTGCGCGCGCCCTGTCGCTCGAGGGCGGAACCCGTCGCGTGAGCCTGACGCGCACCACGCCCGACGGCACGACCATTTACTATTACGCGCTCTTTGGCCTGGTCGCGATGATGTCTGCCGAGTTTGCCGCCTTGAGCGTCGTCGACCTGCAGCCCAATCTGTCGGGCCTTGGCGCGCGCCGCTGCGTGGGTGGCCTTTCCAAGACGGCGTCGCTGGCCGGTATTTTTATCGGTTCATGGCTCGTCTCCTTTGCCTCGATGGCGGTCGCGATTGGCTACGTGCGTTTGGCCGTCGGCGTCGACTTTGGCGGGCGCGAGGGGCTGTGCCTGGTGGGCGGCGCCGCATCCGCGCTTGCCGCCACGGGCCTGGGGCTCTTTGTGGGCACGCTGCCCGTTAAGGGAGGCAAGGCGTCCAAGTCGGGTATCCTCACGGGTTTCGCCACCACGTGCGCCCTGTTCGCCGGCCTTTACGGCGAGCCGGCGATGGCGCTTGCCGACGACGTCGCCCGCGCCTGCCCGGCCGAGTGCTGGCTCAACCCCGTCAAGCTCATCTGTGACATGTTCAACCGCCTGTATTTCTTTGAGGACCTGGGGCCCTTCGCCGTCCGCGTCGGCGCGCTCGTCCTGATGGCCCTGGTGTTTGTCGCCGCCGCTACGCTGATCTTTGGAAGGAGCCGCTATGAGCACCTTTAAGACTGCGCTTCGCATGGCGCTGGCGCACCCGTTCTACCTGCTCATCTATACGGTGTTCATCTCGCTCATGGGCGTGTTCATCGCGGCATCGGTGAGCTGGAACTCGTCGCAGCTCACCGAATACAAGCCCTACGACGCCAACGTGATCGTGGTCGATCGCGACAACAGCGACCTTTCGCGGGCGCTCACCAAGCACTTGGGGTCGCGCTTTGACCTGGTTACGGGTGTCGGCGACGACACGTACGATCTTGCGGACGCGCTCTCCAAGAGCAACAGTGCCAAGGGCAGCGCCGACTGCGTGTTCTTTATCCCGGAGGGATTTGAGGGCGACCTGATCGCGGCCGCCCGTGCGGGGGAGACCTTGCCCAAGCTCGATGTGACCTACGGCTCCGGCACTATGGCGGCGGCGCTCTCGTCTGCCGAGGCCTCGCGGTGGATCTCGCTCGCGGGTGCTGCGGCGGCACTTGAGCCAGCTGCTTCCGACGGCGAGGTCGCCAAGGCCGCCGAGCATGCTGCCGCCAAGCGCGCCGAGGTCCAGATCGAGCAGGTCAAGATCGAATCGACTGCCGTCGCCCCACTCGAGTCGTACTTCAACTTTGGCGCGTACGCGATCATCTCGTCGGTCATCGTGTCGGTGGGACTGGTGTTCTCGGGCATGAACGAGCCCGAGCGCGTGCGCCGCATGGAGGCCGGCCCGGTCTCCGAACGCCAGCGTTCGCTTGCCGTGTTCGCGGCTGCCGCGGTGCTCACCGTCTGCATCTGGTTTGTGTCGAGCATGATGGGTGTCGTGGGCTTTGCCGGCGCGGTTGCCGAGGTCGGCGTGGGTCGTGTGTGTCTGGCGCTGGCGGCGACGTTTGCCCTGGCGTGCACGCCGCTGGCCGTTGGCTTTACGCTGTCGAGCTTGGGCGCGCGCGAGGAGCTGCTCAACGGCGTGGGCAATCTGCTCGGCATGCTCATGACGTTTTTGGGCGGCGCCTGGATGCCGCTGTCGCTCATGGGCTCGGCCGTGCAGACCGCGGCGCATTTTGTGCCGACGTATTGGGTGAACGACGCGATTGGCAAGGCGCTCGCCGCGGACCTGACGCCTGCCGTGCTGGGCGACATCGCCTGCGACCTGGGCGTCACCGTGCTCTTCGCCGCCGCCATCGCCGCCGTAGGCCTAGCCCTCACCCACACCAAAGCCCGAGCCTAGCCATCGGGTACTCATTGGGGACAGACTTAAACGACCAAGAGTGGTCATTGGGGACAGACTTAAACGACTACCTTTCCTGCCGGCACTTGGGGACCACTCATTGGGGACAGACTTAAATGAGCAATTTCACTCATTTAAGTCTGTCCCCAATGAGTAGGTTGGAAAAAATCCTGCCCGCCGCTTAAAAATAGTTCGCCGGGGTTTACTATTACCCTAGAAAAGTAGCAACAGGCTAACAATGGGGGATAGTATGGCGACGAAGCAAGCCTACGTCCAGGTCAAAGGGCTCAAGAAACACTACGGCGACGGCGATGCGCGCCTGACGGTGCTCGACGGCATTAACACGTCCATCAACCGCGGCGAAATCTGCGTCATGCTGGGGCCCTCGGGTTCGGGCAAGTCGACGTTCCTCAATCTCATCGGCGGCCTGGAGGACGCCGACGGCGGCTCCATTATGGTGGACGGCTGCGACCTGACGACGCTCAAGCCCGCCGACCTGGGCGAGTATCGCCGCCGCGAGCTGGGCTTTGTCTTCCAGTTCTACAACCTGGTGCCCGACCT
>CAKUFW010000108.1 GCA_934650975.1 uncultured Collinsella sp. | reverse complement strand
TCGGCGAGGGAGGCCCGCATGGCGTCCATCGCGGCGAGGACGTCGTTCACCTCGCGCACGTTGGTGCTGCCGACCGCAAAGTTGAGCTCCCCCGCGCCGACGCGATCCGCCGCCTCCGCGAGCGGCGCCATCTTGCGCGAGATCACGCGGCTCGCGCGGCGCGCCAAAAGCGCGAGCGCGAGCGCGCTTCCCGCCGCAGCGCCGACGAGCATGAGGTTCTGCGGGTTGGGAAGCAGGCCGGCGAGGTCGCGCGAGACCCACTGCGGCAGGTACTCGCTGACAAGTGCGCAGGCCCCGCCGCCCTTGAGCGGGAACGCGGCGTAGGTGAGGCCCGAACCCCCGCCCTCGATCTCCACCGTGCCCGGATCCGCGGCGAGTGCCGTACGGGCCATTTCCGTCGCGCCCTCGAGCCGCGTGCTCTCGAGGTCTGTCATCAGCACGTTTCCGTCCTTGTTCAGGATGAGGTAGCGGTACGCCGTCGGCACGTCCTGCTGCCCGCAGACGCCGTCGCGTGCCAGGCCCTCAGCGACCTCGCGCGCATTGGCCGGCCCCCAGCTTGCCTCGTAGACGAAGCCCGCGTTGATCGCCGCGGAGAGCACCATGAACGAGGCGAGCCACGCCGTGGCGACCGCCGCGAACGCGTAGGCGAAGTAGCGCGCGATGACGAAGGAGAGCGGCATGCCCCTGCGACCTCGCGCCCCGGTCCTCAGAGCTGCCACTTGTACCCCATCCCCCAGACGGTCGCGATCGGGTCGGCGCCGGCCTCGGAGAGTTTCCTCCGGGCGCGGCTGACCTGCATGGATATGGCCGCGTCGTCGGCGTCGCTCTCCCAGCCGAGCACCGCCTCGCGGATCTGCGCGCGGCTCATGACCTGCCCGGGGTGGCGGGCGAGGTACTCGCAGATGGCGTACTCGGTGGGCGTGAGCGGCACGGCCTCGCCGCCCACGGCGAGGCCGCGCGCCCCGAGGTCGATCCGCACCTCTCCGAAGGAGAGGGCGTGCGAGCGCGGCCGGCGCTCACGGCGTAGATGGGCCGCGACCTTGGCGCGCAGCTCCGCGGCCCCGAAGGGCTTGCGGACGTAGTCGTCGGCGCCCAGGCCGTAGGCGGCCACGGCATCCTCCTCGGCCACGCGAGCGGTCAGGAAGACGATGGGCCCGTCGAAGTCCGGGCGGATCTGCCGCACGAGCTCGAAGCCGTCGAGCCCCGGCATCATGACGTCGCAGAGCACGAGGTCGAAGCGCGAGAGGTCCATCCCCGGGACCGCCGTCGGGTCCGCCGCCCTGACGACCTCATGGCCGTCGCGGCCGAGGACGCGCGCGAGCGCGTCGAGGATCGCCCGTTCATCATCCACTGCCAGTATCCTCGCCATGTTCGACCTCCTGAAACTCCCGCCGGGATTGTACTAGTGCCGCGCTCAGCGGTCCAGAGCCCCGCGCGCAGCCGTGGGCGCCTCGGCCGCGTCGCACGCGCGGTAGCGCACGCCCGAGCCGCCGCGCGCCTCGATCTCGAGCCAGCCCTCGCCGTCCGACTCCCGCCCGAAGAAGATGAGCTGGAGCTCTCGAACACTGCCTCTGTCGTCCGCCGCGTCCACCAGGTAGACGTAGTTTGCCCCCGCCCCAGTGGCGTCGGCGTAGGAGCTCGCATGGCTGCCGGGCTCGGGCGCGGGCGCCCACATGACGATCTCAGGGTTGGGCAGCACGCGGTCGGCAATCGAGCGTAGCGCCGACCCCCAGCTGGCGTCGAGCAGGGTATTTCCGCCCAGGACGAGCGCTACGGAGAGAAGAACGAGCATGGCGGCGAGCGGCCTCCTACGCATCTGCCCTCCCGTCCTCGAAGCGGCAGAACCAGGCGAGTAGGACGGCGTCGGCTGCCAGGGTGAGCACGAGGCTAGCGAGCGCAGTCCTGAGGAGAGGTCCCGCCGCGCGTGCGGCGTCGATGAAGGCCTCCACCCCGAGCGACCCCAGGCCCGCGGGCCAGGCGAGCGGCACCCAGCTCAGGGGCGTCGCCAGGGCACCGGTGAGCTCACCGGTCATGAGGCCGTGCGCAAGTCCGCCAACCGAGAAGAACGCGAGGAGCATACCCGCAGCGCCGGCGCCGATGGCGACGTTGCGGCCGAGGCGCAGGGCCACGCCGAGCCCCAGCGCGTAGAGGGGCAGGCTGCCCAGTACGATGCCCACCCAGGCGGCCGCAAGCGGAGCAGGCCCGAGCGGCAGGCGCCCGGCAACGGCGAGCACGGCCCCGAACACGCCGAGCGCCACGGCCAGCGCGGCGGCGCCGAGCGCCGCAAGGGCGAGCAGCTTCGCCGCGACGGCGCGCCCGCGCGAGGGGACCGCCGTGAGGTTGGCGAGGCGCCCGGCAGCGCGCTCCTCGTCCACGGCGAGCCCGCAGACGATGGCGGACATGAGCGGCATGAGGGCGCCGAGAAACTGGACGTAGGCGTCCGCGCCCAGCGCCGGGTCCCATCGGGCTACGGAGAAGTACTCGCCGCAGGCAATACCGGCTGCCAGGCCGCAGACGAGGTGCACCGCCGTGAGCGGGGAGCGCGCCAGGCGCAGGGCCTCGGAGAGCAGGGCCCGCGAGAGAGTCATGCGCGGCGTCGGGTCGGAGAGTCGTGTCATGGCCATCACCTCTCCTCGGAGCGCGCGAACCAGGCCGCGCCCGCCGCCGTGAGCGCGGCGAACGCGAGCGCGCAGACCGCAAGGCCCGCCAGCGTGAGCATGCCATCCGCCGCGAGCGCCCCGCCAAGCGCCATGTCCGCCGCGAGTGGCTCGCCGCTCGGCAGCACGGGGATGAAGCTCGTGGGGATGACCATGCTCGCCGACGGCGGAAAGAGCTGCGGCAGCGGCACCAACGACCAGGCGAACCCACCCACGAGCTGCGCGACGAGCGGGCAGAAGATGCCCGCGAGCATGCCGAGCCGCGCCGTGAGAAAGAGCCCTGCGGGGATCATCCACGCCGCGGTCACCGTGTTGACGAGCGCGCAGAGGAGCATCGTGAGCGTGCCCGCGACCGTGAGGCCCTGCGAGGAGAACGCCGATCCCGCGAGGTAGATGCCGAAGACCACGAGGTTCGAAAGCGTGCAGAGCGCGAGGCACCAGAGCGCCTTGGCCCACCAGGCGCGCCCGAGCGGGAAGCCCAGGCCCAGAAGCCCCCGCATCCGCGTGCGAGCGTCCGCCCGCGCGACGCACGCCACCACGAGCGAGAGACACACGGGCAGGAAGAGCGCGTACCAATAGTTCCACGCGCTGAAGATCTGCACGCCCCGGTAGGGCATCGCGCCGAGCAGCGGCATCGGCAGCGCCATGAGCACGGCCAGGCGAACCGGTGCCGCGTGGCGCGACTTCAGGGCCTCGGCGCGCAGGGCCGCGAGCAGGCCGCCTTTCTCGCCCGTCATGCCGCCACCTCCCCGCGCGCTCGTCGCCCTTCCCGGCAGAAGCTCATGAAGAGTTCCTCGAGGTCCTGCCCGGGACGAAGCGCATCCTCGTAGGCGAGGCGCCCCCCGCAGATGATGCCGATGGTGTCCGCCATCTGCTGCACCTCGGAGAGGATGTGGCTCGAGACGATCACCGTCGTACCCGCCGCCGCGAAGCCGCGGATCTGGTCGCGCAGCTCCTCGATGCCGATGGGGTCGAGGCCGTTGGTGGGCTCATCGAGCACGAGCAGGCGCGGACGGGCGAGCAGCGCCAGCGCGAGCCCCAGGCGCTGCTTCATGCCCATCGAGAAGCGCCCGGCGCGCTTCTTCCCGGTGTCCGCGAGGTCCACGGCGGCGAGCACCTCATCTATGCGGCTCTCGGGAAGGCCCAGCAGCGTGGTGCGCACGCGCAGGTTCTCGCGCGCGGTGAGGTTGGGGTAGAGCGGTGCCTCCTCGATGAGGCTGCCGATTGCGTAGAGGTCCTCGCGGCGCCAGGCGTGCCCGGCAAAGAGGATCTCCCCGGCCGTCGGCCGCAGCATCCCGCAGATCATCTTGAGCGTTGTCGACTTGCCGGCGCCGTTGGGACCGAGCAGCCCGTACACCTCGCCCTCGCGGATATGAAGGCTCACGTCGGCCACGGCGTCCTGCGCCTGGTCGCCGCGGCCGAAGCGCTTGGTGAGCCCGCGTGTCTCGAGCATATAACCCATGGGTTTATCCTTTCTCTTCCGGGAGCGCGGGCCGAGTCACCGTGCCCGCGCGCCTCACCTTTCGGGTTCACCATCCATGGTGGGGTGCGTTTCTAACGAAGCCGTAACGGCCGTTGGGTTCTTTTGGCGCCAACCCTTCTCGACCCGCACATCATGATTAATTTGCTTAAGGCAACAACTTTCCCGATCGATGTAATCACCGAATCAAAACGTGTACATCAGCCATCAAAGATGCCGAAAAATGTCATATTTGGAGGCTGATGTACACAAATGCAGAATCCCGCACAACCCAGCAGCGTCCTCCACATGTCTGGACTCTCTATGCTTACGCTGGATAGACATCGCCAGAACGGGTATAGTATCGAAAGTTTTGTCGTTTACCAGCGGGGGAGTCCTGTGGGCATCAAGAAGAAGATCAAAAAGGAGCTTATCGGCACTTCCGATTACCCGTCGAATAAGATCTTTACGATCTCCAATTTCATCACCTTTACGCGCCTGGTCCTCACGCTGGTCTTTCTGTACCTGTTTGTAACGGACAACAACCGTATCGTCGCCATTGTCATCTATGCCATCGCGGCTTCCACCGACTGGATGGACGGCCAGATTGCCCGCATGACCAAAACGGTCTCGTGGCTCGGCAAGGTTATGGATCCCATCTGCGACCGTGCGCTGTTGTTTACCGGCGTGCTGGGCTTGGTGGTCCGCGGCGAACTGCCCATCTGGGTCTGCGTGCTCATCATCGGCCGCGATATCTACCTGGGCATCGGTACGCTCATCGTGCGCCATTACCACCGTCGCCCCATCGACGTCGTCTTTCCCGGCAAAATTGCCACGGCACTGCTCATGACCGGCTTCTCGCTTATGCTGCTGGGATTTCCCGTTGTGGACGGCTGGGATCTGCTGCCCGCCACGTTCACGGCATTCCCGGGTCTCAACGGCAGCTCGGTGCCCCTCGGCATCTTCTTTGTGTACGGCGGCGTCATCTTCTCCATGCTCACCGCTGTCATCTATTCCATTAAGGGAGGGGTGGCCATTAAACAGGCCATCGCGCATCCCGAGGACGAGGACATCGACTTTCTCAACCCCGAAATCGAAGACTG
>CAKUFW010000107.1 GCA_934650975.1 uncultured Collinsella sp. | reverse complement strand
CAGAGCTTACTCGACGGGTACGAGACCATCGATGATGGCGATATCGTGATCGAAAACGATGGCAAGGTCGTTGCGACTAACGTCGTTGAGCCCACCATATTGGGCGTGTTTGATCTACCTGCGACGGATGCCATCATTGTCGATGGCATTAAGGAGCACTGCCTGGCCGGCAAGGTCCGGCTGATCAATGTCGACGGCGAGTGGTATCTGGGCACATATGGTAAAGCGCGAAAGTTCTACGTGTATACCTATGCCCCGGCGCAGCGCTACTTTGAGATTGTCGCCGCTGTTGTCGCTTGCGCGTTGGTGCTCTATGGCGGTGCCATAACTGCCGTTGTGCTGGTTCGCCGCCGGGCAGACCGTCGACGCTTGACGGATTTGTTGCAGCAGGAGCGCGATTATGGCGACAAGCTAGCCGAAGCGGCGCATGAGGCCTCGTCGGCCAACTCGGCAAAGACAGAGTTCCTGCGCCGCATGAGCCACGACCTGCGCACGCCCATCAACGGCATTCGCGGCATGGTCGAGGTTGGCGATGCCCATGCCGATGATTTGCAAAAACAGACCGAGTGCCGTTCAAAGATCTGGACGGCATCGGGGCTGCTGCTCGACCTTGCCAACGAAGCACTCGACATGAGCCGCCTGGAGAGCGGTCAGGTCGACTTGGACCTTGTGCCCACAAATTTGGTGACGCTCAATAACGAGGTGCGCGATATTTTAGAGCGTCAGGCCGAGGAACGTTTTGTAACCATCATCTGCGACAAGCACGCTCTGGACCATCCCTATGCCCGAGTAAGCGTGACGCACCTTAAGCGCTTGCTGGTCAATATTGCCGGCAATGCCGTCAAATACAATCGGCAGGGCGGCTACGTTCGCCTGGTGTGCCGCGAGGTGGAGCCGGTGGACGGCGTCCCCGTCTATGAGTACACGATTGCCGATAACGGCATCGGCATGAGCGAGGAGTTCCAGCAGCATCTCTATGAGCCGTTTAGCCGTGAGGAACAGCGGGTGGAAGGTGCTTCGTCGGGAACCGGCCTGGGTGCCTCCATTGCCAAACAGCTGGTCGAGCTTATGGGCGGAACCATGAGCTTTACGAGCACCTTGGGACAGGGGACGACCTTTACCATTCGCCTGCCGTTTAAGAAGTGTAAGCGCTCCGAGATTCCCCAGGTCGTTCGCGTAAATGTGGACGACGGTGGTGCGCTCCAGGGCCTGCGTGTTTTGCTGGTCGAGGACAACGACCTGAATGCCGAAATCGCGCAGTTTACGCTCGATCGCGCCGGTGCCATCGTGACGCATGCCAAGGATGGCGAGTCTGCCGTCGAGACGTTTGCCGCGAGCGCGCCGTATGAGTACGACGTGGTGCTTATGGACATCATGATGCCCGGTATCGATGGCCTCGAGGCCACGCGCCAAATCCGAGCGCTCAATCGCGAGGATGCGACGACCACGCCGATCATCGCGGTAAGCGCCAATGCTTTCGCGGACGATCGCAGGCTCTCGCGCGAGGCGGGCATGAACGCGCATCTGAGCAAGCCCGTGAGCTCGCAAGAGCTCGTTGAGGCGCTTGCCCACATCGCCGCCGACGCATCGTAAAGATACGCCCCGGTCCCAACGTCGGTTGGAACCGGGGCGTATTGCTATTTGCGAGACCTGCTTTGGGGTTTATTTTTCGTGAATCTGCTTGCCGCAGAGATGCTCAATCGTAATCTCGTACAGCTGAACGCCCTTGATGTCCTTGGCGATTTCCTCCTCGACCTCTTCGGCGGTGGGGTAGTACTTGAGCGCGAGCTCACGGACCTTGTCCTCGATAAATGCGGGGGTGTCATTCGCTAGGCGGCAACGGCCAAAGACAACGGTGCTCTGCACGTAGGGCGCCCAGTCGTCGTCCTTGTACCAGTCGTTGCCGTAGACGGTAAAACAGACCTTGTCGCCACGCTTGAGAGCGTCGACCTTGTGGCCCGCCTTGGCGCCGTGGAAGTAAATCTTGTCGTGTTCGGCATCGAAGAAGTAGTTGACGGGAATGGCGTACGGGTAGCCATCGTCGCCGTTGACGGCAAAGACGCCGCGCTTGCAGGTGGCGAGCAGCTCACGCGCCGCCTCGTCGGTGATGGCGCGTTTCTTTCGGCGTAGGGGCCTAAACATCGCGGGATTCCTTTCCAATCGGGCATGGTTCTTGGGGAGAGACTATACCGAAGCTGCCCCGTGCTGCTTGATGCGGGCGAGAATGTTTTTGAGCTTTTCAAAATCGAGCGGCTTGGGCAGATGAGCGTTCATGCCGGCGTCACGTGCGGCCTTGGCGTCCTCGGCAAAAGCGTTGGCGGTCAGCGCGATGATGAGGATGTCGGCGGCGTCGGGCTTGCCGCTCAGACGAATCGCGCGCGTTGCCTCATAACCGTCCATACCGGGCATCATGATGTCCATGAGGATGGCGTCGAAGCTGCCGGCGGGATGCGACAGGTACAGGTCGACAACCTCGTTGCCGTTGGCCGCGCGGGTCACCACAACGTCCTCGGATTCCAGCAGCGCCTGGGCAATTTCGGCATTCAGGTCGTTGTCTTCGGCGAGCAGGACGTTCATGCCGGCGAGCGAGCAGTTGGGCGTTGCTTCGGCTGGCTTTATGTGGGCCCGAGGGTTCTTGTCGATATCGAGCGGAATCTGGACAGTGAACGTGCTGCCCACGCCGAGTTCGCTTGAAATCTCGATGGTGCCGCCCATCATGTCGATGAGCGATTTGACAATGGGCATGCCCATGCCGGTTCCCTGGAACTTGCTGCGGGCGTCGTCGCCCTCTTGGGCGAACGGCTCGTAGATATGCTTCAAAAACTCGGGCGTCATGCCAATGCCGGTGTCTTCGATGATGAAGCAAAAGAGCGCGCGTGAGTCGTTGAGCGGTTTGACGGTGGACAAGAAGGTGACGGTGCCGCCATGCTTGTTGTATTTGATGCTGTTGTCGAGCAGGTTGATGATGATTCGGCGTATATGGGTGGGGCTGCCGATCATGCTCTGGTCGACGGCATAGGGCTCGCTGGCGTTGAGCAGCGTAATGCCACGGTCCGATGCGCGGAGTTTGCACAGCACCAAGGCATCGTCACAGAGCTCCTTGAGGTTGAACGATTCGTGCTCGAGTGTCACTTTGCGCTCCTCGATCCTGCCCATTTCGAGGATGTCGTTGATGAGTGAAAGCAGGTGGTTAGCAGCGACACGCGCCTTGGCGCGGCTTTCGCGAGCGAGCTTTATATCGCCCTCTTTCAATTCCTCAATCTCAATAAGGCCCAAGATGCCGTTGAGCGGTGTGCGGATGTCATGGCTCATACGCGTGAGGAACGCGGTCTTGGCGGCGTTGGCGGCGTCGGCTATCTGCCGCTCTTTCCGCGCGCGTTGAAGCGACCAGACAAGGATGGCGATGCCGGTCAGCAAAATGCAGATGATAACGGTGGCAATGGCGGTGCGGTTGCGATAGAGGAATCGAAGTGTATCGGATTCTTGAGCCGAATACGATGTGGGGGAATAACTGTTCGCGGAGAGCGATTCGCCGGCATTGACGATACCCTTATTAATGATTCCTAAGAGTTGGGGATTGCCGCGCGAGATCAAGCACGATAGTTCTGCTGTGTTGGTGAGTTCCTGTGTTTCGAAATCCTCGATGTCGTAGGTGTCGCGGATGGTTTCTTGGCGCGTACTGGGGACGATGATGCAACTGGCCTCTCCTTTATTGAGGGCTTTGAGCATCTCGCTGCCGCTTGGGTACTCGGTTACCGTCGCGTCGGGGAACAGGCTCTCGAGCTCAAAGCGGTTGACGATAGCGCTCTTTGTGCAAGCGATGTTCTTGAGGTCCTTGCTCAGGTCGTTGCTGCTGTGGATAGCGGTCAGGGAGACCGTTCCCGTCGAGTTTGACTGGATGACCCCCACCTGTTCGGCGAGCCAGTAGTCACGAAAGAATGGCAGGGCGACATCTATGGTGCCTTCTGAAAGGGCCTTGATCATTTGTTTGGTGTCTGCGATGGCGACTGTTTTAACGTTAATGCCAAACTTGTCGTGCAACGTCGTCGCGAGCGAGGTAAGCGACCCCTCCATTTCGCCATCGTCATTTTGCGTGCAGTAGGGGAGCTGGTTTGTAAGATAGCCGAGCGTGATGGTGTTGCCGTTTGCTTTGAGCCAGGAGGCCTCGGCGCCGTCAAGTGATGATGACCCGCTGTTTTGGGCCGAGTAATTTGCTTTGACCTCGTCATTGTAGCGGGGGTTGAATCGGGCGATTGCCGCCATGGCGGCATTGATATCGTCCATAAGGTCGGGGCGGCTTTTGGGGACGGCGAAATAGTAGTCGCTTGAGCCTACGTAGAACATGGGGGAGGCGCTAGGCGATGAGATCGTGTCGTTCATGATGATGGCGTCGACCTCGCCGTTTGCCAACGCATCGAAGAGGCCTCCGCCACTGGCTATTTCTTTATAGGTGCAGGTAATGCCTTCGTCGGCAAGCCACTGCTGGCCGACGAAGGTCTGCATAACGCCGGGATTGCAGCCAATGGTGAGGCCCTGGAGCGCCTGGAGGTCGCCCGTGGCCAAGTCGTCTCGGTCGGGCCTGGCATAGATGTAGTAGCGCTCGGTGCCCTCGGGGTTCGATGAGAAAAGCAGCTTTTGGGCGCGTTCCTCGGAGTAGGAGATATTGGGCATGAGGTCGATCTCGCCCGCCTCGAGCTTGTCCATGAGCTCGGTGAACGTACCGGAGACATATTCGTATTTCCATCCGGGGGTGTAGTACGAGAGGGTCTGCAGATACTCGTATCCCCATCCCGAGAGGCGCTCGCCTGGGTTGCCGTCTTGGAACCCCTCGTTGTTGACAAGCCAACCGACGCGAACCGTTTTGACCTGCTGCTCGGACTGGTCGGCAAGGGCCGGCACGGGCGTGGCGGCACTCAGCGCGGTAAGTGCGGTGAGCACGATGGCGAGGGCGCGATATATAGTTGAGCGAAGGACAGCGGCAGCTCTCACATGCAATCCTAACGAATCGAGGCAGTACCACGTAAGGATACCAGCTCAACCACCTTATTTGCCGATACGCCGTTAAACGGTCAACCGCTTGGTAGTCATTGTGGCAGATGGGGACGTTCCTTTTGTGCCGGCAGTTGGGGACAGTCCCTTTCTGCCGGCACAAAAGGAACGTCCCTAGCTGCCGGATGTGGGACAATACCGAGCGAATGTGATTGATTGCTCGCGGAAGGGGTCGCGATGAAAAAGCTGAGGACGCTTGCCGAT
>CAKUFW010000106.1 GCA_934650975.1 uncultured Collinsella sp. | reverse complement strand
GGGTATCGGATTCCCACATTCAGCCGTACATGTACGGCTGAATGTGGGAAGTGTTCGGATGAAGTTGATAATCAAGGTTAGTGCATTTAAAGTGAGAAAACTCAACAGAACACTTGCGCGGACTTGCGATGTCCCGTATCATAGACAGCCGTTGACGCCTCAGTTGCGTCACCACATGGCCGCCAGCGTAGCTCAGTTGGTAGAGCACCGCTCTCGTAAAGCGGGGGTCACCGGTTCGAGCCCGGTCGCTGGCTCCATTGCACAAGATAGCCGCCTTCGGGCGGCTTTTTTGTTGCCGATTTCTCTCGCGCCCGCCAATCTAAGCGCCACGTCGCCGGCAACCCCTGCCCAACAATAAAGCCCCGCCGACCATGGCTTCCCAAACGGGAACCACAATCAACGGGGCTCAAGCGCGACCTCATCAAAGAAATCGCGCCAGCACAACTCAATCGAGCGGCGCGTTACTCCTCCCAGTAGGCGTCGGCAAGCAGCTTAAAGCAGATCTTCTTGACCGGCTGCGCACCGTCGCCCGGGAACTCGAGCGTGGGCATGTGAGGCTCACCGGCAACGAACAGGGCAAACTTGTCGTCGGCCAGATCGCCGGCGATCGAGGCGTCGGAATCGACCAGATCGTAGTCGTCCTTCTCGTCGAACTCCTGAACCAGCGTCAGGCTGCCCGTGGCGACCTTAAAGGCCTCGCGACCCTCAACATCGATCTGAAGGTCGTGATAGCGCTGATGCGTCTCATAGTGAGCGTCGGCCTCAGGACGCGTCGTGGGGGCCATGACGTTCGCAAAGACCTTGTCGCCCAGAATCGGATGGCTGCCGACCTCGAGCTCCGCCGGATCGTTCTCCTCGAGCCAATCGATCAGCACATCGAGGCCCTTGAGCATGCCGCGGTATTCCTCGATATCGCCCAGTGCACCGTAAATCATCTAAATCCCCTCTCGGATCGTCACTTTGGCAGCTACTCGGTAAACGCGTAACCGACGCTGTTGCCGCCCACATACGTCTCGACCAGGGTAAGGTCGGGATTGAACACGACAAAGTCGGCGTCGCGCCCCGGCATAATGCTACCGCACTTGTCGTCGACGTGAGCAGAGCGTGCCGGAACCTCGGTTGCCATGCGAATGGCGATGTCGGCGCTGGCAAGGCCCCAGTCGACCATATTCTTGACGCCCTGGGCAAGCGTGAGCACCGAGCCGGCGATGGCGGAGCCGTCGGCAAGCCAGCACAGGTTGTCCTTCATGACGACATCCATGCCGCCGCTGGTGTACTTCCCCTCGGGCATGCCGCCGCAACCCAGGCAGTCGGTGATGAGCACCGTGTGCTGCCAGCCCTTGGCCTGCAGCAGCGCCTTGATAGCGGCAGGGTTCACATGCTTGCCGTCGCAGATGATCTCGGCATACGTGTTGGGCGTGGTCATGGCAGCACCCACGACGCCAGGCTCGCGGTGATGCAGGCCACGCTGGCCATTGTAGGTGTGCGTGAAGCAGCTAGCGCCGGCGTTAATGGCCGCAGCACACTCGTCATAGGTAGCGTCGGAGTGGCCGATGCAGGTCACCACGCCCTTGGCGTTCAGGGCAGCTGCGTAGGCGGCAGCGCCATCGCGCTCGGCTGCCATGGCGCTCTTAACGATGCGTCCGCCAGCAGCCTCCTGCCACTCGTCAAAGATTTCCTCGGACGGGTCAATCAAAAAGGCGGGGTTCTGGGCGCCCACGTGCTTCATGGTAAAGAACGGGCCCTCAAGGTAGATGCCTTGAATGCGGGCACCGCAAAACTCAGGACCGCGCTCCTCATCGGCCTGGGCGATGGCAGCGCAGGCGTCCTTAATCTGCTCCACGCCGTCAGTAAAGGTCGTGGGCAGCCAGCTAGTGGTGCCGCGGCGGGCAAGCTCGGTGGAGCTGATGTTGATGCCCTCGGCATCGTTGTCGGTCGTGGCGTGGTTGTAGAAGCCGTGGATGTGGGTGTCCACCATGCCCGGCGCAATCCACATGCCCGTGTAGTCCTTGATCTCGCAAGCGGGCTCATCGGCCTGCCAGGCGCCAAAAACGCCGTCCTCGACCACAAGATAGCCGCCCAGCTGCGGCCCCGCCGGCAAAAAGAACTTGTCGGCCTTGATAGCATACGTGCTCATCTAAGCTCCCGTACTCGCAGTGCGTTTTAGGGCGGGTCAAAAACCACTGCTTTGTTCATTTGAGCGATTGTTCGTTGCCTTCTACCGCTTGGCACATTTTGCACCCGCCGCAAAACACGCCAAGCCGTTTATACCCAATAACTCTAGACGGCGCGGTTGTGGTAGACCTTGTACTTAAACTGGTCGGCGCGCGCAACCGAACGCGTATACTCGATAACCTCGTTGTTCATGTCATAGGTGGTACGAATCAAATCCAGGACCGGCGCGCCTTCGGCAATCTCGAGCAGACGGGCGTCGGAATGGCGGGCAATACTCGCATAGAATTCTTCCTCGGCCACGCGAACCTTCTCGTGAAAGTCCTGCTCGATCATGTCGTACAGCGATTTGTTCTCGATCATGGGGCGCTTAAGCGCAAAGAATTTGCGGCTCGGCAAATACGTGCACTCAATCATGAGCGGCACACCATCGGCAATACGCAGGCGCTTGATCTTGTACAGACGCTCGCCCAGACGCGCGTTCATCTCTACGGCAATATTCTTGTCGGCCTCGACCTCGGTAAACTCAAGAATCGTCGTCCTGGGCACACGGCCGATTGCCTTCATCTGCTCGGTAAAGCTATAGGTTTGCGTGAGGTTTGCCGTCTGCAGCGAGCGGTCGCACACCATGGTTCCGCGACCGCGCTGACGAACCACCAAACCCAGGCGCTCAAGCTCCTGAAGGGCAAGACGAACCGTCGTGCGCGAGAGCCCGTAGCGTTCCGACAGATCGCGCTCAGACGGCAAATAGTCGCCGGGTCGGAGTTCGTGATCAATCTTATCGGTCAGCAAATCGACGAGCTGATCGTACAAAGGCTGTTTGCGTGCTCCCATTGCCATGATGAAACCTGCCGGATAAATGACTCGAAATTGGTTGTAACCAGACACCACGTACTATAACAGCTAATAATTGATAACAGCAGGTCAACCCGTATATTTCAAGAATGTTTGACCGTGCCAAATCAACAGCCACTGATACCAATTCCACTGCTGCATTACAAATCGTGGTAGTAAAAAAGGGCCGCCCCCGCGGAGCGGGACGACCCTTTTGCAAGACACAACGTCCTAGAGGCTTAGAGAAGCTTCTTGAGCTCCTCGGCAACAGCCTGGACCTGCGTGCCGATGATGACCTGGGTAGCACCCTTGTCCATCTTCATGACACCCAGAGCGCCAGCCTTCTTGCAGGCAGCCTCGTCGACCAGAGCGGAATCGCCGAGCTCGAAGCGCAGGCGAGTAGCGCAGCAGTCAACGGTCTTGACGTTCTCCTTGCCACCGACGGCAGCGAGAACAGCGGCAGCCAGAGCAGCGAACTTATCGTTGCCAGCAGCGGCGGGAGCGGAGGTCTCCTCGACATCCTCGTCCTCGCGACCAGGGGTCATGAGGTCGAACTTGGTGATGGCGAAGCGGAACACGAGGTAGAAGACCACGAAGGCAGCGATGCCCAGCGGAATGATCGCCCAGGTGTTGGCGGCAGCCGGGAGGCTAGCGGAGAACAGGAGGTCGGTAGCACCAGCGGAGAAGCAGAAGCCAGCACGGAAACCGACATAGTAGGTGATGATGGTGAAGATGCCGTACAGGGCAGCGTACACGACGTAGAGCGGGAAGCACAGGAACATGAAGCCGAACTCGAAGGGCTCGGTGACGCCGCAGACGAAGGCGCAGATAGCAGCGGAGACAACCAGGCCGATAGCAGCCTTCTTGTTCTTAGCGGTCTGAACCATAGCCAGGGCAGCACCCGGGATACCGAACATCATGCAGGGGAAGAAGCCAGACATGTACATACCGAGGCTCCACTTGACGTCAGCGGAGGTCTCGCCAGCCCAGAAGTGGGTCAGGTCGCCAAGGCCGATGGTGTCGAACCAGAACACGTTGTTCAGAGCGTGATGCAGGCCGGTCGGGATGAGCAGGCGGTTGAGGAAGGCGTAGATGCCAGCGCCGATGCCACCCATAGCGGCGATGCCCTCACCCAGAGCAACGAGGGCACCGAAGATGAGGGGCCACACGAAGAGCAGGACGACGGAGACGACGATGCAGATGACGGCGGTCATGATGGCGACGCAACGCTTGCCGGAGAAGAAGGCCAGCCAGTCGGGGAGACGGGTGTCCTTGAACTTGTTGTAGCAAGTGCCACCGATGACGGCGGACAGGATGCCGATGAAGGAGTTACCAGCGATCTTGGAGAACGCGATGCCCTCGGTGGTAGCGAGCCACGCGTCGGGATCGGAGATGCCCTGGACAGTCTGAACGACAGCGGGGCTCAGGAGCTGCTGGATCATCAGGAAGGCAACGAGGCCAGCGAGGCCAGCGGTGCCGTCGTGATCGTCGGCGAGGCCGACAGCGGCGCCGACTGCGAACAGCCAGGCCATGTTATCGATAAGAGCGCCGCCTGCCTTGATGAGCAGGAAGCCGGCGGTATAGGCAAAACCGGTAGTGTCACCGGCAGCACCCATGACTGCGGGAGCGAGCAGGTAGCCCACGCCCATAAGAATACCTGCGACGGGAAGCGCCGCGACGGGAAGCATCAGCGCTTTGCCGAGCTTCTGGAGGTACTTCATCATATGGTATCTCCTCCAACCTTTCTTTCGTTGTTCACCAACGAGTTCCATGTCCGCGCCTTCTGCATACCGACTTCTCCGCTTGCCGGCATTTAAGCGCAAACTTAGTCAACCCAGTCCCTTTTCTCGGGTTGCTGGTATGTACCGTAGCACACACCTCATTCAAACGTCCACCACATTTCGTTCAAATTACTTTTTGGTTGCCAAACGGTTATTTTTGGCCTGTAAACGGTAGTTTCCGCAGGTAGACATGTTGCCAATATTTCGTTACCAAAATAATTCTTAGTAATTACCATTCGATTTCGGATCAAAATTGGTTACTACCAGATGAACAGTGGTACCACATTGTTACTACCAGTTGGCCTGAAATCGTTTGCGCTTTACATGAATAAACACCCCCTATTTTTGTATAGGGGGTGTTATCGATCACGCAATAATTCGATTGTTTGGCAAGCGAATAAAGCCCGTCAGCCCTTACGCAAACAGGCCGTAGATGCTGATGTTGGCCTTGGCGTACAGGCCGTTGGCGTACTCGGTCCACTTGGAGCTGGCGCTCGAGGCCTGGGAGGAATACTGCTGATAGGCGGTGTAATAGGCGGTCATGGCCTGCTTGTAGGTGGCACTATCGGCGGTAAAGGCATCGTCGGCGAAGGCCTTGGCGTAGGTGCTATCGGCGTCCTTCCAGGTGCCCTTCGAGCTATCCCACTCGTCGCCGGCAAGGTTGATGATGTAGTCAGCGTAATCTTTGCTCGCGGTTTCCTCGTTGCCGTCAGAAGGCTCGGTCGGAGCGGTCGGCATGCTCGCGGAGCTGTCGCCAACCTTCTTCTTATAGAGCTTCTGCAGCGTCGCGGACTGGCG
>CAKUFW010000105.1 GCA_934650975.1 uncultured Collinsella sp. | reverse complement strand
GCCACATTAAGTGGCCTTCGGCTCGTGCGGAACTTGCAGCGAGCAAAGCCTAGCCGCCCGACCCTAGGGTTAACTTGACTGATGATAGCAAATACAACAAGCGAGATGCCTGCGACTTGTAGGCATCTCGCTTTATCTAAATAACGTGGTTGATACTCAACCTTTGTTTGTGACCCGTCCTAACATGAACGGGTTTTCCAAGTGCCGCAGATTGGGCCGAAAGAGGAGCGACGCGTATTTGGTACGCAAGCGACGGTTTGAGGTCCAAGGTGCGGTGCTTGGGAAAGCCGCTTATCGATAAGACACAGACTGCTGGGAGTCTTTCACGACTACGTCGTGGGCGCCGCCTTCGACGATGGAGGTCGAGCTCACCAGGGTCAGGCGTGCCTTTTCCTGGAGCTCGGGGATCGAGAGGGCGCCGCAGTTGCACATCGTGGACTTGACCTTGTAGAGCGTGCCGCCCACGCCGTCCTTGAGGGAGCCGGCGTACGGCACGTAGGAGTCGACGCCCTCGACGAAGCTGAGCTTCGCGGCGCCGCCCAAGTCGTAGCGCTGCCAGTTACGGGCACGCGCAGAACCCTCGCCCCAGTACTCCTTCATGTACTGACCGTTGACGTTGACGCGCTCGGTCGGGCTCTCGTCGAAGCGGGCAAAGTAGCGGCCCAGCATCATAAAGTCGGCACCCATGGCAAGGGCGAGCGTCATGTGGTAGTCGTAGACGATACCGCCGTCGGAGCACACGGGCACGTAGATGCCGGTCTCCTCGTAGTACTCATCGCGAGCACGGCAGACGTCGATCAGCGCGGTGGCCTGGCCGCGGCCGATGCCCTTGGTCTCACGCGTGATGCAGATGGAACCGCCGCCGATACCGACCTTGATGAAGTCGGCACCGCAGTCGGCCAAGAAGCGGAAGCCCTCGGCGTCGACGACGTTACCGGCACCGACCTTAACGTCCTCGCCGTAGTTGGCGCGGATCCACTCGATGGTGCGCTTCTGCCACTCGCTAAAGCCCTCGGAAGAGTCGATGCACAGGACGTCGGCACCGGCCTCGATGAGCAGCGGCACGCGCTCGGCATAGTCGCGGGTGTTGATACCGGCGCCGACCATGTAACGCTTGTCGCCATCGAGCAGCTCGTTGGGGTTGGTCTTGTGGCTGTCGTAGTCCTTGCGGAAGACGATGCCCATGAGGTGGTCGTTGTCGTCGACGATGGGCAGGGCGTTGAGCTTGTTGTCCCAGATGACGTCGTTGGCAACCTTGAGGCTAATGTTCTTGTCGCCCACGATGAGCTGCTCACGCGGGGTCATGAACTCGGAGACCTTCTTCTGGTGGTCATCGCGGCTGGGGCGGTAGTCACGGCTGGTGACGATACCCAGGAGCTTGCCCTTGGGGGTACCGTCGTCGGTGACCGGCATGGTGGAGTGACCGGTCTTCTCCTTGAGCTCGATGACCTGCTCCATGGTCATGTCGGGGGTCAGCGTGGAATCGGACTGAACGAAGCCAGCCTTGTGATCCTTGACGGCCTTGACCATAGCGGCCTCGGACTCGGGGGTCTGAGAACCGTAGATGAATGACAGGCCGCCCTCGGTAGCGAGCGCGACACCCATGTCGACGCCCGAGACGGACTGCATGATGGCGGAAACCATGGGGATGTTCAGGGTGATTGCCGGCTTCTCACCGCGCTTGAAGCGGGTTAGCGGCGTCTTAAGAGAGACGTTGTTGGGGATGCACTGCGAGGACGAATAACCAGGGACCAGCAGATACTCCGAAAACGTGTGGGACTCACCGGGAAAGAACGTAGCCATGTTTCTCCTTTTTCCATGCGACCGGTCGGCTGCAGGCCTCGTAGGACCCAGCCCAACCTTAGGCGCCCAATACTGGGGAAGTATCTTAGCGCACTTTGACTGCTACAATGCATGATTTAAGAAGAGCACACGAGGGCTTGACGCAGGCTTTGCGTTTGCCCAGCAAACACTTTAGCGGGGAGACGTGGGGCATATGGAGTACAAGACGACGGCGAAGCTAGTCATTCAAGCGTGCGACAAAGATCTGCCGGGCGTGTTCGGACACGGCTGCGTCTTGCTGCTGCAGGGCATCGCCCGCGAGCACTCGCTCAACCGCGCCGCCAAGAGCATGGGCATGGCGTATTCCAAGGCGTGGCGCATTGTGAATGAGGCCGAAGGGCAGCTGGGCTGCAAGCTCATCGAGCGCGACGGCGCCCGCGGATCCACGCTCACCCCTGCCGGCGAGCGTGCCATAGAGGCCTACGAGACGCTGCAGGCAGAGATCAACCACGTCATAGCCGCAAAGGCCGACACCCTCATCGCCACCATCAAGAGCTAGCAATTAAGTTGCGGTGAAATAGGGACTGGCTTACTGCATAAAGCGCATATTCAGTCCCTATTTCACCGCAACTTAGGAGGGGTTGAGTAGCTAAATAAGCCCCGTCCCAAATTAGCTACTTTTTGAGGGCGTTATCTAGGGTAGCGGCTACATGCAGGGGGCTGTCGGTGCCGGCAAAGAGGCGGATGGTGATCCCCTGCTTGCCGCGTGGTGCGGACAGCCTTGTTGATGCGCCGCCGGCGGATGATGTGCGGAACTCGTCGGGAAGGGCATCGAACAGGTCACCGGCGGTACGTTCAATCAGGTCGAACTCTACGGCAGGGCCAAAACCGTGTTCTAGGATGCCCGTCGCAACTGCGTGATCGGGGTGCGACGCGAGTCCGGGATAGCGTACGTTTCGCACCATCTCGTTAGCGGCCAAATACTCCGCCAGGGCGCGGGCGCGATCGACATGCGCCTGCATCCGGGCATCGAGCGAGTCGATGCCGCGCTCCAGCACGTCGGCCTCATCGTCGTCCAAAGCAAGCGACGGCAGCTCGCAGCCATCAACCAACGCGTGCACGCACTCGGCCGCGGCATCTACGCGATGGCGCTTGAGCTGCGAACGCGCGACCGACACCGCCACCAGCTTGCGCGGCCCCTCACCAGCACACACGCGGTCGAGAGCCTCGAGCGACAGCACCGCACCCAGGCGCAACGAATCGCAGCCAAAGACGTCAGCCACGGTGTTGTCCACAACCAGCAGCGCATGGGCCTCACGCGCCGCCCGACCCAGCGCGCGCAGATTGGGCACACGCAGACCAAACCCGCCGATGGAGTTTAAAAACCACCACAGGTGCGGCCCCTCGGCATCAAACGAAGCATCAAAGCCCTCGGACGCAGCAGCAAACGCGGCAGCCGACGACTCCCCCACCATAGCCACGTCGCAGCCATCAAAGCCGCGCGCAAACGCTTCGGTAAAGTCATCCGCAAAGGCCGCCAAGCGGTCACCGGGACGCACAATTCCCAGCAGCGACAGCGCTGCCGGAACATGCGGGGCCGCAACAAGACGCGCCTCACGCGCGCTGGCCCTTACGGCCCAGGCCTCTTCTAGCTGCTGTGCATCCACAAGGCACCACCCCTTCATAAACAAAAACCCACGATGCGGGTGTTCCCCGCATCGTGGGCAACGGCTGCAGTATAGCGCCGACATGCGACGAATCGCCTAGATGTTGAGCGTGTGGTAGGTCACGCTCGCACCCGGGGCGTCAACGGTCACGCCATAGGCCTCGGGATAGATGCGCGTCGAAAACACGAGCGCGCCATCATTCACAAACACCTCGACCGAAGAGGCATCGCCAACAATGCGCACGCTACGAACCTCGTCGACGGGCTCCCAGCGCACAGTACGACCGCAGCCGGCAGAAGTGCGACCCTCGTCGGTAAATCGCATCTCAAAACGCGTGGGCAGTTCGCCCCTGGCGGGCACAAACGCCAGCTTCAGCTCGCCATCGACGGTTGCGGTAAACGCACCGTCGACACCGTCAACAACAACGTCAAAGCAGGTATCGCCGGCAACCTCCAACGTGCCCGCCCCCACACGCACCGAGGCATAATGGTGCTCAATCTCGCGCGCCGGCTGTTGCAGCACCACGCCGTCGGCACCGGCTGTAAGCTCACGCGGTACCGTCATGCAGTGCTGCCAGCCGCACGTCACGGTGGGGTCGTTGCCATAGGTCGGCTCATCGGGCATGCCCATCCAGCCGATCAGAATGTGGCGACCATCCTCGGACGTAAACTCCTGCGGAGCATAGAAGTCAAAACCGGCGTCCCACAGGCGGAACTCGCCCAGCTCATAGGCACCGTCACCACCCGTAATGTCGCCCGATACAGGCATGTAGCCCGCTGCATACACATTGCCGCGGTCCCAACGACCGCCCTCGAGCCCCTGGGGCGAGAACGACAAAAATGCAGCGGTATTGCCATTCGCATCGAGCTCGATATAGCCGGGGCATTCCCACATAAATCCAAAGCGATCGGGCGTAGATACACGGCTCTCGAGCTCCCAGCTCAGCATATCGGCCGAGCCATACACCAGGATCTCGCCCACATCACGCCCGGCGCCCTCGCCGTGCATCGCACAAAAACGGCTCTCAGCGTGCGGCCCGTCAACGCGACGACGCGCGCCCAACACCATGTGATAACGACCGGCCTCATCACGCCACACCTTGGGATCGCGCACGTGGCACGTCAGATCCTCGGGATAGTCCTCCGACGCCAGCACCACGCGCCTTTGGCTAAACGTCTGCCCATCGGCGCTCTCGACATACACGGTATCGGCGCGACGACCGGTGTTGACGTAGTCAAAGACTCCATCCGCATCGGGGAGCTTAACGTTGCCGGTATAGAGCACGCGAATGCGACCGTCCACGACCAAAGCCGAGCCCGAGTACACGCCATGGCAGTCAAACGGCTCGTCGGGAAGCAGCGGCGCGCCAACGTATTCCCAGTTCATAAGGTCACGGCTCGTGGCGTGGCCCCACATCTTGACGCCGCCGTTCACATCAAACGGGGCATACTGAAAGTAAGCGTGAAATACACCATCTGCCTGGCAAAGACCGTTGGGGTCGTTGAGCCAGCCCGCCGGCGGCATAATATGAAAGCGCTGGCCATGCGCGCCATGACCGCACTCAGAGGCGGCGGCGTCAACAGCGGCGACCAGCTTTGCAAGGTCGCGACCGAGTGCATTAGACATATCAAAGTCCTAACGGATCGAAAAGTTACAAGGCGCCAGAGATCGGCGCCAAATACGGGAAACACCCGCGGGCATACAGCCCGCGGGCACCCCTCAATCAAAAGCTCTTAGGCCTGCTCGGAAGCCTTGGGCTCGTCCTTGTACAGGACAAACGAGACGGCAAAGGAAACCAGCGCGGCGACCGCAAACATAATCGCGTACTGCACGGGCTGGGCAAGGCACAACAAGATACCGAAGATACCGGTAACACCCGTGCCGGAGGCAGCCAGCGAGGTGAGCGCACAGACCAGGGCGCCGCAACCGCCGCCGATGCAGCCAGCGATGAAGGGCTTAAAGAAGCGCAGGTTCACGCCAAAGATGGCCGGCTCGGTAATGCCCATGAAGGCGGACAGGGCCGAAGGAAGCGCCAGACCCTTGATCTTGGCATCGCGGGTCTTAAAGGCAACGGCGAGCGCGGCACCACCCTGGGCGATGTTGGCGGCACTGGCGATGGGCAGCCAGTATTTGCTTTTTTGCTTCCATTAAATCTTCCTTACTATATTCCATTGTTACCCTCCATAACTTCTGATTGTTGCCGT
>CAKUFW010000104.1 GCA_934650975.1 uncultured Collinsella sp. | reverse complement strand
GGCTTGCGGCCTCCGTTGTCGCCGGGACGGCGCGGACGGTCGCTGCGCTCGGAGCGCTCGCGACGCGGACGCTCACGGCGCTGGAAGTGCTCGCCGTCGCCCTCGGAGGCACCCTCAGCGCGAGCCGGGGCCTCGGGCTTGTCCAGGCGATCGAGCGAGATCTTGCCGCGATCGTCGACCTCGATGACGACGACCTTGACCTCGTCGCCCACGTTAAGGACGTCCTCGACCTTCTCCACGCGGCCCTTGGCGACGCGGGAGATGTGCAGCAGGCCGTCCTTACCGGGCAGCAGGTTCACGAAGGCGCCGAAGGGCTGGATGGAGACCACGCGACCGGTGTACTCCTCGCCCGGCTCGGGAACCTTGATGATGAGCTTGATGCGCTCGACGGCCTGGTCGACGGACTCGCCGGTGCCGCCGACAAAGACGGTGCCGTCCTCCTGGATGTCGACCGAAGCGCCGGTCTCGTCCTGGATGCCGCGGATAACCTTGCCGCCGGAACCGATGACGTCGCGGATCTTATCGGTCGGAACCTGGATGGAGACGATGCGCGGAGCGGTGCTGCGCGTGGTGTGACGCGGCTCGGGGATCACATCGAGCATCTTCTGCAGGATGAAGGCGCGACCCTCCTTGGCCTGCTGCAGGGCGCGGGCCAAGATGTCGAAGGTAAGACCGGTGGCCTTGTTGTCCATCTGCAGGGCGGTGATGCCCTCGGTGGTGCCGGTGACCTTAAAGTCCATGTCGCCCAGGAAGTCCTCGAGACCCTGGATGTCGGACAAGACCACGGTCTTGCCCTCCTCCTGGATCAGGCCCATGGCGATACCGGAGACCGGGCGCTTAATGGGCACGCCGCCGTCCATAAGGGCGAGCGTGGAGCCGCAAGTCGAAGCCATCGAAGAAGAGCCGTTGGACTCCATGACCTCGGAGACCACACGGATAGCGTAGGGGAACTCGTTCTCGTCGGGGAGCACCGGAAGCAGAGCGCGCTCGGCCAGGTTGCCGTGACCGATCTCGCGGCGCTTGGGGCTGCCCATGCGGCCGGTCTCGCCGGTGCAGAACGGCGGGAAGTTGTAGTGGTGCATATAGCGCTTGCCCTCGGTGGGCTCGATGGTATCCAGACGCTGGCCCTCGTTAAGCATGCCGAGCGACAGGACGGAGAGCACCTGGGTCTGACCACGCTGGAACAGGCCGGAGCCGTGAACGAGCGGCAGGTAGTTGTCCTTCACCATGATGGGACGAATCTCGTCGGCGGCACGACCGTCGACGCGCTCGCCGGTCTCGACGACCATGGTGCGCATGGCCTTCTTCTCGAGCTTCTTGAGCGCCACGGGGATCTCGCGCTCCCAGGCGGCCTGCTCCTCGTCGGTGAACTCGGCGCGGATGGACTCCTTCAGAGCCTCGACCTTACCGATGCGGGAAAGCTTGTCGGCATCGCGCAGGGCAGCGGCCATCTCGTCGTAGTGGGCGAAGATGCGCTCCTGGACCTCCTCGACGGGCTGGTCGAGCGGGTACTCCTTCTTGACGATGGCACCGTTGATCTGCTCCCACTCGGCGACGAACTCGTCCTGAGCCTGGCAGAAGGCAGCGAGGGCCTCCTGGCCAAACTTCATAGCGGCGAGCATGTCATCCTCGGAGATCTCCTCGGCACCGGCCTCGACCATCGAGATAAAGTCGGCAGAGCCGCCCAGCTCCAGGTCCAGGTCAGAGTTCTCGCGCTCCTCATAGGTGGGATTGACGATAAACTCGCCGGTCTCCACGTTACGGCCGATGCGCACGCAGGCGAGCGGGCCCTCGAAGGGCACGCCGCCGAGCGTCATGGCCAGGGAGGCACCCATGACGTTGATGACGTCGAAGGGGTTGACCTGGTCGGCAACGAGCGAAGTGGCGACGATGTGAACCTCGTTGCGGAAACCGTCCGGGAAACTCGGGCGGATCGGGCGGTCGATCATGCGGGCCGTGAGCGTGGCCTTCTCGCTGGGACGGCCCTCACGCTTGAGGTAGCCACCCGGGATACGGCCGGCAGCGTACATCTTCTCGTTGAAGTCGACGGTCAGCGGGAAGAAGTCGTAATTCTTGCGCTCCTTGGAGACGACCACGGTGTCGAGCATCGTGGTGTCGCCCTGCTTGACCAGACAAGCGCCGGTGGCCTGCTTGGCAAGCTCGCCGGACTCAAAGGTGTAGGTCTTGCCGTACAGCTCAAAGGTCTTGGATACGAGTGTCATTGTTCTCCTTTACCCCACAGGCCCCTTGCCTGCGGGCTTCTCATGTGACGCGGGCCCCCTGCCCCCGCCACGCTTCAGAGCGTGATTGTTCACGCCCTTACACAAAAAGAGCGCCCCGCTGCGCAGGACGCTCTTAGCATGTACAAATCCTTACTGGATGTTGTCGCGGATGCCCAGAGCCTTGATGAGCTCACGGTACTCGACGATGTCGTTCTTCTTGATGTAGGAGAGAAGACGACGACGACGGCCGACGAGCATGAGCAGGCCACGACGGGTGTGGAAGTCCTTCTGGTGGGACTTCATGTGCTCGGTCAGCTCCTTGATGCGCTCGGACAGGATGGCGACCTGAACCTTGGGGTTACCGGTATCGACCGGGGAGTTACCGAACTGGGCGGTCAGCTCCGCCTTGCGCTCTTTGGAAACAGTCATTGTTTCACCTTTCGTTTCGCGTCGCCCGCGGGCGACTCTATTCGCCTCGGACTGGGAAGCCGCCGGTGGAGCGAACATCCAAGGTCGAGGTACCAACAGGTCGGTATGTTACCACAAGCGGCGCACGCCTGCGCATCATCACCGACCCAACATGAATTCCATCGCACGGAGCCGCTGATCGGTGTGCGTGGCGGCCCAAACATGCGAAAGCCCCAGCAAAAACGCAGCCGTATGCGGATCGATCTGCTCGTCCATAAGGGCATCGAAGGTCATGGACATCAGAGCGCGCAGCCATGCGACCTCCCCGACCGATACCAACTCGGCTCCGGGCACGCTCGAGGCGCACGACCCGCACAGAAGCCCGCCGGCCTGGGCCGAGAAATGCGAGAGCATGGGGTCTCCGCACGAGACGCAGGCAGAGAAATCGGGTCGGTAGCCAACGTGCGACAGCAGCTTAAAGACAAAGGCCGCCACGAGCAGGTCCATATGCGCCGAGTCGAGCCCGCTGCTGACAAGCGTGAGCGCCCGTTGCGTGATGGCAAAGGTAAAGGGGTCCTCGGCATCCTCGAACGAGCACACGCGCGCAACCTCGGCAATCGCGCTGGCGGCACAGGTCGTCTCGTAGTCAGGAGCGGAACCGAGCGGCGCCTCCATAAGCTCCGCCTGAGAAACCACGTCGAGCGAGCGACCATGCGCCAACAGCATATCAACGGTACAGAAGAGCTCGCAGCGGGCCGCAAGGCGACCGCCGGGCTTACGTGCGCCCTTAGCCACGGCCCGCACCTGCCGTCCCCGTTCGTCGAGCATCGTCAGAATCAGATCAGTCTCTTTGAGCTTCGTCTTGTCGAGGACGAGCACCTTTGTGCGATATGTGCGAGAGCCTGCCATGAACGCCGGGGCTTAATCTTCGGCATTGTAGCCAAAGCGGCGGATCTGAGCCTCGTCATCGCGCCAGCCGGCCTTGACCTTCACGTCGAGCTCCAAAAAGACCTGGGTGCCAAAGATGCGCTCAAGATCGCGACGGGCGTCGATACCGATATGTTTAATCATCTCGCCGCCCTTGCCGATGATGATGCCCTTCTGCCCCTCGCGCTCAACGTATATCGTGGCGTGCACGCGCAGGACCTTCTTGGTCTGCTCGAGCGCGTCGCAGATAACGCCCACGGAGTGCGGAATCTCGTCGCGGGTACGACGCAAAACCTTCTCGCGCACAAACTCGGCCACGAGCGTCTCGTCGGACGCGTCGGTGCCCATGTCCTCGGGGAACCAGCGCGGGCCCTCGGGCAAAAAGTGCGCAACGGTCTCGATAAACGCATCGACGTTAAAGTTCTTGACCGACGACGTCACGATTTCGTCGTCATATTCCATCAGCTCGTGAGCGGCTTTGAGTTGCTCCATGACCTGGGCAGGATCGGCCTCATCGGCCTTGGTGAGCACCAGGACCTTCTTGCAGCGGGCGCTCTTAACACGCTCGGCGACCCAGGCGTCTCCCCTGCCGATGGGCTTGGTAGCGTCGATCAAAAACGCGACAACGTCAACATCGTTGAGCTCAAACAGAGCGCTCTTGTTAAGCTCGGAGCCCAGACCGTCCTTGGGCTTGTGAATACCCGGGGTATCGACAAAGACCAGCTGGTAGCCGGGGCGGTTGACCACGGCACGCATGCGGCGGCGGGTCGTCTGGGCCACCGGCGAGGTAATGGCGACCTTCTTGCCGTAGCAGGCGTTGAGCAGCGTGGACTTGCCGGCGTTGGGACGACCGACCAGGGCAACAAAGCCGCTGCGGAAGCCGGGCTCCACATCGCCAAAACCCGCGAGGCTATCGTCCTCGTCGCACAGGGCATCGAGCTCATCGTCGCTCATGCCCTCAAACGGGTCGAACTCTTCGACCTCGTCAAACGATTCGGCACCTTCGGCCTCGTCCAGGACCTCGTCGTCCAGAATCTCATCGGTAGGCTTCATGTTATCGGACATGGGAATCCCTTTCTAAATAAAGTCGAGCGCGTGGGCAAAGACAAGCAAGCCCACGATCGCGGCGGTAATGGAAAGAACGTACACGGAGGCCGCGGCGATATCCTTCGCGCGCTTGGCCAACGGATGCAGCTCCTGGGTCGCCAGATCGACAATCGCCTCCATGGCGGTATTGCACAACTCGCCATGAATCACCAGGCCGCAGCAGATGATGACCGTAGCCCACTCGGCAATATCGAGCCCCACGATGCAGCCGGCAATAACGGTGCACACGCCCGCCACGAGCATGACCTTAATATTGCGCTCGGTCTTGACGGCGGTGACGAAGCCCTCCATCGCGTATGAGAACGACTTTAAAAAGGACGGATGGTCCTTGTTCGATCCGGGAATCATAGACGGCTCCTAGTCGTGGGCATGATTGGTTATGGGGCCGACGTGGACGAGTTTGGGGTCCTCGCCGCGCTCAAGCGCCAGGTCGCGCAGGATGGCATCCTCGCGTGCCTCCATGACCTCGGCCTCATCGTCCTCGATGTGGTCGTAACCCAGCAGGTGCAGCATTCCGTGCACGAGCATCAGTCGGCACTCATCGGCGGGGCTGTTGCCAAAGCCTGGGGCCTGACGGGCAATAACCTGCGGGGCCAGGATAATATCGCCGAGCTCGAGCGTCTCGTCGGCGGGAATGTCCTCGTCAAAGGCCGAGTCGCATTCAAACGAGAGCACGTCGGTCGTACGATCGATACCACGCCACTCAAGGTTGAGCTCGTGCATCTCGTCCTCATCGACATACGAAAGGGAAATCTCGACCTCACGCTCAACACCCTCGGCGGCAAGCACAACCTCGCAGACGTGCTCCACCTCGGGGGCTTCGAGCAGCGTATCGAGCTCGGCATCGTTGCTGATCAATACACTCAACGGGACTCCTTTCGATCGCGTGCACGCTGCTCGCGCGCATCGTCGTATGCATCATAGGCCTCAACGATACGGCCCACCAGGGCGTGGCGCACCACGTCGGCGCGCTCCAGGTGCGAAAACGCCACATCGTCGACGCGGCCCAAAATCCGCTCGACATCGGCCAGACCGCCGCGACGACCCACCAGATCGCGTTGGCTCAGGTCGCCGGTGATCACGAATTTGGAATTAAAGCCCAGACGCGTCAGGAACATCTTCATCTGCTCGGGCGTGGTGTTTTGCGCCTCATCGAGCACCACGAAGGCATCGCTCAGCGTTCGGCCGCGCATATAGGCGAGCGGGGCGATCTCGATCACGCCACGCTCCATAAGCTCATCGGTGCGTTCGCGATCCATCATGTCAAAGAGAGCATCGTAGAGCGGACGCATATA
>CAKUFW010000103.1 GCA_934650975.1 uncultured Collinsella sp. | reverse complement strand
ACGCGATAACGCTTTTTGAACGGACATTCATAACAAATAGGTCGATCTGAAAGGTCAGCAAAAAAGGCCCTTAGGTATGGATCCGTCTCGACACCTTCGCTGTACAGCCTTTCACTATCCAGGGTCTCTCCTTCGAGTTCGCACATGTTTGAATAGCGATAACCAAAGCGAGATTTATCTCTAAACAGAACAGTCTCACCTTTTACGCCCACCTTTGCGTCAAGCCATTCGATCTGCCGCGCGAACACCGCGCGAGCGGGGTTCGCGTGGCAGACGAAGTCTGCCACGCGTAGATTTGACGGCTTGCCGTCCAAAAATCGTAGCAGGCCCTCGCATTGACAAGGGGTACCAATAAAGAGTACTTCACGTCCAGTTTTTAGTTGTTGTTTGACCTCGGGATACGCAGGGCCAACGACGCTCTGAACATATTTACTGTTGCGAAAGCGCCAAAGTTCATCAACGCTCTCCACAGAAAAATGTCCGACTTTGAGTCGTCCGGGGGCTCCTTCGGCTCGCTCGAGCTGTTCACCGCGCAAATAACCTGCGCCAAAAACAACACCGCCGTTAGCAATCACAGCCTGAGCAAGGGCGGTAAAGGCACCGCCAGAAGTGCTTTCAGCAAGCACCTTTTGATCATTATGCTGAACCAGAAAAGCACGTTGGGACTTAGACTCGTCCTTATCAACATTGAGCACGGGACATGCCTTTTCGCACAAACCGCAATCAATGCACTGGTCAGTATTGACTACAGGGTACTCGCAGCCTTCGGTGTCATATTCCATTGAGATGCACTGCTTGGGACATTTTTGAGCACAAGCAGCGCAGCCGCAACATTTACTTTTATCCGTGACGGTGATCATTATATTCCCTACAGCTCAAGAGCGGATTTAAGCCAATTGGCAGATTCATTCCTGTATGCATCGAGTCGCTGACGAACAGAAACGAAGTCGATTTCATTTGCCGTAGCGGTATGGAAAGCATCCTTCGATTCACAAATGCGGTCAGAGTTTCCAAGCACTCGAAGCAATGTGTCAATTCGTGAGTTCGTAGACTGTGCACCCATATTCTCGTGGCGACGGAACGAGAAGAAAGGCACCTCAAAAATATTGGAGAATACGCTTCCGTGGAAAGAGTCCGTGCAGACATACGAAGCGTGGGAAATCAGGTTGACCCACTCAGCCGGACCGGCCTCCCAAGGATAATAATCCGCATAATCGTCATCAGCCTTAACATACTCATCAGGATGAGCAATTGCGACAATCTTCAGATTATGTTTCCTTGCAAGCTCCTGAGCACATTCACGATTCCATGCATTCTTACCCATGAAATAGCAGAAAATATAAGGCTCGTCGGGAACACTAGTCGATGAGGAACCAGCAAGGCTTGACCACTGATCGCTAGTCAGCAGCATCGTAGGGTCGCAGACAACAGAGCATCGGACACCCGTAGCTTTCTCAACAAGGTCCGCTCCAGTATCCTCGCGAACAGAAACGGCCGAAAAATGAGATAGAAACTCTCTTGTTTTACGAAGATAGCTTTCCGGAAGGGAAGACACTCCAAAACTTGTAGAATAAGACACTTTGCGAACAGGAGGCTGCACGAAGGAAAGTGTAAAGTACCTACCAGCAATGTTAACAGGCAGCCAAAGCTGATCGCTACCAACAACAACGCTGTCATAATCAGCTACAAGTGACCCAAGCTCTTCAAACGAAGTAGCTTGAGGAGTAAAACTGAAATGAGTCGACTCGAAAGAGGAAAATGCACTTTTCCTCTTTGCCATTTTCTTTCCAAAGTCAGCATCAAACTTCTGCTTGATGCGATGCTTTACAAATCCCAGCTTTGCTCGATAAAGATCTACATCAAATAGATGCTCAAGATAGTAATCGTTGCGCCCTGCAGAAATAGCACGACCCAATCCACGCTTATCAATAGTATTGACTTCGACTCCCAGTTCCTCAAGGGCACGCTGGGTCGCATATGCCTGAAGAACGCTACCAAAGTTGATTTTGTCATGACAAGACGCGATCGCAACTCGCTTAGATCTTTTAATAGTCAAGCTATCCCCTTAATCAGTAGAGCCCAAATAGCTCGTATAACAATCCAATAAAACTCTGGCCGCGGCATCAATATCGAAGACTTGCAACCCGGCATCGTCACCAGGCGCACAGACCTTTGTACTCAACTCGATAAGTCTTTCGGCCCATTTCAAACAGGAACACGAAAGTGGTTCGAATTGCATCATGGATGTAACAGCGGTCTCAGACGTAACGGCATCGGACGCAAGAATGGGTGTGTGCGAAGCCTGGCATTCAACTCCGACCATAGGGAGACCTTCATACAGGCTTGGCAGACAGAAAACATCAAATGCTCGATATAAAGATGCGGCATCGCTTCTAGTGCCCAAAAACTGAACAGAATGACTAATTCCCAGACAATCAGCTTGGTCCCTTATCTGTTCAACTAACGGACCAGTACCTACCAAGACCAGTACTGCATCTTTACGAATCTTCAAAACCTGATCGAATATCTCAAGCAAATATGAGTGATTCTTCTGCTCTGTAAAACGACCAATGTGCCCAATTAGGAGTTGATTGTCGGCAACACCAAGCGATCGACGCGTCTTTAGACGATCTTCCTCATCAGGAGCAAATAAAGACAAATCGATGGCATTACGCATAACAGTAAATTGAGCACTTGTTCCAAATAGCCAATCACCGGCAAATTTACTACATGCAAACCGGTGCGTCGGATACCGATTGGATTGTGTTTTCAGCACAGCCTTAAGAGCGTTCTTGGCATGTTCGCCCTTTCCGCTCGTAGAATGGCTATGGGCGATACGCACGGGGACACCCGCCTTCTTCGCAGCGCGAAGTGGAAAAACCGAAAGCGCATTGATGTGACTGTGCACAATCTTCCAGCCCTCTTCCTTAAAGAGGCGCTGAAGCTCTCGCTGGTATTCAATTACGTGCTGGTAGGGCGGAATCTCGTAAACTCTGCCACCGAGTGATTCAATCTCCTCGCGAGGGACAAGCGACGAATCGGAATCGATAAGGAAATCAAACTGCACTTTGCTACGATCAATATGACGGTAGTAATTCATGACGACGGCCTCAACGCCGCCGCCATTCATTTTTCCGACTATCTGTGCGACACGAATTGGATTAGCCATCTAACGCCCCGTCCTCTTCTTGCCGAACATGGCACCAAAGGTGCCGGTAAAGCATTTCCAGTCCATTCGGAAGCAACGGTTGCGCACGTAGTGGAGCTCGATTTTTTGTCGCAAACCGCTCTCGAAGGTGGCAGCGTTGCGATCGGTCGCTTGCCAAAGGCCCGTAATGCCAGGCTGGACAGACAAAAGTTCTGCCTTTTCCTCGTCGGAAAAGTGCTGCTCGAGCTCATCTCTTGTAATGGGACGCGGACCGATGACGGAAAGGTCACCATTCAGCACGTTCAGAAACTGCGGCATCTCGTCGATTGAGCACTTGCGAATGAACTGACCAACCTTGGTAATGCGGGGATCGTCGTCGACCTTACGCTCGACTTCCCACTGATGTAGCTGCTCGGCGCTTAGGTACTTCTGCACATTGCCGGCATCGGTGACCATACTGCGAAGCTTAAGAATCTTGATTGTCTTACCGCCCTTGCCCACGCGTTCCTGCGCGTATACAGGACTACCGGAAGACTCAAAGCAGATAAATACGCACACTATTGCAATGGGAATAAATAGCACAATGGTCACGCAAAAGCTGAATACAAAATCGAACAACCTTTTAAAAAAGCGGTACGCAGCAGTGCCACTCGGCCTTATATCGCAGGCAACGAGCGCGGCCCCCACCGGCGCGTTTTGTCCTGTCACTTCTTTAGTAGTCAAGTTCAAATCCACGTCCCTGTCCCCAGGAATCCCCCAATCGATGAATTCAAAATGCGAATGAATTGCCAGTGCGGCGTCCCCTTACGTCTTACTGGGCACGTCTAACGGAAGCAGCTCCCTAAATGCGGAGTCGCCTTCGCCCACGTCCACTAGGCACCAGCGTTTATGACGGTCGATCTTCTTCACCCGAGCCTCTTGCCCCACAAGTGGGCCCTGCTCTATGTGCAGCACGCCGTCTTCTATACGCGCGACGCTGTTGCGCACCACGCCGTCGTCGTCCAGCACGCTGCGGTACCAGTCCTGCGCATCGTCCGGCATGGGCGCATAGGCCCGCTCCTTACTGCCGGCAATGCGACAGCCAAAGCTCAACTGGGCCAAAGCCTTGTCGAGCGTGGCGGCATCGCGCGTGGCGACGAAGAAATATTCCTTGTACATGGGTTTGGTTTGGAGCGACCAGGCACCGTCCCGCTTAAACCAGAACTCCTTTTGCATCACAAAAGCGTCCTGCATCAGCTCGTGCGGGATAATGCGACGGACCTTTTCGCAGGTCTCGCGCTCTTTACCGTTGGGGGTGTGGACCAGATACCAGCGCACGCGGCCGTGCTGGCTGTTGGTGGTGGCGCCGTTAAAGGCACCAGGCAGCTGCTCTTGGCGCCGCATTGTCTGCTCCATGTTCTCCCCCCCCTTCAGCTCCGCGACGCACGCGGATGCAGGGCGTTAAGAACAGGCTTCTCGCTCGCAGCTAGGCGCAGTCGCAAAAGTACAGGTTTTTGTATCTTTCGACGCTGCTCATTATACGAGCAAACTGCTGACGTTTTCCCAGATTGCACAAAATGCGCCGCGAATGGATGCATCTCCATACGCCTCTACAAAAACCTGTACCTTTTTGCACAACAAAGAAAGCCGCTCTAACCAGCGGCTTTTCTTCTATAGACAACAAAAAAGGCGACCGCCCGCGAGGACGATCGCCTTTGTTAATTCTTGTGTTGTTTGTGCTAGGCGCGGGTCTTGATCTCCTCGGTCACCTTGGCCACAAACTCGTCAACGCTCATCTGAACGGTCTCGTTGGAACGATCGCGAACGGAGATGTTGCCGGCCTCGACCTCCTTCTCGCCCAGGATGAGCATGTAGGGCACGCGGTCGATGCTGCGGGCCTCGCGGATCTTGTAGCCGATCTTCTCGTCGCGGTCGTCGCAGACCACGCGAATGCCGGCCTCCTCCAGCTTGGCGCACACCTCGTGAGCGTAGTCGCGGCTCTTCTCGGAGACGGGAAGCGCCTTGACCTGCACGGGAGCCAGCCAGGTGGGGAACTTGCCCGCAAAGTGCTCAATCAGAATACCGATGAAGCGCTCGATGGAGCCAAAGCACACGCGATGCAGCATGATGGGGCGCTTCTTGGTGCCGTCGGCGTCCACGTACTCCAGGTCAAAGTTGAGCGGCATCTGGAAGTCGAGCTGGACGGTACCGCACTGCCAGGTACGGCCGAGCGAGTCCTCCAGGTGGAAGTCGATCTTGGGGCCGTAGAAGGCGCCGTCGCCCTCGTTGACCTCGTAGTCCATGTGCAGCTGCTCCAGAGCGGTGCGCAGGCCCTCCTCGGCGCGCGCCCAGTCCTCGTCCGAGCCCATGGAGTCCTCGGGGCGGGTGGAAAGCTCAACGTGGTACTTAAAGCCAAACTTCTGGTACACGGAGTCGATGAGGTTGACCACGCCCACGATCTCGTCGGTCAGCTGGTCGGGACGCACAAACAGGTGGGCGTCGTCCTGGTTAAAGCAGCGCACGCGGAACAGGCCGTGCAGGGCGCCGCGCAGCTCGTGGCGGTGCACCAGGCCAATCTCGCCGGCGCGGATGGGCAGCTCGCGATAGGAGTGCGGCTTGGAGGCGTACACCAGCACGCCGCCCGGGCAGTTCATAGGCTTAATGCAGTACTCTTCGTCGTCGATAACGGTGGAGTACATGTTGTCCTTGTAGTGGTCCCAGTGGCCCGAGGTCTTCCACAGCTGCTTGTTCATGATGAGCGGCGTGGAGATCTCCACGTAGCCGGCCTTTTGGTGGATCTCGCGCCAGTAGTCCAGCAGCGTGTTCTTAAGGATCATGCCGTTGGGCAGGAAGAACGGGAAGCCGGGGGCCTC
>CAKUFW010000102.1 GCA_934650975.1 uncultured Collinsella sp. | reverse complement strand
GACCCCACCTCGGGCACCGTTGATTCGCTCATGCGTCTCGACCTTCCCGCTGGCGTCGACATCGACATCAAGCTCTAAGCGATATCGCTCATAGCTTAAAGGGCCCCGCTGCCGTTACGGTAGCGGGGCTCTTTTGTTTTGAATGATGGGTTTGGACCGCCGGGTAAGGCTGCCGAGCGGGTGGCCGTGGCGCCCTATTCGCTCACGGGGCGCAGCGATGCCTCTTCGAAGTGGAAAGATTGCAAGCCGTCTTTCGTTTCGATACACGCGCGACCAAAGGTATCGACGGTTTTAAAGATGCCTTGCGCCAGCTCGTCTCCGGCGGGGGAGCGGGCGATAACGTGCTCCCCAATCCAATTGAGCTGAGCGACGTATTTGCCGTGGACGGGCGCGAGCGGTCCGGCGTTTTCTTCCATAGCGTTGAGGCACTCTGCCCACGCGTCTACAGCGTTTACGACGGTGTGATAGACATCCTCGACTAGCGCATCGACGGCGGGAACGTTCTCGTTGAGATCCGAGAGACCGATTGCCGCCAGGCCGCCATCGGGCACCTCTTGGGGCGTGTAGTTTACGTTGACGCCAGTGCCACAGACGGCGAAGGGCTTGCCCTCGTTGTCGCGCGCCGCCTCGACCAGAATGCCGCCGAGCTTGCGTCCTCGCGCGACTAGATCGTTGGGCCATTTGAGGCCAAGCTCGTTAGCGAGACCTTGCTTCTTGAGCGCTTCGAGTACCGCTAGGCCGCTGACGGCAGCAAGACCAGAGTACTTTGCAGGATCAACGCATGGACGCAGGACAATCGAAAGCAATAGGTTGCCGGCGGTTGAATCCCACTTGTGGCCTCGCCGGCCGCGTCCTGCCGTTTGGGCTCGGGCGGCAAGTCCTGTGCCGTGCGGCGCACCCTGTTTTCCTGCTTCGAGCAGGTCATCGTTGGTCGATCCGGTTACGTCGACTATCGTTAATTGAGCATCCATAGCGGCTGCTACCTCCTTAATGAATAAGTGAATGACGCAATGGTGTCGATAGATAGACACAATGTGAAGCCTTTGTCACATTTGGACAATTTAATGTTAACACGTCAACAAAGCGAAGAATGCGCTATCCTCTCTTGGTCGATGTAAACACGTCAACAACTCAAAGGAGGTTAGTGATGGGTTTTACGATACTGGGAACGGGCTCGGCACTTCCCGAGCGTAGCGTTTCCAATGACGAGCTGTCCGAGTTCCTCGACACCTCGGACGAGTGGATCTTTACCCGCACGGGTATTAAGAGCCGCCATGTCTGCACCAACGAGTCGCTCGACGACCTTGCCGTTGCAGCGAGCGAGCGAGCGCTCCAGACGTCCGGAATCGATGCGAGCCAGCTGGATCTTATCGTCTGCTCGACGACGACGGGCGATCATCTCGTTCCCGCCGAAGCGTGCGCCGTTGCCGAGCGCCTGGGCGCCGCATGTCCTGCCTTCGACGTCTCGGCGGCCTGTGCCGGCTTTGTATTTGCGCTCGATGTCGCCGAGGGCTATATCGCCCGCGGTCGCGCCAGGCACGTACTTGTCGTTGCCGCCGAGCAGATGACGCGTGCGCTCGACTGGACCGACCGCGCGACGTGCGTGCTCTTTGGTGATGGCGCGGGCGCTGCGGTCATAGAGGCTGGGGGAGAGAATCCCCTTGCCGTTGAGCTTTCGACCGCACCCGATGTCGAGACGCTGTGTGTTCCGGGGCTAGCCGGCACCTCGCCGTTCAAGGCTTCCGCGGACCGCGAGAGCGTGCTTTCCATGAATGGCCGTCGTGTGTTCAAGTTTGGCGTCAATGCGATCTGCGACACGGTCAACAAGCTCGCGAGCGACGCAAGTATCGCGGTTGAGGACATCGACCATTTTGTATTCCATCAGGCCAACGAACGAATTTTGAGCCAGGCGGTCAAGCGCTTAGGTGTGCCGGACGACCGTGTGGTCCGAACGTTGCGTGAAACCGGCAACATCTCGAGCGCCTGCATTCCGCTTGCACTCGACCGACTGGCAAATACCGGCGCGCTTCACGCGGGCGACATCATCGCCTTGGTTGGATTTGGCGCAGGCTTGGATGCAGGTGGCTATCTACTTCGCTGGAAGTAGTTGCACATAGGAAATAAAAACGCCCTAGTGGCAAACAACAAAGGAGAAACACCATGGCAGACCAGAAGACCTTCGAGCGCGTTTGCGACGTCATCCGCGAGACCGCCGGCCTTGACGATGTCGAGATGAAGCCCGAGTCTACGCTCGAGGAGATTGGCCTCGACAGCCTGGGTACCGTCGAGATCCTCGTTGCCGTCGAGGACGAGTTTGGCATTCAGCTCGATACCGAGGAGAACCCCAAGACGGTCGGCGAGTTCGTCGATACGGTCGAGGCGGCATTGGAGAAGTAGTAATGCTCAAGACTCCTCTCTGCGACCTGCTTGGCATCGAAAAGCCCGTGTTCCAGGGCGGCATGGCCTGGATTGCCGATGCCTCGCTGGCATCTGCCGTGTCCGAGGCAGGCGGCTTAGGGATTATCGCGGCCATGAATGCCGATGCCAACTGGCTGCGCGATCAGATTCACGAGCTGCGCGCCAAGACGGATAAGCCCTTTGGCGTCAACGTTATGCTCATGAGCCCGTTTGTTGACGAGGTCGCACAAGTGGTGATTGATGAGCGGGTGCCCGTTGTGGTGACCGGCGCCGGCAATCCCACCAAGTACATGAAGGCGTGGAACGAGGCGGGCATCAAGGTCATCCCGGTCGTTGCCTCGGTGGCGCTGGCGCGTCTCGTGGCGCGTCGTGGAGCCACCGCCGTGGTTGCCGAGGGTACCGAATCAGGCGGTCATATTGGCGAGACCTCGACGATGGCGCTCGTTCCGCAGGTGGTCGATGCGGTCGATATCCCCGTTGTGGCGGCAGGCGGCATCGCCGATGGTCGCGGCGTGGCAGCCTCCTTTATGCTGGGCGCCGCCGGCGTCCAGGTGGGCACGCGCTTTTTGGTTGCAAACGAGTGCACCGTATCCGAGCAGTACAAGAAGCTGGTGCTCAAGGCGGGCGACACGTCGACGCGTGCGACCGGTCGCTCGACGGGACATCCGGTTCGTGCCCTCAAGAGCCCCTTCACCAACGCCTATGCCAAGAGCGAGGCGGCAGGCGCAAGCCCCGAGGAGCTCGGTGCCATGGGTACGGGTGCGCTTCGTAAGGCCGCCAAGGACGGCAATTACGAAGAAGGTTCGTACTTGTGCGGACAGATTGCCGGTATGGTCAACGAGCGCCAAAGCGCGCGCGAGATTGTTGACGATCTGGTCGATGGCGCTGAGCGCGTCTTGAAGGGTGCGTCCGCATGGGTAGCGTAGCGTTTCTGTTTGCCGGCCAGGGTGCCCAGCATCCGGCGATGGGCGTCGACCTGATCGAGGCATCGCCGGCGGCTGCCGAGGTGTTCGCGATCGCCGATGAGGTACGCCCGGGGACCAGTGAACAGTGCCGGAGTGCCTCGAAGGAGGAGCTCTCGCGGACCGAGAACACGCAGCCTTGCGTGTTCGTGCACGACCTGGCCGTCGCCGCCGCCCTGCGCGAGCGCGGCGTGGTGCCTGCCGCCTGTGCGGGATTCTCGCTGGGCGAGGTCGCGGCACTCACCTTTGCGGGGGCATTCGATACGCGAGCGGGTTTTGAGCTCGTGTGCGAGCGTGCAGCATTGATGGCCGCGGCGGCCGAGCGTCACCCCGGCGGCATGCGCGCCGTCATCAAGCTCGATGCGGCGCAGGTCGAGGGCCTGGCAAAACAGGCAGGCGAGGACTGCTGGCCGGTCAACTACAACAGCCCCCAGCAGACGGTTGTGGCTGGAGCGCCCGATGCGTTGCAGGCCCTCGACGTCCTGGTAAAAGAGGCTGGCGGTCGCGCCATGAAGGTCGCGGTGTCGGGTGCATTCCATAGCCCCTATATGGCCGAGGCGACCTGTGGCCTTGCTGCATATATCGAGGCCGGTCACGCGCCGTCCCCGTTGCTCATTCCTGTTATGGCAAACATGACGGCAGCGCCCTATCCGGCCGACCCGCAGGCGGCATCGGAGGTGCTGGCCAACCAGGTGAGTCATGCCGTGCGCTGGGTCGACACGCTGCATGCGCTGCAGGACCAAGGCGTCGACACGTTTATCGAGGTCGGTCCCGGCAAGACGCTGTCCGGCCTGGTCAAGCGTACGCTGAGCGACGTTCGCGCGTATTCGTGCGAAACGGCCGAGCAAGTCGCAGCTATTGCCGACGAGCTCGCATAGTCCGCAGAGCTGTAACCCGAAAGGAATGACATGGGCAACTTGAACAACGGCGCGCTCGAGCGCAACGACTCGCGTCGCGTGGCGCTGGTCACGGGCGGCTCGCGTGGTATCGGCCGCTCTTGTGCGGTTGGCCTGGCGGAGGATGGCTACGATATCGCCGTCGTCTATGCCGGCAGCGTCGATGCGGCGCGCGAGACATGCGAAGCCTGTGAGGCGGCTGGCGTCACGGCGCGCGCATATCAATGTGACGTGGCCGACCCCGATGCCGTCAACGCGTGCGTGGAGACGGTCCTCAACGACTTTGGCTCAATCTGGGCGCTCGTCAACAACGCCGGCATCACCCGCGATGGCTTGCTCATGCGTATGGGCGATGACGCCTTCGACCGCGTGCTCGACGTCAATCTGAAGGGCACGTTCAACACGACGCGCGCGCTCACCAAAACCTTTATGCGCCAGCGCGGCGGTTGCGTCGTCAACATGAGCTCGGTCGTGGGCCTGATGGGCAACGCCGGGCAGGCCAACTACGCTGCTTCTAAGGCGGGCGTGATAGGGCTTACCAAGGCGGTGGCGCGCGAGCTTGCGCCTCGCGGCGTGAGGGTTAATGCGGTCGCCCCCGGGTTTGTCGAGACCGATATGACGGCAAAGCTCTCGGAGAAGGTGCGCGCGGCAACCGAGGAGCAGATTCCCCTTAAGCGCATGGCGCGCCCCGAGGAAGTGGCTGGCGTGGTGCGCTTTTTGGCGAGTGATGCGGCTGCCTACATTACGGGTGAGGTCGTACGCGTCGACGGCGGAATGGCGATGTAGAAACCAGGGCCGAAGAACGGCTTGGATGAGGAGACCATGATGGAACAGAGAGTTGCAATCACCGGCATCGGTGCCGTGTCGCCGCTCGGCAACACCGCGCTTGCCACCTGGGCGGCCATGTGTGCCGGGACCTGTGGCATCGGCCCGATTACGCACTTCGATACGGATGCGTTTGCCGTCAAGGTGGCGGCCGAGGTCAAGGGCTTTGACGGCAACGACTACTTTGGCAAGCACGATGCCAAGCACCTGGACCCCTGCGTTCAGTTTGCACTGGCGGCGTCGGACGAGGCCATGCACGATGCGGGCTTTGATGTCGAAGGCGCCATCGATCGCGAGCGCCTGGGCGTCTACGTGGGTTCAGGCGTGGGCGGCATGCAGACGCTCGTCGACAACGTCCACACGATCGCCGATCGTGGGCCCCGCCGCGCATCGCCTTACATGATTGCGATGATGATCCCCAACATGGCTTCGGGCAATATCGCGATTCGCCATAAGGCAAAGGGACCGACCCTGCCCGTCGTGACTGCTTGCGCGACCTCGGCCCATGCGGTGGGCGAGGCGTTCCGCGCCATCAAACACGGCTATGCCGATGCGATTCTCGCCGGCGGTACCGAGGCCGCAATCATCCCCGATGCCGTTGCGGGCTTTACGTCCTGCCGTGCACTCACCACTAATCCTGACCCGTCGACGGCCTGTCGTCCGTTCGACGCGGACCGCGACGGTTTTGTGATGGGCGAGGGCGCCTGCGTGCTCGTGCTCGAGAGCATGGAACATGCGCAGGCGCGCGGTGCGCACATTTATGCCGAGGTCGTGGGCTACGGTAACACCGATGACGCCTACCACATCACGAGTCCCGATCCCGAGGCTGCCGGCATTGCCCGCGCGATATCGCTGGCGGTGGCCGAGGGCGACGTTAAGCCGTCCAAGGGCCTCTACATCAATGCCCACGGCACCTCGACCAAGCTCAATGATTCGTCCGAGACGGCGGGCATTAAGCGTGCGCTCGGCGAGGACGCGGCACGCGCCGCGCACGTCTCGTCAACCAAGTCGATGACCGGGCACATGATCGGTGCCACGGGTGCCATCGAGGTCATGGCCTGTGCCATGGCGCTCGAGCAGGG
>CAKUFW010000101.1 GCA_934650975.1 uncultured Collinsella sp. | reverse complement strand
AGCAATAAGACCTGGCGCCTGGTACTGCCGGCCGACGAGGAGCAGCAGATTTGCGTGCAGCTCTTTGGCTCCAAACCTGATCAGTTTGCGAGCGCCGTCGCTGCCGTCGAGGAGCGCGTGGGCGATCGCCTGTCGCTCATCGACATCAACATGGCCTGCCCAGCTCGCAAAGTCGTTACCAAGGGTGAGGGCTCGGCGCTCATGCGCACGCCCGACCTGGCCGAGAAGATCGTCGAGGCGGCGGTGGGCGCGGCGCATGTGCCCGTGACCGTAAAGATCCGCAAGGGCTTTTATGCCGAGGATCGCAATGCCGCGACGTTTGCCCATATGCTCGAGGGTGCCGGGGCCGCTGCGGTGGCGGTGCACGGTCGTTGTGCCACGCAACTCTACACGGGCCAGGCCGATTGGTCGGTGGTCGATGAAGTGGCCGACGCCGTCGAGATTCCCGTGATTGGTTCGGGCGACGTGTTCTCGGCCGAAGATGCTGCTGAGCATCTGCGCAGCTCGGGTGCCAGCGCGGTGTTTATCGCGCGTGGTATTTACGGCAATCCTTGGGTATTTGGCGATGCGCGCGCCCTTGCGCTAGATGGTACGCCGGCGCCGGTGCGCAGTTCCGTTGAGCGCCTGGACGCCCTGCGTGAGCATTTGACGTTAACGCACGAGCTCTTGCCGCTCATGTCGCGCGCCCGCACGTATGCGAGCTGGTATCTCAAAGGCATGCCCCATGCCGCCGCCTGGCGCGCCCAGGTGGTGCGCTGCTCCACCTACGAGGAGTTTATGGCGCTGGTCGATGATATCGAACGCGATGTGGTGGCCTGCGAGGCCGCCCTTGCAGCCGGCGAGTCGGTGCCCGCGCATCCGCTGGAGGCCTAAGGGTGGCCGTTACCGCGCTGTATGTGCACGTGCCGTTTTGTGCTCAAAAATGCCGCTATTGCGATTTTGACTCGCGCAGCTTTGCCCCGTGCGATTTGAATGCCGCGTTCGATGCCTATTTTGAGCAGCTGTATGCGCGGCTCGATGCCTTTGGCGACGCCGGGGCGCTCGAGCGGGTTCGCACCGTCTACGTGGGCGGCGGCACGCCGTCGCTGGCAGGGGAACGCCTGGTGGAACTTGCCCGGCGCATCTCCATGCGGTGTAAGCCCGTTGAGTTTACCTGCGAGGCCAATCCCGAGTCGCTGACTGCCGAGCTTGTCGAAACCCTTGCAGGTGCGGGTGTTACGCGCATTTCACTGGGCGTGCAAACGCTCGATAATGACGAGCTTGCCGCTATCGGCCGCATCCATGATGCCGACCGTGCACTCGAGGCCATCGCGACGGTCAAAGACGCGGGGCTTGACGTGTCGTGCGACCTCATGTGCGGGCTTCCCGGACAGACGGCTGCGAGTTGGCAACGCACGTTCGATGGTGTCCTTGCGGCAGCTCCGCATCACGTCTCGGTCTACCCGCTTACGCTCGAGGAGGGCACACCCCTCTATCGCATGGCATGCCGTGATGAGTCGCTTGAGCCCGATGAAGATTTTCAGGCCGCCTGCATGGATGCGGCGCGCGATTGCCTGAGCGAGGCTGGCTACCATCCGTACGAGGTGGCGAGCTATGCTCTCGACGGGCATGAGTGTGCCCATAACATTGCCTACTGGACTGGCCAGGGTTACTTGGGGCTTGGTCGGTCTGCCGCGGGGATGCTCGACGCCGAAGATTTCGAACATTTGGCCGAGCTGTTTCCCGGCGTTTCGCCTCGTGGTGACGCGCATCGCGTGCGCTTGGTGCAGCGCGATGATGCCGCGTCGACTTTTGAGGCCGAGTATCTTTCGCGGCGCGAGGCGGTGGCCGAGGACCTGATGCTCGCCTGCCGCATGACGCGTGGCGTGGGGTCCGATCTGCTGGTTCGCGCGGCGGACGTGATTCCCGTGGACGAACTGACAGCAGCTTGCGACCGCGCCCTTGAGCTTGGGCTTGCCGTCTGGGTGCCAGACGCCGACGATCCCTATGTGGGCTCCGTCACATCGGCCGACGTCATCGCGGGTCTCACCCGCGCCCATCTGGCGCCGACTCACCTGGGCTGGCTCGATGGAAATGTTCTGTTCGAGCTGTTTTGGGATCTAGCTTAGGCCGCTCGGGTAGAATTACCGCAATATATACGCTGCTGTGAGCAGGAGGTTGCCGCGCATGGCGACGATGAATGAAAAAGATTACTACGAGATTTTGGGTGTCTCTAAGGACGCCACCTCGCGTGATATTCAAAAGGCCTTCCAGCAGAAGGCTCGTAAGCTCCATCCGGACGTCAATAAAGAGCCGGATGCCGAGGAAAAGTTTAAAGAGGTTTCCGAGGCCTACGCCGTGCTTTCGGACGAGCAGAAGCGTGCGCGTTACGACGCCATGCGTTCGGGCAATCCCTTTGCCGGAGCTCCGACGGCTTCGCCCTATGGTGGCGGTTATGCCGGCAGTGCCGGTTACGGTAATCCCTTTGAGGGTGGCTTCCCCTTCGGCGGCGCCTGGGGCCAGCCGCGTCGCGGTCAGGCGGCCTACAACCCCGAGAGTGGCGCCAACGTGGTCGTCGACATCAAGCTCGATGCCAAGGAGGCCAAGAGCGGTGCCAGCAAGACCGTTCGCTATACGCGCTTCGATACCTGCGGTCACTGCGGTGGTTCGGGCTCCGTTTCGTCTGAGCATGCCCACACCTGCCCCAGTTGCGGCGGTCGCGGCCATATCGACGTCGACCTGTCCTTCCTGTTCGGCGCGGGCACGTTCCAGTCGGTTTGCCCCGAGTGCGGCGGTTCCGGCAAGGTCGTGGCCGATCCGTGCCCCGATTGCGGTGGCAGCGGTCGCACTCGCGTGGCCTCCGAGCAGACGATTGAGTTTCCCGCCGGCACGCATGATGGCGACGAGGTGCGCATCCCCAACATGGGCCATGCGGGCACCAATGGTGCCTCGGGCGGCGACCTGGTCGGCCGCGCCCACGTGGAGGCCGAGCGCTTGGAGGGCAAGGCTCGCACCGGCTTCTACCTCATGGGTATCATCGCGCCGTTTTTGGTGTTGTCGGCCATCTCGGGCGTGTTCTCGGCTTTTGCCGTGATGTGTTTTATCCCGTTTGCCATGGGACTGTTCATGGTGCTTTCGGATGGCGTGCTTCATCGCAGTCTGCTGTGGTGGAAGCGGGGCGCAATGCAGTTTGTCAACGGTTTTGCCAACGGCTTTATGTTCGCGCTCGTGTCGGTCTGGTTCGCAAGTTGCTCTCAGCGGGCCATGGTCGCGCCTTATGGAATGCAATAACATTAAGCACACTGTTTGCGACCTGCCCAGCTTGGGTATAGGACGCACTGTGACAATATTGAAAGTCGGAAGGATTCGGTCGTGTCGGAAAATAGGGATTACTACGAGGTACTTGGTGTCGACAAGGATGCCGACGCGCGGACGATCAAGCGCGCGTTTCTAAAGAAGGCCCGTACCGTACACCCGGATGTTTCAGACGACCCCGAGGCCGAGGCAAAGTTCAAGGAACTCAACGAGGCCTATTCCGTTCTTTCCGACGAGCAGAAGCGTGCTAACTACGACCGTTACGGCACCGCCGACGGCCCTGGTGGCTCTGGCTATGTCGACATCAATGATATCTTTGGCGGCATGGGCATGGACGACCTGTTCTCGTCGTTCTTTGGCGGTGGCGCCGGTGGCGGCGCCCGTAGCCGTCGTGAGCGTCGTCGCGGTCGCGATATGGCCATCTCGCTTTCGGTGACGCTCGAAGAGGCGGCGCTCGGCTGCAAAAAGACGATCAGCTATGATCGCCTGGCCCCCTGCGATGACTGCAACGGTACCGGAAGGGCCGAGGGTGCACAGGAAAAGCAGTGCAGCCGCTGCCATGGCACGGGTTATGTCACCACGGTCCAGCGTTCGTTCCTGGGCCAGGTTCAGTCCTCTTCGCCCTGTCCCGACTGCCACGGCGAAGGCACGGTCATCGATCATCCCTGCGAGACCTGTGATGGCCAGGGCCGCACGCCTTCTCACGAAAAGATTGACATCGATATTCCCGCCGGCGTGTCGACCGGTCGCCAGCTGCGCGTGAGTGGCTTTGGCGAGGCTGGCCTTCGCGGCGAGCCCTCGGGCGATTTGATCGTCAACGTCCGCGTTGCCGACCACGAGCGCTTTAAGCGCAACGGCGACGACCTGTACCTGGTGAGCGATATCTCGATCGCGCAGGCGGCGCTCGGTTGCGCGATCGAGGTCCAGGGCATTATGCCCGATGAGGTCGTCAAGGTGACCGTTCCCGCCGGCGCGCAGTACGGTGACACCGTAAGCGTTAATAATTACGGCATGCCGCGCATTGGCGGTGGCGGTTCGCGCGGTCGTCTGATCGTGCAGCTTCGTGTGGTTGTTCCCACCAATCTTTCCAATAAGCAGCGCGAGCTGCTTCGTGCTTTTGCCGACGAGATGGGCGATGACGTCGCATCCGGTAAGAAGTCGGTGACCGACCGTATCAAGAGTGCCCTCGACGACATCCTCGATTAAGGAGCCCGCGTGCTCGCACCTCATATTTCCGTCGTCAACCTCGGCTGCCGCGTCAACCGGGTTGAGTCCGACCGTATCACTGCCGATCTTATGCGCCTGGGCTTTGCGATGGTGGAGCCCCAGGACGCCGAGCTGATCGTCATCAATACCTGCGCCGTGACGGGCGAGGCCGAGGCCAAGACCCGCAAGGCCGTTCGCCACGCCCTAGCCTATCCGGGCGAGCCCTACGTGGTCGTAACCGGCTGCGTGGTCAACCTGCATCCTGAGGAGCTGCTTGAACTCTCCGATCGCGTGATCGCCGAGCCTTCTAAGATCGATGTCGCCGAGCGCGTCTGCGAAGTGCTGGGCGTCGAGTCCGATAGCGTGCCCGCCTGCAGCGATGGCGACGTGGTTGATGCGCTCGGTCGTTCGCGATTGGGCGTGAAGATTCAGGATGGCTGCAACCACCGCTGCACCTACTGCATCGTGTGGAAGGCCCGCGGCCCCGAGCGATCTGTGCCCGTCGAGTCAGTGCTCGAGCAGGTGCGCGAGGCCCAGGAGGCCGGCGTGCCCGAGGTGGTGCTGACCGGCGTGAACCTGGGCGCCTATGACGGCAAGAGCGCGACCGACAAGCATGTCGAGATCGACGAGCTGCTCGAGGCCATTATGGAGCGCACGTCTATTCCCCACGTGCGCATCTCCTCGGTGGAGCCCATGGATATCTCTGAGCGTTTGCTCAAGGTGATGGCCCGCTATCCGAACCGTATCGCGCCGTTTTTGCATCTGCCCGTGCAGTCTGGCTGCACGGCGACCCTGCATCGCATGGGCCGTCCCTATAGCGCCGAGGCCTTTGAGGACACGGTGCGCATGATTCGCGCCAACCTGCCGCAGGCGTCGCTTTCGTGCGACGTCATCGTTGGTTTTCCCGGTGAGACGGATGAGGAGTTCGAGGAGTCGTTGGCGCTGTGCCGTCGCGTGGGTTTCTCGCGCATGCACGTCTTTCGCTATAGCAAGCGCCCCGGCACCCTGGCAGCCGATATGCCCGACCAGGTGGCTCCCGAGGTCATGGCCGAGCGCAGCCGCCGTATGCGTGCGGCGGCCCAGGAGCTCGCGGTTGCCGATGCCCGTCGTCGCGTGGGCACCGTCGAGCGCGCCGTGCTTGAGTACGGTGACAACCTGACACTCGGCTCGTTCCATCATGCCCGTCTTGATGATACCTGTGGACTCACAGCTCCGTGCCTGCTCGATGTTGCTATCATCGGAGTCGATGATTCCGGCTTGGTCCATGCACGCAGGGAGGTTTATGGAAGCCTCGAAGATTAGACTTACCGTTCCCGAGGGGATTGACCCCTCGCGCGTTTTGGGTGCCGGCGACGGCGTCCTCCGTGCGCTCGAGAATTTGGTGCGCGCCAAGGTGGTTGCCCGCGGCGATAGCGTTGCCGTGAGCGGCGATCCGGACGAGGTCGAGCTGGTCACGCGTTTTTTCGAACATGCCTTTCGCGAGGCGGCAGCCGGACGTACGCTTTCTGCCGATGACGTCTCGCGCTGCCTGGCCGTTTTGCGTGACGGTGAGCATGATGCCTCGTCGCTGCGCGATGACGTGCTGCTGTCGTATCGCGGTCGCGTCATCCGCCCCAAGACGCTCGGTCAAAAACGCTATGTGGATGCCATTCGCTCTCATACCATCACGTTTGGTTTGGGTCCCGCCGGCACCGGTAAAACCTATCTGGC
>CAKUFW010000100.1 GCA_934650975.1 uncultured Collinsella sp. | reverse complement strand
TCGTCGTAGCGGTCGGCAAGGGCAAGTTCATCGGCGGCGTTTGCCATACGCAGCTCAATCGTCTCGGGCGTCTCGGTACCGCGACCGACTAGACGCTCGCGGAGCACCTCAAGCGAAGGCGGCTTGATAAAGATCAGCACGGCCTCGGGGAAACGCTCCTTCACCTGCAGGGCGCCCTGGACATCGATCTCCAAAATCAGAGACGAGCCCGAGGCGAGCTTGGATGTGACCTCGCTCACCAACGTGCCGTAGCAGTTACCGTGGACCTCGGCCCACTCAACAAACTCACCGTTTGCCACGCGGCGGTCGAACTCCTCGCGCGTCAGAAAAAAGTAGTTGACGCCGTCGACCTCACCTTTGCGTGGTGCTCGCGTGGTAGCCGAAACCGTCAGACCCAGGTTCGAGCGGCGCTCGCGCACACGAGTGACGAGCGTACCCTTGCCTGCGCCTGACGGTCCAGAAATCACAAAGAGCTTGGAATCCTGAGCGCTCACTTATTTGGTCAGCTGCTCGAGGAGCTGCTCGCGCTGACGGACGCCGAGGCCCTGGACGCGACGAGTAGCGGAGATACCGAGCTCCTCCATGATCTTGGCGGCCTTGGCCTTGCCATAACCGGGGAGAGACTCGATGAGGGTGGAAACCTTCATGCGGGAAGCAATGGGGTCATCGGAGTTGAGCACGGACTCGAGGGACTTCTCGCCCTTCTTGATCTGCTCGCGAAGCTCAGCGCGGGCGTGACGTGCGGCAGCAGCCTTCTCAAGAGCCTGCTTGCGCTGCTCGTCGGTAAGCTGAGGGAGTGCCATTCGTACCTCCAAATAGTTGGGTTATATCTGATTCAATAATTGGCATTTTAGCACGTAGAACGTACAAAATGCCTAATCGCGGCTCCATAGGTTAGACGATACCCGCAAAAAGTGCAATATACTGCGCCCAAAGTTAAGCCCCTGACCTGCGATTCCACATAAAGGATGGGAAAGTTTACGCAGGCACAGGGGCTATTTTGTGCTAATGAGACCCAAAAGTGGTGACTTAGGGGAATCTTTTACGCGACGTTTTCGACCAGCTCGGCGACGATGGCGTCAAAGGCGGCAACCGGATCGTCGGCACCGGTGATGGGACGGCCCACCACAATGTGGCTTGCGCCACGCTCGATAGCCTGGGAAGGCGTCGCCACGCGGGACTGGTCACCAAGGGCGGCACCCACCGGACGCACACCCGGAGTCACGATCAGGGCATCAGGACCCAGCAGCTCACGCATGTCGTGAGCCTCCATCGGTGAGCACACGATGCCATCGATGCCGTTGGCCTGAGCAAGCTTTGCCAAGCGGGCGGCCTCCTCGGCCACGGGCGACTCGACGCCGATCTCGCTCAAGGCATCCTGATTCATGCTCGTGAGCACGGTGATGGCGACGAGCTTGGCGCGGTCCTCACGCGCCTCCTCGGCACCCTCGCGGCAGGCAGCGAGCATAGCACCCGAGCCCAGTCCGTGGACCGAAAGCAGGTCGGCACCGGCAAGCGAGGCCGAGCGGGCAGCGCCGCGCACCTGATGCGGAATGTCATGGAACTTAAGGTCGAGGAAGACCTTAAAGCCAAGGTCCTTAAAGGTCTTGACGATCTGGGGACCCTCAGCGTAATAGAGCGTCATGCCGACCTTGAGCCAGGCGGCGTGACCCGAAAGCTCACGGGCGAGCTCGAGCGCACGCTCACGGTCGCAGTCGAGGGCGACGATAACGCGGTCGCGGGCATCGGTCTCTAGCATTCGAACGCACCTACCAGCTCGTTGATGTCCTTAACGCCCTGGGACTCGGCCCAGGCCTCGAGCTCGTGCGCAATCTTGAGCGAAGCGCACGGATCGACGAAGTTGGCCATACCGACCGACACGCAGGTAGCGCCAGCCAGGATAAACTCGGCCGCGTCCTCTCCGGTCATGACACCGCCGACGCCGTTGATGGGGATATCGACGGCCTGGGCAACCTCCCAGACCATGCGCACGGCGATGTGGTGGCACAGCGGGCCCGAAAGGCCACCCTTGGGCTTGGCCACGCGGGACTTGCGGGTGTGGACGTCGATGGCCATACCCTGGATGGAGTTGATGACCGAAAGGCCATCGGCACCGGCGGCCTCGAGAGCCTTGGCAATCTCGGCAACGTTGACCGGAGCCATCTTTACGAACAGCGGCTTGTCGGTCACCTTGCGGCAGGCGGCCATGACGCCAGAAGCGCCTTCGGGCGTGGAGCCCATGGCGGCACCGCCGGCGGCAATGTTGGGGCAGCTCACGTTGATCTCATAGCCGGCAGCCCAGGGGCACAGTTCGACATACATCTCGAGCGCACGGACAAACTCGTCCACGGAATGACCGGCAACCTGGCAGATTACCTGGCAACCGTCCTTGGAGAGCTGCTCGAGCCACGGACCGGACTCGCGAGCGAAAGCGGCCACACCGGGGTTCTGCAGGCCCACGGAGTTGATCATGCCGCCGGGAATCTCGGCCATGCGGGGTGCGGGATTGCCGGGCCAGGGCTCGGCAGCGCAGCCCTTGGTGGTGATGGCACCCAGCTGGGAGACATCGAAGAAGTTCTGGAACTGCCAACCGTAGCCAAAGGTACCGGCTGCGGTGTTGATGGGGTTCTGCATCTTGACGCCGCCGAAATCGACGGCCATGTTCACGGTACCCACTAGAAGACCACCACCTTGGAAGCATCAAAAACGGGGCCGCACATGCAGGCGCCCTTCATACCGTCGACCGTCTCGACGTTGCAGGTGTTGCAGGCGCCAAAGCCACAGCTCATCATGCGCTCGAGCGACACCTCGCAGTACGCGCCGGCCTCGGCGGCAGCGGCGGCGACCTTCTTCATCATGACGGCGGGACCGCAGCTTGCGACGTAGTCGTAACCGCCCTCGCCGAGCAACTCGGCGGCAGGATCGGTGCAGAAGCCGTGCGTGCCCAGAGAGCCATCGTCGGTGCACACGTTGACCGTGGCACCCAGCGCGCGAAACTCATCGATGCCCACGGCCTTGGACGCGGTGCCAAAGCCCAGGCACACGTCAACGGCCACACCCTGCTCGGCAAGCTTGTCAGCCAGGCAGAGCACGGGCGGAACACCGATGCCGCCCGCCACGAGCAGCGCCTTCCTGGTGCCCTCGGGCACAAGCCAGCCGCGGCCCCCGGGGCCCAGCAAGTTGGAGGTGGAGCCAGGGGCCATCTGCGACAGACGACGGGTATCGTCGCCCACGACGGCGTACCACAGCTCGACGATGCCGGCCTCGGCGTCGGCGCGATAGAAGCTCAGGGGCACGCGAAGCAGCGAGGAAGCATCGCCGGGCACGGCGATATTCACGAACTGACCGGGCTTGAGCGCACTTGCAAGCTTGGGGGCCGAGATAACGAGCGAGAAGATGCCGTCGGCGATCTCCTGGTTCGAGACGACCTCGAAGTCGTGCATGCGTGCAGTGGAAGGTGTGGGCATAGACGCTCCAATCCCCCATGCGGTTGCATGGACCAAACGAACAGAAAGCGCGGCACCGCAAGGGCGCCGCGCACAAAAGCGATAAGGCTATGCTAGCAGATGCAGCCGTCGGCAAGCGTCTGCTTGCCGCCGACAAACACATCGGTGGCACGGCCGGTGAGCGTGCGGCCGGCAAAACCGGAGTTCTCGGCGCGCGACTCGTAGCCGTCCTCGCCGACCGTCCAGGTTGCAGTGGGATCGAACACGGTCAGGTCGGCAACGGAGCCCGCCTTGACCTGAACCTGGTCGAGGCCCAGGATCTCACGCGGCTTGATGGCCATGAGCTCGACCATGCGGCCCATGCTCATCTTGCCCGTGTTGACCAGCTCGGTGAGGACGAGCGACAGCGAAGTCTCGAGGCCGATCATGCCGAAGGGCGCAAGCTCGAACTCGCGGGCCTTCTCCCACGGGGTGTGGGGAGCGTGATCGGTGACGATAACGTCGACGGTGCCGTCGATGACGCCCTGGCGGATGGCCTCGGCATCCTCCTCGGTACGCAGCGGCGGATTGACCTTGAGCGAGGTGTTGTAGGTCTCGTCCAGGTCGTTCTCGGTCAGGAACATGTGGTGCGGGGTGGCCTCGCAGGTAACCTGAACGCCAGCGGCCTTACCGGCACGCACGATCTCCAGGCCATGGGCGGTGGAGATGTGCTGGATGTGCAGCTTGGCACCGGTCAGCTTGGCAATCTCGATGTCGCGGGCGATCTGGAGCTCCTCGCCGGCAGCCGGCCAGCCCTCGAGAGCCAGACGGGTCGAGACCTTGCCCTCGTTGATCTGGCCGTGGCCGACCAGGTCCTCGTCCTGGCAGTGGCTCATAAAGACCTTGCCGAACATCTTGCCGTAGTCCATGCAGCGACGGAGCATGCCCGCGCCCTGCACGCCACGACCGTCGTCGGTGAAGGCGACGGCGCCGTGGGCGACCATATCGCCCATCTCGGACATGGCCTCGCCCTTAAGGCCGCGGGTCATGGCGCCCGACGGATAGACGCGGCAGTGACCGACCTCGGCAGCGCGGGACTTGACGAACTCCACGACGGTGCCGTTATCGGTGACGGGATCGGTGTTGGGCATGGCGCACACGCCGGTGAAGCCGCCCTTGGCAGCAGCGCGAGTGCCACTCTCGATGTCCTCTTTGACCTCGTAGCCAGGCTCGCGCAGATGCACGTGCATATCCACCAGACCGGGGACGAGGTACTTGCCGGAAAGGTCGCGGACCTCGGCTCCCTCGACGGCGAGATTCTCGCCGACCTCGGCGATCTTGTCGCCGTCAATCAGGACGTCAACGACACCGTCAAGCTCGACGGACGGGTCGACGACGTGGGCATTCTTAAGAAGCAAGGCCATTATCGGCACCTCCAAGCAGCAGATACAGGATAGCCATACGCACGCAGATACCGGCGTAGACCTGCTCCAGGATGACGGAGCGTTGCGGGTGGTCAGCCATATAGGAGTCGAACTCGACGCCGCGGTTGATGGGGCCCGGGTGGCAGATGATCGCATCGGGCTTCATGAGCTTCTCGCGGTCCTTGGTCAGGCCGAAGAGCTTGTGGTACTCGCGAATCGTGGGGAACGGAGCGCCCTCGAGGCGCTCCTGCTGCACGCGCAGCATGTAGACGACGTCCAGCTCGGGCAGGACGGAATCGAGGTCGCTCGTCACGTGGTCGCAACCCAGAACCTCGGGCGCCGGCGGCAGCAGCGTGCCGGGGGCGACGGCGTAGGTCTCACAGCCCATGATCTTCAACGCGGGGATCAGCGAGCCGCAGACGCGGGAGTGGGCGATATCGCCGACGACGGCGACCTTCAGACCGTGGAAGTCACCCTTGTGCTCCCAGATGGTGTACAGGTCGAGCAGGGCCTGCGTGGGATGGTTGTGCTTGCCGTCACCGGCGCAGATGACGCTCGCGGGCGAGTTCTGCGTGACGATGTAGGGAGCACCGGCGTGCTTATCGCGCACGACGATGCAGTCGATCTTGTAGGCGTTGAGGGTCTCGACGGTGTCGACGAGGCTCTCGCCTTTGACCGTAGAGGTCGAGGAGCCGCCAAAGTTGAGGCTGTCGGCCGAAAGACGCTTCTCGGCAAGCTCGAAGGAGCTGCGGGTGCGCGTCGAAGGCTCGTTGAACATGTTGACGATGGTCTTGCCCTTGAGCGTGGGGACCTTCTTGATCGCACGCTCGTTGACCTCAGAGAACGCCTTGGCGGTCTCGAGGATGAGCTTGATGTCCTCTTCGGAGTACTCGGTAATGTCGATCAGGTGCTTATGGTTGAACGCCACGGTACTACTCACCTCCCAGCGGCGCGGAGCCCACGTGGGAACCCGGCGCGACGTCGTTAATCTCGACAGCGGTGTGGCCGTCGACTTCCTTCATATATAGGTGCACGTTCTCCTCATGCGACGAGGGAACGTTCTTGCCGACAAAGTCCGGCGAGATGGGGAGCTCACGGTGGCCGCGGTCAACGAGAACTGCCAGCTCGATGCGGCTCGGACGGCCCAGGTCCATGACGGCGTCCAGAGCGGCGCGGATGGTACGACCCGTGTACAGGATGTCGTCCACCAGCACGACGCGCTTGCCGTCGACACTGAAGGGAATGTTGGTGGCGTGGATCGCGGGAGCGAAATTGGTCGCATAGTCATCGCGGTAGAAGCTGATATCGAGGCTGCCGAGCGGAACGTCGACGCCCTCGATCTCCTTGATCTCCTCGGCGAGCTTCTTTGCCAGAAGGTCGCCGCGCGTGACGATGCCGACCAGAGCGAG
>CAKUFW010000099.1 GCA_934650975.1 uncultured Collinsella sp. | reverse complement strand
TACTTAAAGCCAAACTTCTGGTACACGGAGTCGATGAGGTTGACCACGCCCACGATCTCGTCGGTCAGCTGGTCGGGGCGCACAAACAGGTGAGCGTCGTCCTGGTTAAAGCAGCGCACGCGGAACAGGCCGTGCAGGGCGCCGCGCAGCTCGTGGCGGTGCACCAGACCGATCTCGCCGGCGCGGATGGGCAGCTCGCGGTAGGAGTGCGGCTTGGAGGCGTACACCAGCACGCCGCCCGGGCAGTTCATGGGCTTAATGCAGTACTCTTCGTCATCGATGACGGTGGAGTACATGTTGTCCTTGTAGTGGTCCCAGTGGCCACTGGTCTTCCACAGCTGCTTGTTCATGATGAGCGGCGTGGAGATCTCCACATAGCCGGCCTTGTGGTGAATCTCGCGCCAGTAGTCCAGCAGCGTGTTCTTAAGGATCATGCCGTTGGGCAGGAAGAACGGGAAGCCGGGGGCCTCGTCGCGCATCATAAAGAGGTCCATCTCGCGGCCGATCTTGCGGTGGTCGCGCTTCTTGGCCTCCTCCAGCATGTGCATGTGCTCGTCGAGCTCCTCCTTGGTGGCAAAGGCGACGCCGTTGATGCGGGTGAGCATCTTGTTGTCCTTGTCGCCCTTCCAGTAAGCGCCCGAGACGCCGGTGAGCTTGAAGGCCTTCAGAGCCTTGGTGTAGCAGATGTGGGGGCCGACGCACATGTCGATGTAGTCGCCCTGCTGGTAGAAGGTAATGCGGGCATCGTCGTCCAGGTCGCCGATGTGCTCGACCTTGTACTTCTCGCCGCGCTCCTCCATAAGGGCGATGGCCTCGGCGCGGGGCTTCTCGTACACGGTGAACTTGAGGTTCTCCTTGACGATCTTCTTCATCTCGGCCTCGATCGCGGGGAAGTCGTCCTCGCTGATCTTGACGCCCTCGGGCAGGTCGACGTCGTAGTAGAAGCCGTTGTCGGTCGCGGGGCCGTAGGCAAAGTCGGCCTCGGGGTACAGGCGCTTGATGGCCTGCGCCATGATGTGCGCGGCGGAGTGGCGGATGACGTGCGTGACCTCGTCCTGCGGGAGCTCGGCCACCGAACCGTCATTGTAGAGTGCCTTCATGGGTATGTTTTCTCCTCTCGGATGCCTGATGCAAGTGTATGCGATGCGCTCGGCGTTTTTGACTTGCATCATTATAGGCAGGTTGCCTTGGTATACAAGCGCCCGCCGCACCTTAATGGCACGGCGGGCGATTTTCTACGCATGCTTCATCGTGTGGGTGCGGGGCTGCGGGGCGCGCGGCGCCCGTGGCTTGCGGCCGGCCCGGCGATGGATGCGTTACTGGATGCGAGTTCGGCAGTAGGGGCAGACCTTCCAGTGCGCGTCGAGCGGGCGATGGCAGCTGGGGCACACGTTGCGAACCTGGGTGTCGCACACGGGGCACACGACAAAGTCCTTCTCGATGGGCGCGCCGCACTGCGGGCAGGTGCCGTACTGGGCAAGCTGGCGCTCGCGCAGGGCCATGTCCAGCTCCTGCTCCTCGCGGTCGGCCGCGTAGGAGTGCGGACGCAGGACCAGGTAGGCGATGAGCCCCACAAACGGGATCAGGGCGATGATGCCCCATGCCACGTAGGCGCTGGCGCCACGGCGGCGAGCGTCGATGAACACATAAACGACCGACAGCACGTACAGGGCGATGATAAAGCCCACAAAGGCATAGATGACGCCCATAAGCTGCGGTGACATGAGCTCGGAGATGTACTTGGACATTGAGGTGTACCTTTCGGAATATTTACAGTCCGTCCAAGTTTACCACGGGGTTTGTTTATATGGGACCACGGCTGGGTAAGGGGCGAGCGCGGACACAAACATCTCAATCTGTAACAGGTGGGAGCAGAATCCGGGTCTAGATGTTACAAATCAAGACAAACGGAAGACCCGCCAGACTAACGTCTCAATCTGTAACATCTAGAACCAGAATTTCCTTCTTCCTGTTACAGATCGAGACAAAGGAAAACGTCCTATCCCAATATCTCAATCTGTAACATCTAATCACCAAAAACGGGCCTACCTGTTACAGATCGAGACAGAAGAATCCCGCCCCGGCTTTTTTCTCAATCTATAACACGTAGGACCGAAATTCCCCTCTTACTGTTACAGAACAAGACAAACGTCGAACCCGCTTAGCAAACGTCTCAATCTGTAACATCTAAGAGCCGAACCCTCTGCTTACTGTTACAGGAGGAGACAAAACTCCGACATCTGATCCGGCAGACGAGGTCGTTGACGTTACTGGGTGTCCCTCGCCTGCCGTTGGCGGGTGTTGCGGGGCTGTTCGCCGCATTGCCGCCGCACTGGGGGTGTGCACAACGTAGGATAGTCTTATTGACAGCCTGTCAACTCGTCTGGGAGGCACTGTGACAGAAACGTTTGATATCGCGATTGTGGGCGCGGGCATCACCGGATGCGCCATCGCGCGGCAGCTCGCGCGCTATGACCTGTCCATTTGCGTAGTCGAGGCGGCCAACGACATCGCAATGGGCGCATCGAAGGCCAACGGCGGCCTGGTGCACGCCGGCTACGATCCGGCACCGGGCACCGTAAAGGCGCAGGTCAATGCCCGCGGATGCGAGCTGTATGGTACTTGGGCCCAGGAGCTAGGCTTTATGTTCTGCCGCACTGGGTCGATGGTGCTGGGTTTCAACGACGAAGACCGCGCACACCTGGAGAAGCTGCACCAGAATGGCCTGGCCAACGGCGTACCCGAGCTGTCGATTATCGGCCCCGAGCGCATCCACGGACTGGAACCGCGTGCGAGCGCCCAGGCGACGTGCGCGCTGTGGTGCCCCTCGACTGGCTTTGTCGATCCCTTTGAGGTCGCCATTGCCGCGCTGGAGAACGCCGTGGCCAACGGGGTGACGTTTATGCGGTCCGCGCCTGTGGAGGCAATTTATGTTGCCGGCTCAGATGATGGAGCCGCGCGCTTTACGCTGGTGACGCCTGCCGGCGATGTGCGCTGCCGCTATCTGATTAACGCCGCGGGCAACGGCGCCGCGGGCATCTCGCACATGGCGGGCGCTGAGGAGTTCCAGATGGTCTGGCGCCAGGGCAACATCGTGGTGCTGGACAAGGAGCCGAGAGCGATCATGCCGCTCTATCCGGTGCCCACGCCGGTGTCGAAGGGCGTCATTGTGACGGGCACCGTGCACGGCAACACCGTGATCACCGCAACCGCCGCCGCGCGCGAGCCGGGCGACACGCAGACCTATGCCGCCGATGTGAACGCACTGCTGACCGGCGCGCGCAAGCTGGTGCCCGATCTGGACACGCGCCGCGTGGTGCGCGCGTTTGCCGGCGGGCGCCCGGTCATTCAGGGAACGAACGACTTCTTTGTTGGACAGTCGGCCGTGGTACCGGAGCTGTTCCAGGCGGCGGGCATTCAGTCGCCGGGCGTGGCGAGCGCGCCGGCCATTGCCGAGCGCATGGAGCAGGTGCTGCGCGATGCCGGCGTGGCTCTGCGCGAACGGGACGATTGGGACCCGATTCGCCGCGCGCCGGACGTCTTTGACCGAGCACCGCTTGCGCGCAAAGAAGAACTGATTGATTCTGACCCTGCGTGGGGGCAGATCGTCTGCCGCTGCGAGACGGTGCCCGAGGCCGAGATCGTGGCCGCAATCCGACGCCGCCCGGGCGCCGTTTCGGTCGAAGGCGTCAAACGCCGCTGCCGCGCCGGCATGGGCCGCTGCCAGAGCGGTTTTTGTCAAAGCCGCGTGGTGGCGATTCTTGCCCGCGAGTTGGGGTGCGATCCCAGCGAGGTTTTGCTGGAGGATGCTGGCTCATGGCTCGTTGAGGGACCTTTGAAGGGGGTGCGCTAGGATGGCGACGATCATCGATATGGGCGCGAAACACGCGACCGGCGGCACTGTGGCAACGCAGACCTTCGACGTGGTCGTTATCGGCGGCGGACCTGCCGGTATGGCGGCCGCACCTTCCGCTCACAAGGCCGGTGCGCGCGTGGCCATCGTGGAGCGCGAGCGGCACCTGGGCGGCATCCTGCGCCAGTGCATCCACCCAGGCTTTGGCCTGTCACACTTTAAGCAGGAACTCACCGGCCCCGAATACGCGCAGCGATTTATCGACCAGGTGCGCGAAACCGACATTGCGCTGTTCTTGGACAGCATGGTGATCAGGATTGACGGGGGTTCAGGCGCAGTGGACACTGACAACGCCGCCGTCCACACCGTCACGCTCATGAACCCCGCCGGCATGCTGCAGCTCACCGGACGCGCCGTCGTTCTTGCCATGGGTTGTCGCGAGCGCACGCGCGGCGAGATCAAGATTCCCGGCAGCCGACCCGCCGGAGTGTTTACGGCCGGCTTGGCGCAGCGATACATCAATATCGAAAACCTCAAACCCGGCTCGCGCGCCGTCATTTTGGGCTCGGGCGACATCGGGCTGATCATGGCGCGCCGCTGCACGCTCGAGGGGATTTCGGTCGAGGGCGTGTACGAGATCATGCCGTACGCCAACGGCCTGCGCCGCAACGTCAAGAACTGCCTGGACGATTTTGGCATTCCGCTGCACCTGTCCACCACCGTGACGCGCGTGATCGGTCGCGACCGCGTGGAGGCCGTCGAGGTGAGCCAGGTCGACGAGCACCTGGCGCCTATTCCGGGGACCGAGCGCGTTGTTTCATGCGACACGCTGCTGCTTTCGGTGGGCCTGATTCCTGAGAACGAGCTTTCGGTTGCCGCGGGCGTGGAGCTGGACCCCCGCACGCGCGGCGCCGTGGTGGACCAGAGCCTGCAGACAGGCGTGCCGGGCATCTTCGCCTGCGGCAACGTGCTGCACGTGCACGATCTGGCCGACAACGTGACGACCGAGTCCGAGCGCGCCGGCGCGGCTGCGGCGGCGTGGGCGTTGGGCGGTAGCACGGGTGCCGGGGTGGACACTGCGGGTGCGGGCCGCGAGCTCACAGTCTCCCCCGCCGGCATCGCAGGCTACGCGTTACCCGGACGTATTACGACCGTGGCACTCACCAAAGTCAACTTCCGCGTGCGCCGACCGGTCGATACTGCCCGCGTGCGCATCCTCGCAGGCGGTGAGGAGCTGTTTGCGGGCAAGGTTCGTGCGTTTAAGCCGAGCGTTATGGAGAGTTTCCCGCTACCGGCGAAAGTCATCCAGCAAGCGCTCGACCTTGGTGCCAGTGAGATTGTCCTGTCCGTCGATCCCGTCGAGGAGGCATAAAGCTATGAGCGATAACGTGATTGAAACGCTGCAGTTCAACTGCACGACCTGCCCATCCGAGTGTCTCCTGACCGTGGAGATCGAGCGCGAATCGGACGGCAGCGTGGCGGCGGTGCACTCCGTAACCGGCAACGGCTGCCCCCGCGGCGACAAGTTCGCACATCAGGAGCTCACCTGCCCCATGCGCGTGCTCACGACGACCGTAGCCGTATCTGGCGGCGACGAAGCCCTGCTCCCCGTTCGCACGGCCGAAGCCATCCCGCTGGCACTCCACGCCCAAGCGATGAACCTCATCCGCGGCCTGGTGGTCGACGCCCCCATTCACATGGGCGACGTCGTGCTGGAGAACCTCCTAGACACGAACATCAACCTAGTCGCCAGCATGGACATCGGCCAAGCCTAAGTAGTCATTTTGGGACGGGGCTCTTTTAGCTGCCCCGCTATCCACCCCGCCCCTCCTCAATTGCGGTGAAATAGTTCCTGATTTCCGCCAAAACCCCGGTATCCAGGAACTATTCCACCGCAACTATCATTGGAATCGGTATTTAGCCTGTGCCTACTTTAGTGCCATTTTAAAACCATGCCGGATTACGGGGCTGATTCGGAGACCCCCATCCATACCGGCATTTTTCAATTTTTGATAAGCCGTCTACCTGCGGTTTTAATTTCGCGATTTTTCCCATGGTCAAGATATACAGGTCCAGCCCCGTAATCCGTCATAGTTTTGAAACCAGCCCATTTAGGACGGGACTTTTATGACTACTTTTACCTATCATTCCGCATGTTTGACGCAGCTAAAATAGCCCCGTCCCAAATTGACTAGCCTGGCATTGGGGATACCATGGTGGCAACCTAGCGAAAGGATGTTTCATGGCACATGTCGATGACCAGCGTGTGGCGCGCGTGCTCGATGCGCTCGAGGCCCAGCACCCCGGCGCGCAGCTGCTCGTAAACGACCCGTGGTCGATTTACTATCTGACCGGCTTTTATGCCGATATGTTCGAGCGTTTTTGCGGCGTGCTGCTCGCGCGCGATACCGAGCCCGTAATCCTGGTCAACGCGTTGCATCAGCTGCCCGAGTATGACAATGCCCGCATTGCCTACCACACCGATACTGATATCGTG
>CAKUFW010000098.1 GCA_934650975.1 uncultured Collinsella sp. | reverse complement strand
TTTAGTATACACGGCTGCGGGCGTATCCATCGAGATTCATATTTCACTCACATTGTTTACGCAGGTAAAGTGCGTGGATGTCTCCTGGGCTTGGCAGAGGGCCGGCGAAATATATTAAGTTTGCTGCTCTACAGTCCTGCGCAAGACGGAAAGCACATTAAGTGCTTTCCTTTGCGTGCGGAACTCGCGACAAACTTAATATATTTCGCCGGCCCTCTGCCAAGCTCGGGAGACGACACGTTGATGTCTGCTTAACTCTGCTCGCTCAGGCTAATGACTTTGTTGGGGATCAACTATTTGCTGCAAGGTGAACTTGGATTGGGGCGTATCGCCTTCTTCTTGCGAATCATCGAAATCGAAGATCATGATGGCGCAGTTGGGGAGTTTTGCTGGGAGCTCGAAGGCCTCTGGGGCTGCAGCCTTGATGAATTGGCGGCTGGCACTGCCGTGGCTTACTGCTAGGAGGGTTTCGATGCCCTCGGCGCCCATGAGATTGGTGAGGGTGCCTACCATGCGCTCCTGTAGCGCCTGGCTTCCCTCTCCTCCGAAGGGGACTAAGTCCTCGCCCGGATCCCAGACGTCGGTGGGAAGGGCATCGTGGGGACCTTCTTCGAAGGAGCCGTAGCTGCGCTCGATGATGCCTTCGCAGGGCTCGACTGCTGCATCCGGGCCGAGGAGTTCGGTTGCGACGAGACTTGCCGTGTCCATGGCTCGGCCTAAGGGCGAAGAGACCACTTTGTCGGGAACGACGCCGTGGGCTTTGAGCCATGCGGCCGCCATTCCCGCTTGCTTGCGGCCCAGGTCGGTCAACAGAGAATCGCAGCGGCCCTGGACCAGCTTTTTGACGTTGAACTCAGTTTGACCGTGGCGGAGTAGATATAGCTTCTTCATGCTCTCCCCTTCTGCATCAGTTGCTTTATCGGCTCGGCCCTACTCGTGGGTATGACCGACATAGTCTTCGTCGATCGTGATCTTGGCAATCGACTTGGGATATTCGGATTCGACACGTTTCGCCAACGCGCGCTTTAGGTCCTCTGCGCTCATCGCCAAATCCGAGGGTCGCACGCAGTCAAAGATCACGTTGGTGTGCGTAGGACCCGGCACACAGCGTAGGTCGTGAACCGAAAGGCGGCTATCGATCTCCTGGGCGATGGCGTGAATGCGTAAGCGCATGCTCGCCACTTTGGGGTCGTCGGTCACGATGGGGTCGTAATGGAGCGTGACAATCATGCCGTCTTCGTTCCTAAACGACTGCTCGATGTTATCGAGCGTGTCGTGACTTTCCAGCGGGCTGGCCTCGGCTGCCATCTCGGCATGAGCGCTTGCGAACTTCCTGCCCGGGCCGTAGTCGTGAACCATCAGGTCGTGGACGCCCAAAACGCCGGGGTAGCTCATGATCTTGTCTCGAATGTGCTTGACCAGCTTAGGATCGGGCGCCTGGCCCAAAAGCGGGCTCACCGTATCCTGGATGAGTTCAAAACCGCTCCAGCCAATATAGGCGCCAACGGCAAGGCCGACCCATGCGTCAAGATTGATGTGCGTCACCTGCGAAACAATTGCGCACGCCAGCACAGCACCCGTGGCTAGGACATCGTTCTTTGAGTCCTGAGCGGTCGCATGCAGCGTCTCGGACTCAATGCGATCGCCGAGCTTTTGGTTGAGGGCCGCCATCCACAGCTTTACGACCATCGAAAGCGCAAGGACTGCCACCAGGGCAAGCGAGAACTCGACAGGTTCGGGGTGGATGACGCGCTCAACCGAGGACTTGATAAGCTCAAGGCCGATCAGTAGCACGAGCGCCGCCACGACCAGACCCGAGAGATACTCGTAGCGACCATGTCCGTATGGATGCTCGGGGTCTGCCGGCTTGCCCGCCAGCTTAAAGCCCAGCACGCTCACGATGTTCGAGCTAGCGTCGGACAGGTTGTTCATAGCGTCCGCCACGATCGAAACCGATCCCGACAGCACGCCAATTGCACCCTTCGCAGCGCATAATGCCACATTGGCGAGAATACACACCACACCTGTCAACGTTCCCACGCGCGCACGGTCGCCCTGCGCACGACGAACGATCCACTCGACCATCTTCATCAGCCCCCACGGTACTACCTATATATATCTATTGCTCAAACGGATTGTAGTGTAGCCACTTTGTCCTCCAGATACAAAAAGGCCGCAACCCACACGAGGCACGGCCTTGGAACATGACAAAGGAATCGTCCTTTGTCACACAGGTTTATGCGCTTACTTCAGCAGCGCTCGCCACCGTTTCGGGCAAATCGGCTTCGTCTTCTACCGCCTGCCCCTTCGCCGGCACCACACCAAAGCAGTAGCTCAGCACAGCAGACACCGCAAATGCCACACCGCCGGCGGCACAGCACCACAGCAGGTTTGAGATGCCGCCCGTGGCGAAACCAACAACCATAAGCACATTCGTCATGCCGATGGTATAGGCCGTAACGTGGCCCACGGCTGCGACAAGACCTCCAACGGCACCACCAATGGCCATGCATGTGAGGCACCTGCCGTATTTAAAGCCGCAGCCATATAGCGCCGGCTCGCTTACGCCGCCAAGCACGCCCGAGATCGAATAACCCAGCATAAGGGCTTTTTCGTCCTTATCCGCAACGCGAAGCGATGCGCCAAAGGGCATGCCCCAGACAGCAAACGTCGCCATCGTCGCAGCGATGAGGATGCACGAGTCCGTTCCCACACTCATAAACTGCGCGTAGGCGAGCGATAAGACAACGTTGCTGACGCCCGCGATCTTAAGAAACTCCCAGCCCGCGGCGAGCCCCGTAAGCGTAAGCAGCGACACGATGCCGCCCGAATTGCCGAGCATAAACATGAGCTGTCCCAACAGCATGCCCAGATAGCTGCCCGCTGGGGCCGTAATGCACAGGGACACCGGAACCATGACGAGCATCGTCGCAAATGGAACGAACGAGAATGCCACGGCCTGAGGGATGACGCGCTTAAAGAAACGCTCCACCTGCCATAGCACAGGAATCGAAATGAGAACCGGGATAACAGTCGTCGTGTAATCGTTGACCGGTGCGGGGAGCAGACCGTACACAGAAGTCATCGACGCCCCTATCGTCGACGCGGCATCGACAAGCTTCAGCAGATCGGGGGCGATGAGGACGCCGCCCAGCATCATGCCCAGCTGTTCCGAGCAGCCGAGCTGGCGGGCAGCAGCCCAACCAAGATAGATGGGAAGAAAGTAGTAACCGGCGTTATAGAGCCAGCTGTAAAACAGCCGATAGATTTCGGAATCGGCAGTCCATAGGCCCAACATGCCTTCGCCCATAATGACGGCAACGGTACGGAACAGCGCGGCGCAGACAATGAACGGCAATGCCGACATCATGCTTTTGGACAGATAGTCGACTACGGCCGTGGCGTTTGCCCTTGCCGTCGCCAAGGCCGATTGAGAAACTTGTGACACAGGAACCCTTTCCCTATGTGACAAAGGGACAGTCCCTTTGTCACACAGTGCGATAGTGACCGATTGAACGGTATTTTTCGTAGCGGAGGTTGGTAAGCGTCGCATCGTCGAATTTGCCGAGTGTATCGAAGGCATCAAATGCCGAGGACATGACGGCACCGGCGATCTCCTCATGCGACAGGCCCCTATCGTCAACGATGCCGTCGATGATGCCGAGCGCCAGCAGATCGGGGGCCGTGAGCTTAAGCGCCTCGGCGGCCTCATTCGCGCGCTCGGTATCCTTCCACAGGATCGACGCACAGGCCTCGGGGCTCACGACCGAATAGGCCGAGCTCGAGAGCATCAGGATGCGGTCGGCCACGGACAGCGCCAGCGCGCCACCAGAGCCGCCCTCGCCTGTCACCACCGAGACAATCGGCGTCTTAAGGCCGCTCATCTCCATGAGATTCTGGGCAATCGCCTCGCCCTGCCCGCGTTCCTCGGCACCGATGCCGCAAAACGCGCCCGAAGTATCGACCAGGCACAGAACCGGTCGACCAAACTTCTCGGCCTGACGCATCAGGCGTCGCGCCTTGCGATAGCCCTCGGGATGCGCCATACCAAAGTTGCGGCGCATGCGCTCTTTGGTCGTGGTGCCGCGCTCGATGGCGATAACCGTCACAGGGCGCCCGTCTTTCCAGCCAATGCCACCCACCACGGCGGCGTCGTCACCAAAGTAACGGTCGCCATGCAGCTCCACAAATCCGTCCAGGCCCAGCGAGATCATCTCGCCCGCCGTGGCTCGATCTGCCGAGCGGGTCTGCTTGACAATCTCGAGCGCGGTTTTTGGTGCCGCCGAGCGCTTAAACAAGTGTCCCAGCTTTTTGCCGCGGCGACCCGCATGCACGATTTCATGCGGTGCCCCCAGGCCGGGCGCGTGCCCTTCGTGCAGCGCCAGCAGCTCGCCTACCGTGAGCGCAATCTCGCCACGCGGAACAACGGCATCGCAAAAGCCGTGCTCCAGCAAAAACTCGGAGCGCTGGAATCCCTTGGGCAGGCGCTTGTGCATGTTCTGCTCGATCACGCGCGGGCCGGCAAATGCCGTCAGGGCATCGGGCTCGGCCAGGATAATGTCGCCTTCCATGGCAAAGCTCGCGGTTACGCCTCCGGTCGTGGGGTCGGTGAGCACCGTGATATACAGGCCGCCCGCCTCGCTGTGGCGCCTAACCGCCGCAGAGATTTTGGCCATCTGCATAAGCGAGGTCACGCCCTCTTGCATGCGCGCACCGCCCGAAACGGTAAAGCCGACAACCGGCAATCCCAGCTCTGTCGCGCGCTCAAAGACACGACAGATCTTTTCGCCCACCACGGAGCCCATCGAGCCCATCATAAAGTTGGCGTCCATAAAGAAGAGCGCGGTATCGCAGCCGCAGATTTTACCCCTGCCGCACACGACGGCGTCGCGCTCGCCCGAACGCTCGGCAGCACCCTTGAGCTTGTCGGCATAACCGGGAAACGAGAGGAAGTCCTCTGACGCCAGATTGGCATCCCATTCCTCAAAGGTACCCTCGTCGACCGTCATGCGCACGCGCGCGCGACCGCTCACGCGAAAGTGTTTGCCGCAACGAGGGCAGACCTCGAGGTTGTCGTGCAGGCGTGCCTCATCGATCACACGGCGGCACTCCGGGCACTTGATAAACACGTGGCGCGCGGGAAACTCGGCGCATGACTCGGTCATCGGCCCCTCAAGGACATTGACCGTCTTCGCTTTTCTATTCATCAGCATAGAGATGCCCCATCAGATCGGTGTGATACATGCCCGACAAGAACTCGTCGTTTGCCAGCACGTCGAGCTGAAGCTCGCTGTTTTCGCTCACGCCTTCGATCACGAGCTCGCCCAGGGCCGAGCGCATCTTGCGAATGGCGCCGTCGCGCGTGGGCGCGCACACGATGAGCTTGCCGAGCATGGAGTCGTAGTACGGCGGAACTTTCGCTCCGGTAAACATGGCGGAATCCCAGCGCACGCGCGGACCACCCGGCACACGCAACGCGGTGACCGTTCCGCATGACGGCAGAAAGTCCGGCGTTTCGGCATTGATGCGGCACTCCATGGCGTGATTGCGGACTGGCATGTCCTCCTGCTCAAAGGGCAGAGGCTGGCAGGCAGCCACACGCAGCTGCCACTTAACCAGGTCGGTATCGGTCACAAACTCCGTAACCGGATGCTCCACCTGCAAACGCGTGTTCATTTCCATAAAGTAGAAATTGCCGTCATCTGAGTACAGAAACTCAATGGTGCCAGCGCCCTCATAGCCAACGGCACGAGCCAGGTCGCGCGCGGCCTTGTGCATGCGCGCGCGAATATCATCGCGTCCGTCGAGGCACGGCGCGGGGCTCTCCTCGATCAGCTTTTGGTTGCGGCGCTGCACCGAGCACTCACGCTCGCCGAGCGAAAACACATGGCCCTGCTTATCGGCCATAATCTGCACCTCGACGTGGTGCGCCGGCGCGACGAACTTCTCCATGTAGCACTCACCGTCGCCAAAAACGGCCTCGCCCTCGGCACGCGCCTCGATGAACGCCTTTGCCGCATCTTCCACGCGCTCGACCTTGCGAATACCGCGACCGCCGCCGCCCGCGCGCGCCTTGATGAGCACGGGGCAGCCGATGCGCTCGGCCTCGGCCGTTGCCTCCTCGGGGCTTTTGAGCAAATCACAGCCCGGAACGATGGGCACGCCCGCCGCGGCAGCCGTTCGACGTGCGGCGTCCTTGTCGCCCATGCTGTCGATGACCTCGGCCGAGGGACCGACAAACGCCAGACCGTACTTGTCGCAGTCGCGCACGAAGCTCGCCTTCTCAGAGAAAAAGCCATAGCCGGGATGAATTGCCTTAGCTCCCGACTTTACGGCACAGGTGAGCACGGCATCGTCGTTGAGGTAGCTCTCGGCAAGACGCGGGCCGCCGATGCAATA
>CAKUFW010000097.1 GCA_934650975.1 uncultured Collinsella sp. | reverse complement strand
TCAGATGTGTTTGCGGCAATCGAGACTCCGAGATTGGACATGGCGAAATCGGCGAAGGCCTTGTCGTAGAGATCGGACGTAAAGGGGGTGTCTGGAAGAGCTGGAATGGTCGCGCTGCGTCGGTTGCGATGATGAGGACGTTGAGTGTGATGGCGCCTGGGGATGCTGCGAGGCAGCGGATTGGCATGCGGGGCGTCGACTGGTCGCTCGTTTTTCGCTTCGTCGATATCCCCTTGAGCAGCGAGTGCCAGTCCAAGAGCATTAAAAATCGCCAGCAGCTTGTCGAGCCGAATGCCGGTGGCGTCTCCCAGCTCGAGCGATGCGAGCAGGCGCTCAGAAACACCGGCTTTTTTAGCGAGGGCGGCACGGGTAATTTCCTGCGCCTCGCGCGCTTGGCGCACGTAGATTCCGGCTTGGCGCGGTGTTGTGATGGGAAGAGTATCCATGGCGATATCCTAACGTGCAGACTTTTGCATAATTAGTATGACATGCAAAAGTCTGCACGAAAAGGCCTCATGCAAAACTCTGCATGAGGCCTTTCCATTGACGCTACGCTTTTGGGACCGAGTGAAACGCTCGACCCCATTTTTATGCCCCAAACGCTCGGATGGGAATAACATATACGCCGTCAGGACGTTTATATGCGATTTCTCCCATTCCCGTGAGGACGGCAAGAAACGCTGGAGGCTTCGTTCGCCCCATTTTATCGCCAAGCAATTTATCCCTCATGCGCAGCAGACTGCGAGCGCCTTGTTCGACTTTAGCCTCGCTGAGCTTAATCTCAAATGCCCCCCATGTTCCATCCGCAAGCTCAATAACGGCGTCGATTTCTAAGTCTGAATCATCGCGGTAATAACGGACAGGGTGAGACCCGGCGGCGTCGAGTGATGAGGCGTATACTTGCAAATCGCGCATGCAGAGGTTTTCAAACGCAAGACCAAGCGTCTGGTAGTCCTCAAGTAGGTTTTGTTTGTTAAGGCCCAGTGCGGCAATGGCTAATGAGGGATCTGCGAAGTAGCGTTTGGGTTTAGTTCTCATGCGATTGGGGGAGCGCGACGCCGGAACCCATCCGGGCAACTCGTCAATTAAATAGAGTTGCACGAGGTATTCAAGATGTTGGGAAACCTCTCGTTTTTGGGTATCAGTTGGTGCTAATGCGCCATCCAGGGCAAATACATCACGGGCGAGTGTGACATTTGTGCTGGACTGTCCAAGATTTCGCGCAAGAGACTCTGCCACGCGTGAACTAATGAGCTCGCGTCCGCCAAGGTCAGGAACGCTCTTATTATGCACAGCTTCTAGATAGCCCATCAGTACAGGTCGAATTGTGTCAGAAGTTAGTGCAAGCGCGTCGGGCCATCCGCCGCGACAAATGAGCTCGGTAAGAGAATCGATTCCCGACGCGCAAGGGCATGGGGCAAACTCGCCTTTAAACAGGGCAGCTAGGCTTACCTTACCTGTTGAATCTCCGCTCTCCTGAAGACTCATGGGATGCATGCTCAGCCGACCGATTCGTCCGGCTCCGCTGTGGTTCACCTTGTCTTTTGCTGGCGTAGAAGAGCCTGTTAGGATCCACTGGCCCTTTTCTGTGGTGTCATCGACAGCATGGCGCACGCAGTCCCAAACCTGAGGGACACGCTGCCACTCGTCAATAACGTGAGGGGTAGCGCCAACTAGTGCATACTGAGGGTCGGACTCGATGAGCAATTGGTTCGAACCGCGATCGACGTATATGGCACTATTTGCATGAGCAAGCGCGGACCAAGTCTTTCCACACCATTTAGTGCCTGAGATTTCAACGGCACCGAACAGATTGAGATATTGATCAATCTTGCGGTCAATGAGCCGGGGGATATACGTGTCTTTCGCCATCGTTGCCATACTGTTTACCTCGCATTTCCCTAAATACGAATGAAATCATACCCGAAAAACGAATAATAGAGTCACATAAAAACGAATGAATCTTTGCCCAGAAAACGAATGGAATGACGATGAAGGACTGGATATCCCAGCCTTGTTGAGTAGGCGTTCTTTTACATGAAAAGGCCTCATGCAATACTCTGCATGAGGCCTTGTTCGACATTGGGTTTTGAGCAATAGGGTTTGGGCGTTACAGCACCAAGACCCCCAGGTGCTCCAGCAGAATCTTGAGGCCGATGAGGATGAGCGCCACGCCGCCCACGATGGTGGCGGGCTTTTCGTAGCGCGCGCCGAAGGTGTGGCCGATCGCCACGCCGGCGACGGAGAAGATAAAGGTCGTGGCGCCGATGAGCGACACGGCGGGGACGATATCGACCGAGAGCGCGGCAAACGAGATGCCCACGGCCAGAGCGTCGATCGAGGTGGCGATAGCCAGGATCAGGTATTCGCCTAGGTCGATCTTCTCGGCGTCCTTGCCGTCGCCTTCGTCCTCGTCTTCCGTAAAGGCCTCCCACAGCATCTTGCCGCCGATGAAGGCGAGCAGGATAAAGGCGATCCAGTGGTCGATGGGACCGATAATCCCCAAGAACTGACTGCCGAGTGCCCAACCGATGACGGGCATGCCGGCCTGGAAACCGCCAAAGAACAGGCCGAGCACTACGGCAACCTTAAGGTTGATTTTCTTCATGCCAAGGCCCTTGCAGATGGATACGGCAAAGGCATCCATCGAAAGGCCGATGGCGAGCAATACGAGCTCGGCGAGTCCCATGGTTTGGCTCCCTCCTTGCGGGCGAACCCGCGTGTACTTCTGGTGGGGGAGCAACAAAAAAGACCCGTGGCGTACGCGTTGCGCGCACAACCACGAGTCTCGTTCATTAAGGCAAGCCAGACCGTTCGGCCAGTATGTTGACTTGCCGCGCCACCGGAGGCGAAACCGGGTACGCGACTACTCCCTCATTTATGTGAATCCCGATGCTACCACATAAGCAGCTCATTTGGGACGGGGCTCCCAGCTGTGTTCGCTCATTCTGTAAGCATCGGATTTCGCGAGCGCCGTGGGGTCAAACCGTGAGAAACTTATTGACGTTTATGGAGCGTATACGATGGGAGCGATGCCTTGGATAAGAACGAGCTGCAAAAGCGTATGGAACAGGCTATTCGCCTGACGGCCCCCGGCCAGCCGATTCGCACCGCCCTCGACATGATCATCGCCGGTCACCTGGGCGCCCTTATCTGCGTCGGTGACACCGAAAACGTGCTCGCTGCCGGCAACGACGGCTTCCCGCTCAACATTTCGTTCACCTCGAACCGTCTGTTCGAGCTCTCCAAGATGGACGGCGCCATCGTCATCGATGGCGACCTCACCCAGATCCTGCGTGCCAACTTCCACCTCAACCCCGATCCCTCGCTCGCCACAAGCGAGACGGGTATGCGTCACCGCACCGCCGCCCGTATGTCGGTGCTCACCGACGCCATCGTGATCTCGGTCTCGGCTCGTCGCGCCGTCGTCAACGTGTACGTCCATGGCAAGAGCTACGAGATCCAGCCCGTCACTACCATCATGAGCTCGGTCAACCAGCTCGTCGCCACGCTCCAGACCACCCGCCAGTCGCTCGATCGCTCCTTGCTGCGCCTGACAGCCCTCGAGCTCGACGACTACGTTACGCTCGCCGACATCACCGGCATCTTCTCGAGCTTCGAGATCATGCAGCAGGCAAAGACCGAGCTTAAGGATTGCATCGTCAAGCTGGGCAACCAGGGCAAGCTCGTGCAGATGCAGCTCGAGCAGCTCGCGGGCTCCAGCATGGATACCGAGTACGACCTGATGATCCGCGACTACGCGAGCGACTCCTCCGAGGCCAATGCCGAGAAGATTCGTGCCGAGCTCGCCCGCATGACGCCTAAGGACCTGTCCGACCCGCAGCACGTGGCGGCGGTTCTGGGTTACGACGATCTGGACGAGGACTCCGTCATGACGCCGTTGGGTCTGCGCACGCTTTCGCGTGTGTCCGTCGTGCGCGACGGCGTGGCCGAGAAGATCGTCGACGAGTACGGCTCGCTGCAGGAGCTCATGGACGACATCAGCGAGGACCCGGAGCGCCTGGGCGACTTTGGCGTTAACAACCCTGCCATTCTTGCGGACTCGCTGTACCGCATGAAGGGCACCAAACAGGGGAACGCGTAATGGCGCCCGTATGCGCCGTGGTCGTTGCCGGCGGCAGCGGCCAGCGCTTTGGAAATCCCGGCGGCAAGCAGCTCGTCAACGTGGCGGGCCGTCCGCTCATGAGCTGGTCCATTCGCGCGTTCGATCGTAGCGACAGGGTCGGCCACATCGTTGTGGTTTGCCCTGCCGAGCGCCGCGCCGAGATGCGCCGCCTGGCCATCAGCCCGTTTGACTACGACACGCCCATCAGCTTTGCCGATGCCGGCGATACCCGCCAGGATTCCACCCGTGCCGGCGTGCATGCGGTGCCGGCGGGTTTCGAATATGTCGCCATCCACGACGGCGCCCGTCCGCTCATCACGACCGAGGCCATCGACCATGCCATCGATGTGCTTGTGGGCGATCGCTCACTCGACGGTGTCGTGTGCGGCCAGCCCGCAATCGACACGCTCAAGATCGTCGACGGCGATAATATCGTCGAGACGCCGCCGCGAGAGCTCTACTGGGCCGCGCAGACGCCGCAAATCTTTAGCGTCGACGCCATGAAGCGTGCCCATGCCGCCGCTATTGCCGAGGGCTTTGTCGGTACCGACGATTCGTCGCTGGTCGAGCGCATGGGCGGGCGCGTCCGCTGTGTCCAGAGCCCGCGCGATAACCTTAAGGTGACGGTGCCCGAGGACCTGCGTCCCGTAACCGCGATTCTGCTCGGCCGCATGGCCGAGGGAGAGGACCTTCCCCATGTTCAGTAACCTGCGCATTGGCCACGGCTACGACGTCCACCGTCTGGTGGAGGGGCGTCGATGTATCATCGGCGGGGTCGATATTCCCTACGAGCGCGGCCTGCTGGGCCACTCGGATGCCGATGTGCTCGCGCATGCGCTGGCCGACGCCATCCTGGGCGCCTGCCGCGGGGGAGACATCGGTAAGTTGTTCCCCGACACCGATCCCGCCTATGAGGGCGCCGATTCGATGGTGTTGCTTGCCCGCGTAATGGACTATGCGCGCGAGCTGGGCTTTGAGTTTGTCGATGCCGATTGCACCATTGCCTGCCAGCAGCCCAAGATCACCCCGCACCGCGATGCCATGCGTGCCAACTTGGCCCATGCCCTGGGCGTCGACGTTGAAAACGTGGGCGTCGCCGCCACCACGACCGAAAAGCTCGGTTGGGAAGGCCAGGGCGAGGGAATTGGCGCCTGGGCCGTCTGCCTGCTACAGAAAACCGTTAAGGAGTAACGAATGCGTATCTACAACAGCGCTACCCATAAAAAGGAAGAGTTCCAGCCCATTGAGTCCGGCAAGGCCCGCATGTACGTGTGCGGCCCCACGGTCTACGACAACATTCACATCGGCAACGCCCGCACGTTCATCAGCTTCGATGTGATTCGCCGCTGGCTCATCGCGAGCGGCTACGAGGTCACGTTCGCCCAGAATCTTACCGACGTCGACGACAAGATCATCAAGCGCGCCAATGAGCAGGGCCGCACGGCCGCCGAGGTCGCGACGGAGTTCTCCGACAAGTTTATTGGCGTCATGCGCGCCGCCAACGTGCTCGATCCCGATGTGCGTCCCCGCGCCACCAAGGAGATCGGCCCCATGATCGCCATGATCAAGACGCTTATCGAGCAGGGCCACGCTTACGCAGCCGATAACGGCGATGTTTACTTTGCCGTGCGCAGCGATCCCAACTATGGTCAGGTCTCGGGCCGCAACATCGACGACCTTATGGTTGGTGCGCGCATCGAGGAGAACGAGGACAAGAACGACCCGCTCGACTTTGCCCTGTGGAAGGCCGCCAAGCCCGGCGAGCCCAGCTGGCCGAGCCCCTGGGGCGAAGGCCGTCCCGGTTGGCACACCGAGTGCGCCGCCATGGTGCATCGCTACCTGGGCACTCCGATCGACATCCACGGTGGCGGCTCCGACCTTGCCTTCCCGCATCACGAGAACGAGTGCGCCCAGGCCACCTGCGCCTGGCACCAGGGCTTCTCCAACACTTGGATGCACACGGGCATGCTGCTGGTAGACGGCGAGAAGATGTCCAAGTCGCTCGGCAACTTCTTTACGCTGGCCGAGGTCCTCGAGCAGCACTCCGCTGCCGCCCTGCGCCTGCTGATGCTGCAGACGAGCTATCGCTCGCCGCTCGACTTTTCGTGGGAGCGCCTGGAGGGTGCCGAGAACTCTCTTACGCGTATCGCCGGTACGGTCGAGAACCTGCGCTGGGCCGCGAGCCATGCGACGGCCGATGCCGATGAGGCGGCATCCGAGGCGTTTGCCGCCAAGGCCGCCGAGACCCGTGCCACCTTTAAGGAGTGCATGGACGACGACTTTAACACCGCC
>CAKUFW010000096.1 GCA_934650975.1 uncultured Collinsella sp. | reverse complement strand
CGCTTCTGCGAGTCGCGCGGCTGGAAGACCACCGTGCTCGACTCCAGCCCCAGCGAGGCCGGCGGCTTTAAGTCCATCGAGTTCAAGGTCGAGGGCGACCGCGTCTACTCCGTTATGAAGTTCGAGTCCGGCGTGCACCGAGTCCAGCGCGTTCCCAAGACCGAGTCCCAGGGTCGCATCCAGACCTCCACGGCCACCGTCGCCGTGCTTCCCGAGGCCGAGGAGATCGACGTCCAAATCAACCAGTCCGACCTGCGCATCGACACCTACTGCGCCTCCGGCCCTGGCGGTCAGTGCGTTAACACCACCTACTCCGCCGTGCGCATCACCCACCTGCCCACCAACACCGTGGTGCAGTCGCAGGAGCAGCGCTCCCAGATCCAGAACCGCGAGGTCTGCATGCAGATGCTGCGTGCCCGTCTGTACGAGATGGAGCTCGAGAAGCAGCAGGCTGAGCTTGGCGCCGAGCGCCAGAGCCAGATCGGCCACGGCAACCGTTCCGAGAAGATCCGTACCTACAACCAGCCCCAGGACCGCGTGACCGATCACCGCATCGGCTTCAACTCCACCTACAACGGCGTCCTCCTGGGCGACCAGCTCGGCACCGTCATCGAGGCACTAGCCGCCGCCGAGCGAGCCGAGAAGCTGGCACAGGCAGTCTAAGTTCCGCCGTTCTACCGAACGGCGGACCAGCCGACGCTGCGCGGGCCGCATTTGGACAATCTGACGTTCAACTTCAAGGGCGCGACCAGAAGGTCAGCGCCCTTTCGTTTCACATCACCTTGTCACAAATGCGACCCGCTCGCTGGCGTTGCCAACACATCGATGTAGTCGTTGGGTGTTCCTATAGTTTTGTCAACCGCCGGGGCTACTCCCGGTAGGGCACCCGGTCGCGCATCACGGCGTATATCGCCCTGAGCCGCTTCCTCGCGACCGCCTTGAGCGCCCGCCCGTGCCCCATGCCCCGCGCCCTGCAGGCCCGGTAGTACTCGCCGTAGCGCCCCGAGGACCTCACCAGGCTGTTGCACGAGAAGATCAGCAGCGACTTGAGCCTCGCGTCGCCGCGCCTGGACGCCCTGACCGACCTCACCGACGTGCCGGAGCTCCTCACCCTCGGGGCTATCCCGCAGTACGAGGCCAGGTGGTCGTGGTCCGGGAACCTGGCGATGTCGACCGACACCGCGAGCTGCGCCGCCGTCCTCGGGCCGATGCCCGGCACGGTGAGCAGGCACGCGTAGGTCTCGTCGCCCTCGAGCAGCGCCGCCGTCTCGGCCTCGAGGGCCCCGGCCTCGTCGAGGGCCTCCGATATCCGGGCGGCCAGGAACCTGACCTGCCTGTTCTCCGCCTCGACGAGCGCCGGCGGGGGCGCGGTGGAGGCCGCCGCGGCCTCCCCGGCGGCCTCGGCCCGCGGCCCCTCGGCCCCGGAGCGGGCGATCCCCCACGCCCCGCCGAACCCGGCGAGCAGCTCCAGCCACCGGCGGTCCGACAGGTCGACGGCGGCCTCGAGGGCCGGGCAGGACTCGAGCAGCACCGCGCGCAGGCGGTTCTTGTCCCTGGTCGCGCAGGCGACGACGTGGTCGCGCTGCGAGGAGAGGGCGCGGGCGGCCTCGAGGGCCTCGCCTCGGCCCGGGACCCCCGACAGGGAGCCCGGCACGCCCAGGGCGGTCCGCGCTATCACCTCGGCGTCGCGCTCGTCGGTCTTGGCCTCGCCGGCGAACAGGCCCGCGGCGCGGCTGGCGGCGAGCCCGGGCAGGTAGGCGACCCCGAGCCCCGCGGCGCGGGCGCGCCTCACGGCGAGGGAGCCTATGTTGCGGAACTGGTCGACCACGACGAGCGTGCCGCCGGGCGCGGAGGCGAACAGCGCGTCGAGCTCGGCCTCCCTGTTGCGGACGGGGGCGCTGGCCAGCACCTCCCCGTCGCGGTCGATCAGGCAGGCCCAGTGCGACGACTTGCCGACGTCGAGGCCGAGCACGGCGGCGGGTCTGGTGGACGGCGCTTTCACGGTGGTATCCTTCCGGTAGTCGTTCGACCGGATGGCCTCCCCTCGGCACTCACATTACCAGCCGCGGCACCTGCCCGGCACTTTCCTATCAGCCGTCGGGGGCGGCGCGTCCCGCGCCGGCAGCACCCAACAGGCCCTCTAGGGGGCAGGGACGTTCGGCCGTGCGCGGGCGCCCGGTCGGCGGCCCGTTCTGGGCGCGCCTCAATCGTAGCCCGAGACGGGCCCGGGCTGACAATCTCGACTGTAATGGACGTTCCTTTTCTGGGTAGTCGTTGGGGACGTTCTTATGCTCAACCTGCGGCATTGCCTTGGTCCGGATGTGGCAGTTAGGGACGTTCCTTTTCTGCCGGCAGTTTGGGACACTCCTTGGGTAGTCATTGGGGACGCTCTTAAATGACTACTGTGGGTAAATTGCTTTTTGATTTTATTTGGTTTGATTTGGCAGCAAATGAACTGTTTACCTGCATAAACCTGCTTAAAGCAATGGCTAACTATCAAAAATAATGCTCAAATTATTGTCCGAGAAGTCGCAGTGCATTTTTCGGCGAGTTGCTCGTCAAGTGATTCGGCAAGTGTTTGGTTAGATATTGGTCAGTTTTGGGGCAACCTTGCCAAAAGCTTGACGGATGCAAATCATGACGTCGACAAATGAGCACTTTGAGCGAGTCCGTCTCAAAAATCTGGGCTGATTCTCGATAATCGCCCTCAATCGTCCCTTGCCAAGCGGTGCCCTCGCGTACAATCTGCTCCGACATTCACGCGCCGCCCGGCGCTCAAGAGGGGAGGACCCCATGGCAAACGAGATCTGGACCATCAAGCGTTGTCTCGAGTGGACCAAGGAGTACCTGGCCGAGCGCGGCGAGGAGCATCCCCGTCTTTCTGCTGAGTGGCTGCTATGCGCGGCTACGGGTCTGGCGCGTATCGACTTATATATGCGCATGGACGAGACGCTCGACGCGGCCCAGCTCGAGATCATGCATGCGGCCGTTGTCCGCCGCGCCAAGGGTGAGCCGCTGCAGTACATCACGGGCAGCACGCAGTTCCGCATGATCGACGTCGCGTGCGCCCCCGGCGTGCTTATCCCGCGCCCCGAGACCGAGATGCTCGTCGAGGAAGTCCTCAATTATCTGGATGCCGAGGTTCTGAGTCCCGAGGCCGCTGCTCGTCAGCGCGTTGAGCTGCCATGGAACGATGAGGTCGAGGAGGCACGCAGGGCCGAGGCCGCACTGGCCGACGAACGCGCGACTGCCGAGCGCCGTGCGGCCAACTTGACGGCAGCCGATGAGGCGGCATTGGGCAGCGACGTGCTCGGTAGCCGTGCCTATGCCGAGGAGCTGGCCGACCGCGAGGCCGAGGAAGCCGCTGCGCAGGCCGCGGAGGCTGAAGCTGCGGAAGCTGTCGAGCTCGTTGAGCCCGAGCTCGACGAATACGGTATTGCCATCGAAGGCGAAGATCAGGAGGCGGCCCTAGCGCAGGATGCCGTCGCGCCCGCACCAACCGAGCCCCGCACCGCCCGCGTTCTCGAGGTCGGCTGCGGCACGGGCTGCATTTCGCTCTCGCTTGCCTGGGAACGCCGCGGTCACGTTACCTGCACCGCCACCGATATCGAGCCGCGCGCCATCGACCTGGCAACGAAAAACCGCGACGCACTTGGCCTCACGGCTGACGAGGCCACCTTCAGCCTCACCAACCTGGTGAGCTCCATTCCCCGCGAAGAGTGGGGCACCTTCGACGTGCTCGTCTCCAATCCGCCGTACATCCCCACCGATGTCATGCGCTCGCTGCCGCACGAGGTCAAGGACTTCGAGCCCGACTTGGCGCTCGAGGGCGGCGCCGACGGCCTGGACATCTTCCGTCGCCTGCTCAATGCGGCGCCCTATATGTTGCACGCCGGCGGTCTTTTTGCCTGCGAGCTCTACGAGGGAGCCCTCGACGCCGCTGCCGAGCTCTGCCGCCAGGCGGGCCTATCGGACGTGCGCATCGTCCGCGACCTCACCGATCGCCCCCGCATCGTCCGAGCCATCGTCACCGAGCCCAAACAACGCCAGTAGTATTTATTAACTGGTTTAGAAAAAATATAAAGTAGTTTATAATTAGGACGGCTGAAAGAGGTCGGCCCATGCAACCTCCTACCTTTCGGGAAATCATTGCCCTACTCAAGCACGATGGATTCGTGAAGGTCGCGCAGGTCGGCAGTCATGCCAAGTATGTTTCTGGCGACCGCGTTGTGACTGTGAACGGCTCTGGCGGTGATCGGCCAAAGAAGGGCACGTGGGCAAGTATTCGTCGCCAAGTCGGATGGTAGCTGGAGGGCAAAATGAAGCAGCGATTCACCTACGACTGCGTTCTCATAAAAGAAGACGATGGCTATTGTGCCAGCTTTCCGCAAGTTCCCGGTGCCTTGGCCGACGGTGACACGCGCGAAGAAGCAATTGCCCATGCCGGCGAGGCGCTCATGGCATTTTTGGCTGACGACCTCAACAACGGCTTGACTCCGGCTGCATACGAACGGTCTGCAGAAGTCGTAGCGCTTTCGGTGGAGATCGATCATGAGGACGCTCGGGAAGCGGCGTGCCGAACATTCAAAGACGCAGCGCTGGATCTCAAAGTCTCCGCCCCGCGAATCACCGCACTGGTTAAAGCCGGAAAGCTCGATGTTGAGCTCGTTGGCGGCCGCAGGATGATTACGATCGACAGTATCGAGCGCTACGCCGCCCAAGAGCGCCATGCCGGAAGACCAAAGAAGTTCGTGGCGGTCCAATAATCCCCTAGTGCTCATTAGGCTCGTGCGGCGGTTCTTGCCGAGAAGGCCGAAGAACTAAATTTTCCCTTGCAATATACCGTAAAACTTCTACCATAGAAGGAGAAAGGTATGTCAAATCAGCAGCACCGTTACCACATTGTGCTCGATTACATCGAGCCCTGGCTTGATAAGCAGGATGAGGCTACGTTGAGGCAGATTTATGCGGACCTTTTGGTGCTTGAGAAGGAAGGGCCCGGCCTTGGCCGCCCGCTGGTTGATCGTGTAAAGGGCTCGAAGCTCCATCATTTAAAGGAGCTGAGGGTCACGTCGTGCGGGCAATCAGTGATCCGCATCCTCTTTGCCTTTGACCCCAAACGTCGGGCCGTATTGCTGCTAGCAGGTGATAAGTCAAGGGCGAGGTCGTCTAGGGCAAAATGGAACGGCTGGTATGCGATTAACATTCCCAAGGCCGAGCAAATATACCGCCGTCACGTAAGGAGGCTCGATCGAGATGGAACTGCATGAGTATATGGAGTCTCGCGGGATAGCGCGCGACTCCATTGCCGCCGAGCAGGAGAAAACTCGTGAGCGTATCGAGGCTTACAAGCTTGCCCAGATTCGTAAACTCAAGGATCTGACGCAGGCGTCGGTCGCTCAGTCGATGGGTGTTTCTCAAAAACGCGTCTCCGAGCTTGAGCGCGGAGAGTTGGGCTCGATGAGGCTCGACACCCTCAGCAGGTATGCCGAAAGCCTTGGGGGAAAACTTGTCGCAAGCATTGAGTTCCCCGATCATACCGTGACGCTTGCTCACTAAAACCGCCAATAACCCCCTCACTTTCACCGACTACTACAGCCGCTCACCAAACCAACATGCGCTCTGGGCAAATAGGTTGAACATTTCGTGCGAGAATGCCCCACAGTAAACAAACTTGCACCAGAGCGTAAGGGGCTGGCATACACATGCAGACGGTCTATCGGGTATACGAGGGAGCGCGCGAGCCGCATCGGCTTGCCGTCGAGCGCACGGCCGAGGTGCTCGGTCGCGGCGGCCTGGCGCTGATCCCGACCGAGACGGTCTACGGTGTCGCCGTGGCGGTCAACGCCTTCTCGGATGCCGTTCCGCAAGATGCAAGTGAATCTCTGCCGTGGCCGCGCGACCCGCAGGCCACCGTCAACGGCGCCGCGGTCCCCGCGCTCGGTACCGGTTATCGCCGTATCTTTACCCTCAAACAGCGCGAACTCACGCAAACCGTCGCCTGGCTGGTCGATGGGGCCGAGGCGCTCGACCGCTATGGCGTGGATATCCCTAACGAGGCCCGCGTGCTCGCCCGAAGATGTTGGCCGGGTGCGTTGACCATCGTGGTCAAGGCGGCTCCCTGCGTGCCGACCTTTATGCGCGCTGCCGACGGCACCGTCGCCCTGCGCGCGTCGGCCTCGCCCGTGGTGCAAGTGCTCATCCGCGTCTGCGGCAGCCCGCTTGCCTGCACGAGCGCCAACACGCACGGTGCACCCGCGCCGGCAAGTTTCGCCACGGTGGAGGACCGCATCCTGGAGGGGGTCGATGTGGCCGTCGATGCCGGCGAGACCCCGTGCCGCGACGCTTCGACCATCGTGTCATTCCAGCACGGTTGCCTCCAGATCCTGCGCCAAGGCGCACTTCCCGCATCAGAGATCGAACGGGTCCTGTCCGACCCGATGCAATAGAAAGGTGCAAGCGATGTCATTGAATCTAGGCAGCCTGGGCATGGAAGATGCCTCGTTTGGCTTTGGCGGTTCCTACATCATGGCGCTCGACTGCGG
>CAKUFW010000095.1 GCA_934650975.1 uncultured Collinsella sp. | reverse complement strand
AACCACATGGGATTCATGTCAAAGCTGCTGTCCTTTGGATCCGATAAGGACCTTAAGCGCTACTACAAGATCGTCGACCAGATCAACGGTCTTGAGCCCCAGTTTGAGAAGATGACCGAGGAGGAGCTCCGCGCCCAGACCGATAAGTTCCGCGAGCGCTACGCCAACGGCGAGTCGCTCGACGACATGCTCCCCGAGGCCTTTGCCACCGTGCGTGAGGCTTCCAAGCGCACCATGGGCATGCGTCACTTTGACGTGCAGCTCATCGGCGCCATGGCGCTTCACGAGGGCCACATCGCCGAGATGAAGACCGGCGAAGGCAAGACCCTCGTCTCCACCCTGGCCGGCTACCTCAACGCTATCGCCGGCAAGGGCGTGCATGTCGTTACCGTCAATGACTACCTGGCCAAGCGCGACTCCGAGTGGATGGGCCGCATCTACAAGTACCTGGGCATGACCGTCGGCCTGCTCCAGAACAACATGCCGCTCGAGCTCAAGCGCCCGGCCTACCAGGCAGACGTCACCTACGGCACCAACTCCGAGTTCGGCTTCGACTACCTGCGCGATAACATGGTCACCCGCCCCGAGCAGCGCGTGCAGCGCGGCCACAACTACGCCATCGTCGACGAGGTCGACTCCATCCTGATCGACGAGGCGCGCACCCCGCTCATCATCTCGGGCGCCGGCACCAAGTCCGCCAGCACCTACAAGGACTTCGCGCGTGCCGTGCGCGGTCTGGAGCGCGGCGAGGACGTGTCGCACGACATGCTCACCGCCACCGAGGACGTTGAGCCCACGGGCGACTACGTCATGGACGAGGCCAAGCACACCATCGCCGCCACCGAGCGCGGTCTTAAGAAGATCGAGCACCGTTTGGGCATCGAGGACATCTATGCCGACCTTTCGGGCCAGCTGGTCAACCACCTGCAGCAGGCGCTGAAGGCCCAGTACATGTTCCACCGCGATAAGCAGTACGTGGTCACCAACGGCGAGGTCAAGATCGTCGACGAGTTCACCGGCCGCATCATGGAAGGCCGCCGCTACTCCGAGGGCCTGCACCAGGCCATCGAGGCAAAAGAGGGCGTGCTCGTGCGCGAGGAGAACCAGACCCTGGCCACCATCACCCTGCAGAACTACTTCCGCCTGTACGACAAGCTCTCCGGTATGACCGGTACGGCACTCACCGAGGACGCCGAGTTCCGCGAGATCTACAAGCTGCCCGTCGAGGTCATCCCCTCCAACAAGCCCGTGCAGCGTGTCGACCACGAGGACCTGGTGTACCGCACCATCCAGGCCAAGTACAACGCCGTTGCCGACGATGTCGAGCAGCGTCATGCCAAGGGCCAGCCGGTCCTGGTGGGCACCGTCTCCATCGAGAGCTCCGAGAAGCTGTCGGCCGCCCTTGCCAAGCGCGGCATCGCGCACGAGGTCCTCAACGCCAAGCACCACGAGCGCGAGGCCCATATCGTTGCCCAGGCCGGACGCTACGGCGCCGTGACCATCGCCACCAACATGGCCGGCCGTGGTACCGACATCCTGCTGGGCGGCAACCCCGACGAGCTGGTGCGTGAGCGCCTTGAGTACGAGGGCCTGACCATGGAGGACGTGACGCCCGAACAGCTCGAGCAGTTTAACGCCGAGGCCAAGGAGACCTGCAAGGCCGAGCGCGAGCGCGTGCTTGCCGCCGGCGGCCTGACCGTCATCGGCACCGAGCGCCACGAGTCCCGCCGTATCGACAACCAGCTGCGCGGCCGTTCCGGCCGTCAGGGCGATCCGGGCGAGACCCAGTTCTACCTGTCGCTCGAGGACGACCTGATGCGCCTGTTCGGTGGCGACAAGATGGACCGCGTCTCCAAGATGATGGTCACCGCCGACATGGGCGACGACATGCCCATCCAGCACAAGATCATCTCCAAGGCCGTCGAGAGCGCCCAGCACAAGGTCGAGAGCATCAACTTCTCCATGCGTAAGAGCGTCCTTGAGTACGACGACGTCATGAACAAGCAGCGCCAGGTCATCTACGCCGAGCGCAACAAGATTCTGGACGGCAAGGACCTGACCGACCACATCACCGAGGTCATGCACGACACCGTGTACCGCTGCGTGCAGGAGTTCTGCACCAAGGACAGCCACGAGGGCGAGCGCGACCTCGAGGGCCTGCGCAAGTGGGTCGTGGAGCTTACCGGCCATATCGATACGCCCAAGTTCCCCGACGAGGACTTTGAGGCCCTGGCGGCCGATGTCCTGGCCTACGTCGAGAAGTGCTACAACATGAAGGCCGAGCGCCTGGGCGAGGACCTGATGCGCGAGCTCAACACCCAGGTCATGCTGCGTGTCATCGACACTCGCTGGATGAACTACCTGCAGGAGATGGACTACCTCAAGACCGGCATCGGCCTGCGCGGCTTTGGTCAGCGCGACCCGCTGGTTGAGTACAAGACCGAGGCTTACGGCGCCTTCCAGATGCTCGTCGACACCATGTACGAGGATTACCTGCGCACCGTCCTGCGCATCGAGATCAAGGCCGCCCCGCAGGCCGTGGAGCGCAAGGAGGACCCCGCGCTCGAGGGGGCGCGCTTCTCCGGCCCCGCCGATGTCGATGGCGACAACGGCAACTCGGTGCTGCGCAAGCAGGCACAGGTGCAGGCTCGTACGGCCGTCCAGGGAGGCCCGGCTGCTGTCAACAACGGCGGCAAGGTGACTACCTACCGCAAGGACGAGAGCGACGATCCGTACGTCAACGTTGGCCGCAACGATCTTTGCCCCTGCGGTAGCGGCAAGAAGTTCAAGTACTGCCACGGCAGGAATCGTTAATGGCCGAGGCTCTAGAGGTAACGCCCGCCGAGCTGGACGCGTTTGCGGACCGGCTCGGCGAGGTCGAGTCGTATCTTCATTTGGACGAGAAGCGCACGCGCGTGACCGAGCTCGAGGCCAAAAGCGTGGCCCCCGGCTTTTGGGATGACGCCGACGCCGCTCGCGCCACCATGGAGGAGATCGCTCGCGCCAAGGAAGATATCGCTGCCGTGGATACCGCGCGCGGCGAGCTATCTGACGCCCGCGCGGCGCTGGAGCTTGCCGAGGAGATGGGCGACGACCCCGATGCCGCCGCATTGCGCGAGGAGGCTGCCGCTACGGCAGAACGCCTGGCCCGCGCTATCGACGAGCTCGAGCTTTCGAGCTGGTTTACCGGTGAGTTCGATCACGGCGACGCGATTGTGACCATCAAGCCCGGACAGGGTGGCCTGGAGGCACAGGACTGGACCTTCATGCTCTTTAAGATGTACATGAAGTACTGCCAGCATCGCGGCTGGAAGGTCACCATTAACGACTGCCCCGCGGCTGAGGTCATCGGCATCGATCGCGCGACCTTTACCGTCGAAGGCAAGGATGCGTTTGGCATGCTGCGCGCCGAGGCCGGCGTCCACCGTCTGGTGCGCATTAGCCCCACCGACGACAAGAAGCGCCGCCAGACCACGTTTGCCGGCGTCGAGGTCATCCCCGTGCTGCCTGACGATATCGACATCGAGATCAGTCCCGACGATATCCGCGTGGACGTGTATCACGCGAGCGGTCCGGGCGGCCAGGGCGTCAACACCACCGACTCCGCCGTACGCGTGACGCATTTTCCCAGCGGCATCGTTGTCACTTGCCAAAACGAGCGCAGCCAGATTCAAAACAAGGCCGCGTGCATGCAGATTCTCAAGGCCCGTCTGTACGAGATCGAGCTCGAAAAGCGCGCCGAGGCGCTCGACGAGATTCGTGGACCCAAGACCACGATCGGTTTTGGCAACCAGATTCGCAGCTACGTGCTCTATCCGTATCAGATGGTCAAGGACCTGCGCACGGGCGTGGAGACTAGCAACGTCGAGGCCGTTCTCGACGATGGCGATCTGGATCCGTTTGTGATCGGCTACCATCGTTGGGCAACCGGCAACGCCGATGCGGAAGCACCGTCTGCCTAGGCACATGATTGGCTCCGGGTCGATGCAAACACTTCGCAGGGGTGGTATTTGCCCGGTGAATCGGTAGAATCGAATACAGCAAGAAGTTCAAAGCGCACTCGTTTGGGTGCGCTTTTTTGAGGGGGGCAGCATGGCATATCGTCTGGACATTAAGCGCATTCTTTCGATGAACTTCTTTCATGACTTACCCAAGATCATGTTTGGCTGCGCCCTGGCAGCTATCGCGACGGACTTGTTTTTGATCCCCAACGGCCTTGCTGCCGGCGGCGTCACAGGCCTCGCCACCATTATTCAGGCGGTCAGCGCCTCGCATGGCATATCGCTTCCCGTCGGTATCCAGACCATCGTGATGAATGCCTTGCTGCTGCTGGTCGTTATGCGCGAGGGTGGCATGTTCTACGTGGTACAGACGGCGACGGGCTTTGTGCTGCTGGGCTTTTTCACCGACCTGTTCGCTCCGTTTGTGGCGCCGCTGGCACATGCCGATTTGATGCTGCCCGCTATGTGGGGCGGCATCATTACGGGCATCGGCTATGGCATGGTGTTGCGCGCTGGTGCTAACACTGGTGGTTCCGACACCATCGGTCAGATTATCTCGCGCAATACGTCACTACCGGTGGGCTCCACTGTCATGGCGATCGACGTTGCCGTGTGCGCGCTGTCGGCTCCGGTCTTTTCGGTCGAAAACGCGCTGTATGCGGGCCTTTCGATGGTCATTAGCGGCTACGTGATCGATGCCGTGGTCGACGGCGGCAACAGGCGCCGTATGGTGCTTATCATCTCGGACAAGTTTCCCGATATCGCGGCCGATATCATGTATGGCCTGGGTCGCGGCTGCACCAAGTTTAAGGCGACCGGCATGTACTCGGGTGCCGAGAAGCCGGTGATTATGGTCATTGTGAGCCGCCGCGAGCTCAATACGCTTAAGACGATCGTGCGCGAGCGCGATCCTCACGCTATCGTGACGGTGGCCGATGTCACGGAGACCTTCGGCGAGGGATTCAAGGACATTAGCGCGTAGGGCCGACCGCGTCCCATCCAAAAGACGTTCACATTGATAAACCGTTTCATCAGCGGTTCTGCCTGCTAAATTGTTCAAATAATGATAAAAACTCTGGTAAAGCCATCAGTTTCCAGCATAATGAATGACGTACGTGCATCGCGGCTGTGTTGGGATTACCTTCGGTGCCGTGCGCATTTTGTCTAATGAGGATGAAAGGAAGGCACAATGAGCGACGAAGAGCTCAAAAAGGTTGCCAACGAGGTAAGGAAGGGCATCGTCACCGGCGTGCACGCTGCCAAGTCCGGCCATCCGGGCGGTTCGCTCGGCGCCGCCGACATCATGACCTATCTGTACTTTGAGGAAATGAACGTCGACCCGGCCCATCCCCGCAAGGCCGACCGCGATCGCTTTGTGCTTTCCAAGGGCCACTGTGCACCTGGTCTGTACGCTGTGCTCGCCGAGCGCGGGTTCTTCCCCAAGGAGGACCTCGAGACGCTGCGCCACATCGGCAGCCACCTGCAGGGTCATCCCAACATGAACGACACTCCGGGCGTTGACATGTCCACCGGTTCGCTCGGCCAGGGCATCTCCGCCGCCGTGGGCATGGCCGTTGCCGCCAAGCACTGGGGCGATACTTATCGCACGTACGCCCTGCTGGGCGATGGCGAGAGCGAGGAGGGCCAGGTCTGGGAGGCCGCCATGTTTGCCGGCAACCAGCAGCTCGACAACCTCTGTGTGATCGTCGACCACAACGGCCTGCAGATCGACGGCCCCGTCGAGGAGGTCAACGACCCCATGCCGCTCGCCGACAAGTTCCGCGCCTTTAAGTTCCACGTGGTGGAGCTCGCCGACGGCAACGACTTCGACCAGATCCGCGCCGCCTTTGCCGAGGCTCGCGCTACCAAGGGCCAGCCGACCGCCATTATCGCCGAGACCATGAAAGGCAAGGGCGTCTCCTTTATGGAGAACCAGGTTGGTTGGCACGGTAAGGCCCCCAACGATGAACAGTTTGAGCAGGCCATGGCAGAGCTCACGGCCGCCGGAGAGGAGCTCTAGGATGGCAGACGTCAAGAAAATTGCCACGCGTGTAAGCTACGGCGAGGCCCTCGTCGAGCTCGCCAACGAGCACGATGACTTTGTGGTCCTCGACGCCGACCTGGCCGCCGCCACGCAGACCGGCAAGTTTAAGGCCGCTTGCCCCGACCGCTTCTTCGATGTGGGCATTGCCGAGAGCAACCTGATGGGTGTTGCCGCCGGTATCGCAACCACCGGTCGCGTTGCCTTTGCGAGCACCTTTGCCATGTTCGCCGCCGGCCGCGCCTTTGAGCAGGTCCGTAACTCCATCGGCTACCCGCACCTCAACGTTAAGATCGGCGCCACGCACGCCGGTATCTCGGTGGGCGAGGACGGCGCCACGCATCAGTGCTGCGAGGATATCGCCCTCATGCGCGTCATCCCCGGCATGACCGTTATCGTTCCCGCCGACGACGTGGAGGCCCGTGCCGTGACGCGCGCCGCCTACGAGTGCGACGGCCCCGTGTACATGCGCTTTGCCCGTCTGGCCTCGCCGGTTATCAACGACCCCGAGACCTACAAGTTCGAGTTGGGTAAGGGCATTGTCATGCGCGAGGGCGCCGATGTGACCATCATCGCCTGCGGCCTGATGGTCGGCGAGGCTCTCGAGGCTGCCGAGCAGCTCGCTGCCGAGGGCATCGACGCCGAGGTCATCAACATGCACACCATCAAGCCCATCGATGCCGACCTGATCGTCAAGAGCGCCACCAAGACCGGCCACGTCGTGACCGTCGAGGAGCACTCTGTGATCGGTGGCCTGGGCAGCGCCGTTGCCGATGTTCTGTGCGAGCAGTGCCCGACGCCGCTCAAGAAGATTGGCGTCAACGACACCTTCGGCGAATCTGGCCCGGGTGCCGAGCTCCTGCACAAGTACGGCCTGGACGCCGCCAACATCGTGGCAACCACCAAGGAGTTCTTGGCGTAAGGCGGTCTGCTTTGGCCTTAACTTGAGAGCCGCTTCCGCATTGGGCAATGAACAAGCCGGGGCGCCTTCCATATGGAGGGCACTCCGGCTTTGTGTTTGGAGACGGCAGGGAAAGAAGCTAGAGAGGTTTTACGGTCGGGGCCAGGGCGCAGTTGCGCAACATTCAGCCCT
>CAKUFW010000094.1 GCA_934650975.1 uncultured Collinsella sp. | reverse complement strand
GTTGCCATGGTGGGCGACGGCGTCAACGACTCGCCGGCGCTGGGTCTGGCCGACGTGGGCCTGGCCATGGGCGGCGGAAGCGACATCGCCAAAGAGGTCGCCGACATCATCCTGGCCGATACGGACCTCGCGGCGATCGTGCGCTTGCGCCGCATGAGCCAGGGACTCATCGACCGTCTGACGAGTTCGTATTCCAAGGTGATGCTCACCAACTCGGCGCTTTTGGCGCTCGGCATTACCGGCGCGATTACTCCGCAGGCGTCGTCGCTCCTGCACAACGGCTCAACGATTGCGTACAGCCTGGGCAACGCGAAAGCGTATCTGCGGTAGCGTTTTTCGATTGAGCCTATGGCCTGTACCCTGGCGGCAACCACAGCCGCAGGGTACAGGCCTTCTTTTGTTTGACGATAGGCTAGCAAGGATATAAGCTAGTGCTAGCACGGCTAGCATTTGTCGGAGGTGAGGTTGAGATGGGTGCTGTTAGCAGCATGGCACAGGTGAATGTTCGTGTGGATCGCCAGGTCAAGAACCGTGCCGAGGAGGCGCTGCGACTCTCGGGCGGGTCACTGCCCGAGCTCATCAAAAAGGTTGTGGCTAAGGTCGCGCAGGGCGGCGGCCAGTGCGAGGAAGTGCTCGCGGCCGTCGACGACCGGCAACAGGCCATCGCACCCGGGTACCCGTTTGCCGCGTCGTGGGCGGCCGCGGACCAGCTCTATGCGGACTTGGGTATCGTTACGTTGTCTGGGTCCGACGACCGCGATTGGGAAACGGTCTATGCGGAGGCCATGGACGAGCACTATCGTAAAAAGGGGATGATCCTGTGAGCGGGACATCTCTCAAGATCATGGTGGATGCCAACGTATGGGTCGATTCGTTTTGCGCCGATCATGTAGAGTCGCTTGCCGCGCGGGCTTTTATCGGGCAGGCCGTGGAGGCGGACGCGTCGCTGTTCTTCCCCGTGCACATCGCCAAGGACGTGCTGTACGTTGTTCAGCACGAATTAAAGCGCAGCGTTCTTGCCAACGGGGGAGCGCTCGACGAGGCGTCTGCCCGTGCGATTGGCGATGCGGCGTTGGCGTTTGTTCGGAACATGACCGAAAACGCCACGGCCGTGGGTGCAGATGCGTCGGACCTTTGGCTGGCCGACAAATACTTGGCGCTCCATCGCGATTTCGAGGATAACTTGGTGCTCGCCGCGTGCAAGCGCGCGCAGGTCGATTACTTGGTAACCAACGATCGCAAGCTGCTCGAACATGCCGATATTGCAGCAAAAACGCCACGCCAAATGATGCCGATTCTGGCTTTGGCCGAACGTGGTGGACAGGTATCCCGATAGCGCTTGACTATCTGCGTGGCCTTCGGAGCGCCGACGTCCCGAAGGCCACGCATTCTTAAATTACAAAAGCGCTGCCTTGATGGCAGGAGCTTCGGCGAGCTTGTCGGCGGCCTTTTCGTCGGAATCGTTCAGTGCGGCCAGGCTGCGGTAGACCCACTCGTTGACCTGGGTGTTCTTGACGCCTGCGGTCTGCATAAGGGCGCTTACCTCACGGATTGCTGCGAGCAGATCAGCTTTGGGACCTGCGAGCTCAACAAAGGCATCGTGATGTGCGGTGACGCCGCGGTTCTCACTTACGTGGTCGATAAAGCCCTCGACGGTCTCAAGCTGTTGGGTGAGACCTGCATCATCGTCAGCGTCCAGCGCGACGAGTGCGTTCGATACCGTGAGGGCGGGATGTCCGCAGGGGACAAAGCCCTCGATGACGTCCATGGCTTCGGTAATAGTGGCGCCCAGGCCAACAAGGGCATTGACGAGCTGCTGTTTGGTATCCATAACGGTCCTTTCGACGGGTCGATTTTGCTTGGCGAAAATATACGTGACGCAATCGGTAGCAAAAGTGCGAAGTCGCGCGCACATTGTGGTCTTCACAGCTCGTGCATAGAACAGCTGTCCGCTTTCAGAACGTGGTAAGATAACACTCCACAAGCGGGGCTCGCCTCGCATGTTCCTTGAAAAGTCGACGGGTGTTGGGTGCTCGTGCCCAATGCCATCCAGACTTTCCCGACATTCGGGGGCGACTGGTTTCGACACGATAGCTCTGAGAGAGGAAGCAAGCCGAGGTCTCCTCGCCTCGTTAAACAGGGGTACCGTCAAATTGAATTGACAACAACTCTTCTTTTGAGCCTATGGCTCTCGCTGCTTAGTTTATAGCGGCGCGTCAACCCGGTGATTTCCCCGACACCGGCGCGACGTCATTTTAGGGGAATGCTCCTGCGCACGTAATCGGTATGGCGCGGGCTAAGATCGAACCGGTTAGGACGCCGCGAGCGTGTCGCTGCGCGCAAAGCGTCCGAGACTAAACCAGCGACTGAGCTTGGAGATGCCAATCAGGGGGCTTTCGTGGACCGGAGTTCGATTCTCCGCGCCTCCACCAATAGTTACAGGCAGGTAGATACCAATATCTACCTGCCTTTTTATTTCTAGTCCGCACCGCGGAGAATCGAACTCTATGCAGGGCGCGGGCGTTAGGAAAACGCGTAAGCGTTTTTAGCCCGCGGGCGAGGACGGCGGCAGCCGGCCGAAGCCGGTGCGGATTTGCGAAGCAAATACGCGGATTCTCCGCGCAAACTATCGGCCCAGTATAGATGCGATGTCGATCCAGCGCCTAACCCCGGCCTCAGCCCATCAACGGATCCCCCGCACCGCGGAGAATCGAACTCTATGCAGGGCGCGGGCGTTAGGAAAACGCGTAAGCGTTTTTAGCCCGCGGGCGAGGACGGCGGCAGCCGGCCGAAGCCGGTGCGGATTTGCGGAGCAAATACGCGGATTCTCCGCGCAAGGCCCCGACCCAATACGGATGCGATGTCGCTCGACTTTCAGCCTGCCATGCCCCGCGCCCGGGCATCCCCAACACCGCGGAGAATCGAACTCTGTGCAGGGCGCGGGCAGCTGGCCGAAGCCGGGCTGTTGCCCTATACAATTTCCCTAACGCTATCGCGCAGAACCAGCTCCGACGACACAAACGTGGTGGAGACCGCATGGCGCTCGGGGTGGTCGAGCATGTCGGCGAGCCTCTGCACCGCCATGCGTCCCGAGTCGTACATATTAATCTGGGTGGACGTGAGCGCGGGCCGACAGACAAGAGAGGCGTTCGTGTTGCCATAGCCTATAAACGACACGTCTTCCGGCACGGTGTAGCCTGCGTCCTGCACCGCCCGCATCGCCCCGACGGCAATGTTGTCGAGGTCTGCGATGAGACAAGAGGGCATCTCGAAGTCGTCGGGCGGTGCGTCGAGGAATCGACGCATGGCATCGTATGCCGCGTCCAGCTGGCAGGGCAGCTCGATCACCGGATGGTTTGCGTTGGCGTGGCCGAAGCGCTCTATGCCCTTGCGGAAGCCATCAAGGTGGTGCTCAAAGTTATTGATTCGTGGGATGCCCGCTAGGAACCCGATGTCTGTGTGCCCCATCTCGGCGGCGTGCGCGTACGCCCGAAGCATCGAAGTCTGGTCGTCAAGCGTCACGGCGTCCACGGCGATGAGGTCAAAGTAGCCATCGAGCAGCACGGTTGGAAGGCCAAGCTCCAGGTAGCGACGCAGGCGGGCCTCGTCCAGCTCGGTCGCCTCGAGCACCATCCCGTCGGCGCCGAGGCTGCGCACGTACCCAAGGTGCTCTTCGAAGTCCTGTCCGGGTAGATAGTGCACGAGCGTAAGCGGCAGCCCCAGTCGGTGCGCCTCTGCCTGCACTGTTTCGACAAGGTTCGAGAAGAACGGCAGGTCGTTTATTACCTCGCCCGTCTCCTTGTGCACCACAAGAAGGAGTGAACGGTCGCGACGGGCGTCCGCCATGGCGGCGGCGTTACGCTCGTTGACAAGCTCTAACACCTTGCGCCTTGTCTCGGCAGAGACGCCCGGGTGCCCGTTGACGGCTAGAGACACCGCCGTTGCGGATATGCCGAGCATCTGCGCTATGTCTTTGTTCTTCAATCTCATTGTGCATCGACCTGTTCACTTAATGAAAATAAAGTAAATAACTTAAATACAATGAATATATCATAGCGGTATCTCGGATATAGCAAAGGAGAGAACATGATTGACCAGTTCGTATACGACATCCCCACCCGCATTCTGTACGGCGCGGGGTCGCTGCAGAAGCTCCACGAGGAGAATCTTCCCGGCAAGAAGGCGCTCATCGCCATCAGCCGGGGAGGATCGATGAAGCGCCACGGCCAGCTCGATGCGCTGGTGTCGGAGTTGGACGCTGCGGGCGTTTCCCATGTGCTGTTCGACCAGATCCGCCCCAACCCCACGGCGGGCAACGTCGATGACGCTGCCGCATGCGCGGTGCGCGAGGGTTGCGACTTCGTGGTTGCGCTCGGCGGTGGCTCGGTGATGGACGCCGCGAAGGCGATTACACTCGTGGCTACCAACGAAGGCTCTTGTTGGGATTACGCTCCCTCCGTATCCGGAGGCCAACGCATCCCCGAGGCCGCGCCCCTGCCCCTCGTGTGCATCACCACGAGTGCGGGCACCGGCTCGGAAGTCGACATGTGGTCGGTGATCAGCAACGACGAGACGCAGGAGAAGACCGGCTACGCCTCTATGTACCCGACACTTTCTGTGGTCGACTCCGGTCTGATGATGAGTGTTCCTCCCACCTTTACCGCCTGGCAGGGCATGGATGCGTTCTTCCATGCTGCTGAGTCGGTCATCAACGTGAACGAGCATGTCGTGGGCGAGATGTTCGCGATAAAGGCTATCGAGCTTATCGCCAAGTACCTGCCTCGCGCCGTGGCGGACGGCTCCGACAAGGAGGCTCGCAACAACATGGCTATCGCCAATACGCTGGCCGGCTACTACATGCTGTGTACGTCCGAGCACACGATGGAGCACGCGCTCGGCAGCGCCCATCCGGAGCTGGTGCACGGCGCCGGGCTCATCATGATAAGCCACGAGTACTTTGACTTCTTCGCGCAGGCCAGGTGCTGCGAGGGACAGATGGCCAAGATGGCACGCGCCATGGGCGTGGAGGGCGCGACGGGCGGTGCGGACTTTATTGCTGCGCTCGATAAGTTAATCGCCGACGTGAATTGCGCCAACCTTAAGATGAGCGACTACGGAATAACACGTGAGGAGCTTCCCGGCGTGGTAAAGAAGTACCACGAGGTATGGGGCGGCAACAACGAAGCCGACCCGGTGAGGCTGACCGACGAGGACGTGCTCGGCATGTTCGAGCGCAGCTACCGTTAAGGAGCGTGCTGTGACAATGACAGAGATGGAGAAGCTGAAAGCCGGAATGCCGTATCGCTACGACGACCCGGAGCTTGTCGAGATGAAGGACACGGCGTCCACCCGATGCGCGGCGCTTGCCACTGTCGACCCGCTTGATGCCGCAGGGCGCGAGGCGGCGGCACGTGAGTTGCTCGGGCAGGCAGGGGAGGAGCTGGATATACAGCCCGGATTCCACTGCGATAACGGCAAGAACATCTGCGTGGGAAAGAGGTTCACCGCCAACTTTAACGTGACCATTCTCGACGGTGCCCCCGTGACCTTCGGCGACTATTGCATGGTCGGCCCCGGCACGCTCATCGCTACGACCGGGCACCCGATGGAGCCGGAGGGCAGGCGGGATCGTCTTGCAATATCCAAGCCCATCACGGTCGGCGATGACGTGTGGATCGGGGGCAACTGCGTCATCACGGGCGGCGTGACCATCGGCAACAACGTAGTGGTCGCCGCGGGTGCGGTCGTCAACAAGGATGTACCGGACAACTGCGTGGTGGCGGGCGTTCCTGCCAAGGTAATCAAGCGACTGGCCTAGGCACGGGGACCTCGGCGCCCAAAGTGGGATGTGCTTTCCCGACGGCTGTCCAGGCGGAAACCGCGTCCCAGAATTCGCGTTCAGAATGGGTCGCGCTTTCCCAATGGCGGTCCAAGTGGAAAGTGCATCCCAGAATCCGTGCTTAGAACGGGATATGCTTTCCGGATGGTTGCTCAAGCGGAAACTGTGTCCCGGAATCAGCTCTCAAAATGGGACGAGCTTTCCGCTCCCGCCCCTCAACTCCAAAACCAGCGCACCTGCCATCCCAAAACTGGGTAGAAGAAGGCCAAAACGCAACGGCAGGAGGTCAACATGACTGCAGAAGATAAGGCAAAGAACGCCGGCAAGGTCGCGCTCGTCTTGGAGGGCGGTAGTTTTCGCGGGCAGTTTACCGCCGGCGTGCTCGACGTCCTCATGGAGGCCGGCGTCGAGATCCCGGCGGTGTACGGCGTGTCGGCCGGAGCCCTCAACGGCGTCAACTACAAGTCACACCAGATCGGCCGCACCAACCGAGTCAATTTGACCTTCTGCAACGACAACCGCTACATGGGTGCGGCGTCGTTTGCGTCCACGGGCTCTATCGTGGGCTACGACTTTATCTTCAACGACGTCCAGGACCGCCTGGATCCCTTTGATAACGAGACGTTCGATGCCAGCCCCATCGAGATGTATGCTGTCGCGACGGACATGCTCTTTGGAACCGCTGCCTACCTGCCGGTCAAAAGCGCCGTGCTCGATCTCGACGCTGTGCGCGCTTCGACCTCGTTGCCGCTGGTGACGCCGCCGGTCGAGATCGACGGGCATAAATACGTCGACGGCGGTGTGGCCGATTCGGTTCCCATCGAGCACGTGCTGGAGGAGGCGGGCTTCGACCGCGCGATCGTCATTGTCACGCAGGACCGCTCGTACGAAAAGAAGCCCTACGAGTTTATGCCTGCCGCGCGTGCGCGTTATGCCGACTACCCCTACCTGCTCGAGGCCATCGAGACGCGTCACGACCGCTACAACATCCAGCGCATGCACCTGTGGAAGTATGAGCGTGAGGGCCGTGCCCTGGTCGTCGCTCCGCAAAAGCCGGTCGAGGTCGGCCATGTTGAGCACGACCCGGCAAAGCTGCTCGACCTGTATATTCAGGGCCGCCAGGAGGCAAAGCGCATGCTGGCCGCCATCGAGGCATTCGTCGAGCGCTAGCGCCGCAACACTACGGCCCGTGGACGACATGTGCAGAAACTCTGGTCGGAGTCAAAATACCTGTTGACTCGGGCGGCGAGCGGGGTAATATGGACGGGTTACTTGCAGAGCCCCGTGAATCTCTGTAAC
>CAKUFW010000093.1 GCA_934650975.1 uncultured Collinsella sp. | reverse complement strand
GCTCAACGAGTCGCCCGTCGCGGCCGCCGAGCTCGATTGGTAGGCGGCGCCATGTCACCTCTCGCAAAACGACTCCCGCGCGAGCTGCGCCGCAATATCGGCAAGTACCTGGGCATCTTCTTGCTTATGTGCGGAAGCATCGCCCTCACGTCGGGCTTTTTGCTCGCGGCACATTCCATCGGCTGCCTTATCGACGACATGCGCGACGCGTACACGATCGAGGACGGTCGTCTGACCACGGCGTTCGAGGCCACTGACGACCAGCTCAAGGCTGCTGAGGACGCGGCCAACGACGTCGGTGGCATCACGCTCTACAAGGACTTCTCCATCGATGCCATCATCAAAAAGGCGTCCGGCGATGACGGCACCAAGCGCACCCTGCGCACCTACGCGCACCGCACCAAGGTCAACATCGCGTCCTACTGCGAAGGCAAGCAGCCCCGCGCGGACGATGAGGTGGCCATCGACCGCGTCTTTGCCACCAACAACGATCTTGCCGTGGGCGATAAGGTGAAGCTCGAGGGACGCACCTACACCATCTGCGGCATCATGACCCAGCCCGATAGCCAAGCGCTGTTCCTCAACAATTCCGACTTTACGGTGAACACCATCACCTATGGCGTGGCCGAGGTCACCGACGCCGGTTTTGCCGCGCTCGAGGACGCCGGCGGCGCGCCCGCCTACACCTACTCCTTTACCTTTAGCGACCGCGACCTCTCCACTGCGGACCGTATCGATGCCGAGCAGGATATGGTCGAGGCGCTGACGGATGCCGATGCGCGCGTGGACGACCTGACCGATGCCGATTCCAACCAGGGCATTGGCTATGCGCGCGACGACGTGGACGGCGACTCCATGATGTGGACGACGCTGCTTGACATCATCATCGTGATCATGGCGTTCGTCTTTGTGGTGCTCACCGACGCCACCATCGAGGAGGAGAGTGCCATCATCGGCACGCTGCTCGCCAGCGGCTATCGCCGCCGCGAGATTGTGCTGCACTACCTTGCGCTTCCCGCCGTCGTGGGCGTTGTCGCGTCGCTGTTGGGCACCGCGCTCGGCGTTGCGTTCTTTACCGAGCCCATGCGCAGCCTCTATTACGGCTCGTACAGCCTGCCGCCCTTCCAGGTGTACTGGAGCTGGGAGATCTTTGTGAAGTGCGCCGTGGTTCCCGCCGCCGCGCTCATCCTCATTACGCTCGTGGGCCTGATGCGCAAGATGGGCAAGACCCCGCTGCAGTTTCTTCGTCACGAGGCAGGCGGCAAGTCGGGCACCAAGCGCGGTTTTCAGCTTCCGGAGCGCATGGGCTTTGTCTCTCGCTTCCGCCTGCGCATCTTCCTGCGCAACCTGGGCAACTTCGCCACGCTCTTCGTAGGAATAGCGTTTGCGTCGCTGCTGCTCCTCTTTGGCCTGGCGATTCTGCCCACGATGACCCACTACGCGGATAATCTGGAAACGAGCCTGGTTGCCGAGCATCAGTACACGCTCAAGGCGCCGCTGGAGCTTGAGGGCACCGCCGAGGAGCGCGAACAGTGGTCGGCGCTCGAGCGTTTGCGGTCGGTCGACGGCGCGCTGCTTTCTGCCGCTCAGGATGCAGATGACGAGCTTGACGACGCGGTCGATGCCGCGCAGACGGCTGCCGATGCCGCGACCAACTCTCCGTCTGCCGAGAACCTGGCCGCGGCGCAGGACGCGCTCGCAACGGTTCAGGATAAGAAGGACGCGCTTTACGCATGCCTCGACGATCTTGCCTATGCTCTTGGCTGCGACCGCGACGAGACCATTAACCTGATCGAGAAGGCCTCGAAGATCGATACCGACAACGACGACATTCATCCCGTCAATACGACCGACAACGGTGCGGCGAAGATTGCGCAGGCCGAGAAATACGCTGTTTACCAGTTGCAATACGACCGCGGCGACGGAAATGGGCAGGAGACGATCTCCATCTACGGCGTCTCGCCCGATTCGCGTTACTGGAAGGACCTCGATGTGGGCGACGGGCGCGTCGTCTTTGGCGGCGGCCTGCTCGACAAGTTTGGCTGGAGCGAGGGGCAGAAGGTCACGCTCCACGACAAGTACGAGGGCAAGGACTATTCCCTTGAGTACGAGGGCAAGGACGCCACCTGGGGCTCCAAGTCGGACATGAATATCTATATGAGCATCGACGGCTTTAACGAGCTGTTCGGCAACGACCCCGCCTACTTTAACGGTTACGTGAGCGACGAGAAGCTCAACCTCGACGCGCGTTACTTTGCCGGCGACACCACGCCCGACGACATGCGCGCCGTGGGCGACCAGTTTATCGGCATGATGAGCGACATGATCGGCATGATGGTCGGGCTCGCGGTGTTCATCTTCCTGCTGTTTATGTACCTGCTGACCAAGGCCGTGATCGACCACAGCGCTCGCTCGATCAGCTACATGAAAGTCTTTGGTTATCGCGACGGCGAGATCTCGCACCTGTACATCCGCTCGATAACGCTGTGCGTGGCGGCGTCGCTCGTGCTGAGCCTGCCCGTGATCATCGGCTCGCTCACGGCCATCTTCCGCTCGATGCTGCTCGCCTACAACGGCAATATCGAGATCTACGTGCCCGCTTGGTCCATGGCGGCGTGCGTGGGCATTGGTTTTGCGACCTACCTGGTCGTGGCGCTGCTGCACACGCGCTCCATCAAGCGCGTCAGCCTGGCCGAGGCCCTCAAGGTGCAAGAGTAGTCATCGGGTAGTCATTGGGGACAGGCTTAAATGATCAAGAGTGGCCATTGGGGACAGACTTAAATGACTAGTCATCGGGGACAGTCTTTGCCGATTCGCCGACTCGCCGGCAGGGCTGGCAAGGACTGTCCCCAACTGCCGGCAGGAAAGGAACGTCCCTAACTGCCGGGTGGCCCGCCGCCGTGCTTGACTTTGACCCTACTCCAATGGGTACCATCCTCTTATGTCTGTAACGCCATATAGACCGAGGGGATAGATCTATGACCGCAACTGCACCCGCCGCGCCGGCCAAGGTGTACTTCACCAACCTGCGCACGCATGCTCGCGAGAGCCAGCTCGACAAGCTCAAGCGCCTCATCCGTCGCGCTGGCATCGAGCAGATTGACTTTGAGAACAAGTTCGTCGCTATCAAGATTCACTTTGGCGAGCTGGGTAATCTGAGCTTCTTGCGTCCCAACTACGCCCGCGCCGTCGCGGATGTCGTCAAGGAGCTGGGCGGCAAGCCCTTCCTTACCGACTGCAACACGCTCTACGTCGGCAGCCGCAAAAATGCGCTCGAGCACATCGACACCGCCTACCAGAACGGCTTTACCCCGTATGCCACGGGCTGCCAGATCATCATCGCCGACGGCCTCAAGGGCACCGACGAGGCGCTCGTCCCGGTCGAGGGCGGCGAGTACGTGCACGAGGCTAAGATCGGCCAGGCGCTCATGGATGCCGATATCGTGATCAGCCTCACCCACTTTAAGGGCCATGAGCAGGCAGGATTTGGCGGCGCCATGAAGAATCTGGGTATGGGCGGCGGCAGCCGCGCCGGCAAGATGGAGCAGCACGCCGCCGGCAAGCCGAGCGTCGATACCACCAACTGCGTGGGCTGCCGTGCCTGCGAGCGCATCTGCGCGCACAACGCCGTCTCGTTTGACGACACGCGTGAGCGCGAGCTTGCCAACGGTAGCACCCGCACGGTTCACGTTGCCGCCATCGACCACGATCGCTGCGTGGGCTGCGGACGCTGCATTGCGGCGTGCAACCAAGACTGCATCAAGCCCGACTATGACGCCGCGGCCGACGTGCTCAACTACAAGATCGCCGAGTACACCAAGGCCATCGTCGACGGCCGCCCGAGCTTCCACATTTCGCTCGCCATGGACATTAGCCCCAACTGCGATTGCCATCCCGAGAACGACACGCCTATCGTCAACGACATCGGCATGTTCGCGAGCTTCGACCCGGTTGCCATCGACCAGGCTTGCGCCGATGCCGTCATGGCATCCGAGCCGCTGCCCAACACCGAGCTCACCGACAGCGCCGCTAAGATGGAACATAACCACGAGCATCTGGAGGGCGAGCAGGCGCACGACCCCTTCTGCATCACGCATCCCGACACCGACTGGCGCGCGTGCATCGCGCACGCCGAGAAGATCGGCCTGGGCACGAGCGAGTACGAGCTCATCGAGGTCAAGTAGCGCCAGACTATTGGACAAATCGCGCATTTTTGTTGCGTAACGTAAACTAAAACCGCCCGTGAGCGCTGCGCTCACGGGCGGTTTTTCGGAAGTGCGGGGAAAAATCGAATACCGCCGACCACAAGCCCATTTTTGACAACAAAACCCCTGATAAATTGTTGGTAAAACCGCGGTCTGGTCGAGCTCTCCGAGATTTTCCCCGCACTTCCGAAATCATAGGGTCATGAAGGGTCGCAGACGCTGCTATTTGCCTAGAAATTCTTGTCGAGGAAGCCGTTGACCGTGCTCCAGTAGAGCTCGGGGTCGACCTGCGCACTCTTGGCGTGGGCGGCGCCGTGGATGGTGAGCTTTTGTTTGACCTTGCTGGCGCACGCCTCGTAGTTTTGGTCGAGCATGCTGTACGGCACAAAGGTATCCTGGTCGCCGTGGATAAAGAGCATGGGAACCGTTGCACGCTTGAGCTGCTCCACGCTGCTGGCCTTATGAAAGTCGTAGCCTGCACGTACGTTGCACACCAGATTGGCCACATCGAGCAACGGAAAACTGGGCAAGCCAAATACGTCCTTGAGCTGCAGGGAGAACTCGTCCCAAACGCTCGTGTAGCCGCAGTCCTCGATAATGCACTTCACGTTTGCCGGCAGAGATTCTCCCGCCACGTTCATGACGGTTGCCGCACCCATCGATTCGCCAAAGACCAGGATGCGCGCCTTGGGGTCTGCCGCAACAATCCGCTCGATCCACGCGACGACATCGAGTCGCTCGGGCCAGCCCATGCCGATATAGTCACCGCCAGAGCGCTCGTGGGCGCGGGCGGCAGGCGCGAGCACGTTCATACCGCGGTCGTGGAAGCGCTTGACGTATCGTGCCATGCCGATGGGCTCGTTCGTATATCCGTGCAGGCAGACGGCGTAGTCATGGGTGCTCTCCGGTGCGGCAAAATACCAAGCGGCAAGCTCGGTCCCGTCATCCGCGGTGAGGCTGCTGCTCTCGCGGTTCTGCTTAAACCACGCTCGTGCCTCGGTCTCCTCGGCATCCATCTGCTCGCCTTTTCCGGCGTCCTTTCCGTCCTGCATCATCTTCATGGTGTACGGCGCTTGGGGGTTCAGGGCAAAGTCGAACAAGAAGTTGCCGGCAAATCCGAGCAGGGCGGCAACGAGCACCACGGCAACGGCCAGACCGATCTTGAACCCTCGGTGGGGGCGTGTATTTTGAGCCATAAATCGCTCTCCTATAAGATGTTAATACATCAACATTTAATGCAAGCGCATTATGGATGTTCGCCGTTGATGCGTCAACAAGCAAAGAATGGGTAAACAAAGGGTCACGTAAGGTGCAAATTTCGCACGTACCCATACGCTTTGATATAGTGTTGAGAACCATTTACGTTGGAGGATGTAACCGGCATGTCCGATTCGAGCGACAGTTCCAAGCCGCGACCTAAGGCCGCGGCCGTCCCGCAGTACACGGTGGGCGAGGAGATTATGAACTCCGTCACCCATGGTGTCGGCTGCCTGCTGGGTATCGCAGGCCTCGTACTTCTGATCGTATTCGCCGCCCTGCGCGGCGGCGGGCCGGCACACATGGCCGCGGCCATCGTCTACGGCGTCAGCATCATCCTCGAATACCTGGCCTCCACGCTCTACCACGCGATTCAGCCCGAGCGCGCCAAGCGCGTGTTCCGCATTATCGACCACAGCTGCATCTACCTGCTCATTGCGGGCAGCTATACGCCGTTTTGCCTTATCACGTTGGCAAACGACGGCGGCCCAGTGCTGTTCTTTGCCGTGTGGGCCATTGCCATTATCGGCATCGCACTCGAGTGCTTTTTGCGCGAGCGTCAACCGCACTGGGTAAGTGGCCTGGTCTACCTGTTGATGGGCTGGCTCGTTGTCTTTAAACTACCTGCGCTCGTGGCGCTGCTAAACCCCGTCGCGCTTGCCCTGCTCGCCGTCGGCGGCGTGTGCTACACCGTGGGCGTGCCGTTCTACATCGCCAAAAACGTGCGCTACCTGCACAGCGTGTTTCACCTGTGGGTGCTCGCCGGCAGCATCTTCCAGTTCATGGCGGTGATCCTCTTCGTAATCTAGCGACCGCGCCTGCGCCCGCAGATCCATCCGGACAACCGCTGGGCGCAATTGCCCTATCCGCCGCCTACGTCTCCTGTCAACATCCCGAATCTTGGAGGTTCGAGAAACTCCCGATGGACATAACCATCTCCCTTATCACCACCCTCGTTCTGACCCTCATCAACGGCTACTTCTCCATGTCCGAGATGGCCCTCACCACGGCCAAACGCGCCGTGCTGGAGCACGAGGCCGAGGAGGGCGACAAGCGCGCCGAGCGCGCCATTAAGCTCGCCGCCGACTCCGACCAGCTGCTGGCCACCATCCAGGTCGCCATTACGCTTGTGGGTTTCGCCTCGTCTGCCGTTGCCTCGACGAGCCTGTCCGACCCGCTCGCCACGTGGCTCATGAGCTTTGGCATCGCGCCGCTTTCCGCCATCGCGCGCGGCTTGGCGCCGGTCATCATCACCGTCGCGGTCGCCTTCGTGTCCATCGTGATCGGCGAGCTCGTGCCCAAGCGCATCGGCCTCGCCAACGCCGAAGGTGTGTCCAAGCAGGTCGTGGGGCCGCTCTCCGTGTTCCAAAAGATTGCCCGCCCGCTCGTGTGGCTGACCGGCGCTTGCTCCGACGGCCTGGCCCGCATCCTGCGCATCAAGAGCGCCGACGACCGCCAGAACGTCTCGGAAGAAGAGATCAAGTACATGGTCTCGGAGCAGGACGACCTGCTCGACGAGGAAAAGCGCATGATCCACGAGATCTTCGACCTGGGCGACACCGTGGCTCGCGAGGTCATGGTGCCGCGCGTGGACACCACCATGTGCGAGGACGACGAGACGGTCGCCGACGTGCTGTCCACCATGCGTCAAACCGGCTTTAGCCGCATCCCCGTCTACCACGAGGATCCCGACAACGTGGCGGGCATCGCGCATATCAAGGACCTGATCCAGCCCGCGCTCGACGGCAAGGGCGGTCAGCCCATCGCCGGCTTTTTGCGCGACGCCACCTTTGTGCCCGACACCAA
>CAKUFW010000092.1 GCA_934650975.1 uncultured Collinsella sp. | reverse complement strand
ATTGCTAGGACCTACAGAAGGGTGCGACAAGCACACAACGTTTAGGAACACTCGGGAGCCGACAGATACTAATGTGACGCTTATGCAATCACGTTCGTATAGATTACGGGGAAATTACTTCGATTTCAAGCGCGAACTGCGTTTTTTTACTCGTATGGAGACTTTTTCGCAATCTTATGAACACACGTCTCAGCAACTTGACGATAAGCAGCCAGGCATTCGGCTTTGGGGTAAAGTATCCGGAGCTAACGATTCTGGAACGATATTTCGAGAAAGGTGCCCGCGTGCTCAAAGCAGTCGTTTTCGATATGGACGAGACGCTTCTTAGCATCAACCTCAATGCGTTCATCCTTCGCTATTTTAAGGATGCCTCATCGATGCTCGCGGACATCGGGCGACGCAGCCGCGGTGGCACGATGGCGCGCCTCGGCACCATCCTGGTCGACCTCAACGCCAATCGCCGCAGCGGCACGGACAATCGCACCAATCTTGAGTTCTACCAAGAAGAGGTTGAGCGTCGGTGCGGCATCTGTCTCTCCGATCCCCTCATCTACGAGGCGTTTACCTACTACGACCGCGAAGTTCTTCCCCACAAGAATGACGACGTCATCAACGCCCATGCTATGCCGGGCGCACACGCCGCACTCCAGGCTGTGCAGGACGCGGGCTTGCGCTGCGCACTCTTTACCAATCCCAGCTTTCCTCAGGGTGCCATCGAGTGCCGCATGGGCTGGGGCGAACTGACCGATGCACCCTTTGAGCTCGTGACGCACATGGGAAACGCCACCCGCTGCAAGCCCGATGCCACCTACTATTTGGAGCAGCTGCAGGTCATGGGTCTAGAGCCGCACGAGGTCCTTATGGTGGGCAACGACCCCAAACGCGACTTCCCCAGCCCCGACTGCGGCATCCAGACCGCTTATGTCGGTCAGGGAAAGCCCGGACGTGCCACCTGGCGCGGCACCATGGAAGACTTCGCCCGCGACTTCAACGCCGTAGTAGAAGCCTTCTACGAACACCAAATAGCCAACGAGCTGTCGTAGGCGTTAAAGCTCCAACGCAGTTGCGGTGAAATAGTTCCTGATTGAGCCCCCGCAGGGGCAAATCTAGGAACTATATCACCGCAACTTTTTACTTAGCAGTCAACCTGCGTCTTTCCGATCATAATGTTGAGGATTTCGACATCAGTGTCTTTCATGCCTACGCGGCCCACGTAGCCCATACTGGCAATCGTCTGCTCGACGGTGTCCTGAATGAGGCCCTCGCCGGCGCGGAAGCCACGGCCCTGCATGGCCATATCGTGACCCAGAATCGCCGCATCAACAGCCGCCGAAATCTTGGCCGCGCAGCTCGCCTTAGCACCGTCGCACACGATGCCGCCCACGTTTCCGAGCGTGTTGGAAACGGTAGCGCCAATCTGCTCACGCGTGCCACCGCACAGCCAGGTAATCGCAGCGCCGGCGCCGCACGCGGCGCAAATAGCACCGCAAAACGCCGAGAGCGCACCAATATAACTCTTGATATGCACAGCGATAAGATCGGACAGCATCACGGCGCGCACCAGGCGCTCGTGGTCGCAGCGCAGGTACTCAGCATACTCCATAACGGGCAAGGCGCAGGTAATGCCCTGATTGCCCGAGCCGCACACAATGGCAACCGGAAGCGCGCAGCCGTTCATGCGGGCGTCGGACCCGGCGGCCGCACGGGCACGGGCACGGCAGGCGACGTCATCGGCACGAGCGCCCAGCAGCGTACGGCCCACCTCGGCACCCCAAGCGTGCGCCAGACCCTCGTCGCTGATCGCGCCGTTCAGCTCAATCTGGCGCTCAACGGCAGTGCGGGCGCCCTCGATGTCGCCGTCCTCGATAAAGTCGATGATGGACTCAATCGACATGGGCGTGTCGGCGTTATCTGCCGCACGCTCGGCCACGACGCGCTCGGCGCAGGCGGCGCACTCCCCCGCCGACTTGCCGCACACCGGAATACCGTCGAGCGTATGGCACGTGACATTGGTGTGGTGGTCGGTAATCTCGACGACCGCGGTATGGCCCCCGGCTGTGGCAGTCACCTTGATGTAGAGGTTGGGCACACCCTCGACAAGCGACACATCGCAGTAACCGGCATCGGCGAGGAGCTCGGCCACGCGAGCACGATCTTCGTCGTTAACGCTCTCGAGCACCTCGAGCGCGCTCTTGGCGTCACCGCCCACGGCACCCAGTACGGCCGCCGCTTCAATACCGTGCATACCGCCCGAATTAGGCACGGTCACGCTCTTAACGTTCTTGATGATGTTACCCGAGCAGGCAACGTCCATATGATCGGGTTCGCAACCGAGTGTCTGGCTCGCCAGCGCCGCTGCATAGGCAACGGCAATAGGCTCGGTGCAGCCGAGCGCACAGACAAGCTCACGGTTCAAGACATCGCAAAAAGCGGCATCGCGAATGGAATCGGTAGACATAGGTATCTCCTGCTTACATAACGGACTGTACTCTCGATAATAGTTAGCTCTTTTATTTGATAACAATGCATCAAAAACCGCAACCATGGTTCCGACGGACGGCGTTCAAGCGCAATCCGACGGCATTCATTCATGAAAAGCCGGTCATGTTGCATGCTAAAGCGTTTGACCAAAAAACGCCCGAGTGTTTACGCAAAAGTCGCGCTATCATGCAGTCGAACGCGGTAAAACCTTTAGCAATTCCGCCGCACGGACCAGAGAGGAACCATCCATGAAGATCGGTATCGGTAACGACCACGCCGCCGTCGAGCTCAAGAACATCATCTCCGAGCACCTGAAGGAGCGCGGCTGCGAGGTCGTGAACTTTGGCACCGACACCTCCGAGAGCTTCGACTACCCCATCGCCGGCTACAAGGTGGGTAAGGCCGTTGCCAACGGTGACGTCGACCTGGGCATCCTGATCTGCGGTACCGGCGTCGGCATCAGCCTGGCCGCCAACAAGGTCGAGGGCGTTCGCGCCGTCGTGTGCTCCGAGCCCTTCAGCGCCAAGCTCTCGCGCATGCACAACAACACCAATGTGCTCGCCTTTGGCGCCCGTGTCGTGGGCTCCGAGCTCGCCAAGATGATTGTCGACGAGTGGCTCGACGCCGAGTTTGAGGGCGGCCGCCACGAGCGCCGCGTCAACCTCCTCAACGAGATCGATCAGACCCGCGGCCTCAAGGTCGTCGACGAGGCCTAGGGCACACAACGCCACAAACTAACGGCAAGGGGCCCGCTCGGAACACATCCGGGTGGGCCCTTCAGCAGATTTTTGGGACATGCCTAGAAATCCACCTCGTATCACGCCGATCGCGAAAAGGTAGATTTCTAGGCATGTCCCAAAAATCTACCGGCATAAAAAGAGCGCCGCGGATGGAGTTCCGCGGCGCCCAAGCCACACGCTAACAGCTTTAAGGAGTCAAAGCTGGTTTAGCCAAAGAAACGCTTGATCTCGATCTCGGCGTTCTCCAGGCAGTCGGAGCCATGGATCACGTTGGCGTTGACATCGACGGCAAAGTCGCCGCGGATGGTGCCGGGGGCGGCATCAAGCGGGTTGGTAGCGCCCATGAGGGTGCGCATCTTGGAGACGGCAGAAAGACCGGAAACGACCATCTTGACGACCGGGCCGCTCGTCATAAAGTCGCAAAGGCCGCCAAAAAAGGGCTTGTCTGCCAGGTGAGCGTAGTGCTCCTCGACGGTAGCGCGCTCGAGCATGGTCATCTCCATGCGCTCGATGACAAGGCCGCTGCGCTCGATGCGGGCAACAATCTCGCCGATCTTGCGATCGCGCACGGCGTCGGGCTTAATCATGATGAAGGTCTTCTCGATAGCCATAAGGTAGCCTTTCAAGTAGGTTCGCGCGTGCCCAAGTCCCATTCCGGCACCCGCCTGGACTGCATCGTAACAGAGTTCTAGCTGCAGTTAAACAAAAAGCCGTTTATTGAAGCGTTATTATTTATTGAAGCGCTCCATATGTGTCACTTCTGTTCCGAAGCCCGACTAGAGTACCATCCGCCCCACTTCCAACTGCACCGAACAGAACGGACGGTCGATTGCCGCCCGTGAACGCACCCCCTTCACAACCTGCGCAAATGTCCTACAAAAGTTCTCGACAAGCTCCTTCCTTCTCTATAACAAAACGGGCGCCCACCGTAGCGGGCACCCGTAAAGGCAAGATATGATGAACACACCAGACAGACGCATCCAATAAGCTAATTAGCTCCGTGGCCCATCTCGACGACCTTGGTCAACGAGCCAAACACGCCTTCATCGGCCGCAAGCTGCGCCTCAGCGCGTCCCAACTGCACGGCAACGGCAGCAGGGGCGGTACCGCCCTCGGTCGTGCGCGCGGCGACAATCGACGGGATGTCGAGCGCCTCGGTAATGTCGCGCTCAAAGAGCGGGCTTGCCTCCTGGAAGACCTCAAACGGCAGGTCCTCGAGGTTGCAGCCGCGCTTCTCGCACATCAGGACCAGGTGGCCCACCACGGCATGCGCCTCGCGGAATGGCAAGCCGCGCTTAGCCAGGTAGTCGGCAACGTCGGTGGCTGCCAGGTGACCCACGCTGCACTCGCGCGCCATGGCGCCCTCGTTGACGGTCAAAGTCGAAATCATGCCGGCCATAACGGACAGGCACTGCATGAGCGTGTGGGCCGTGTCGAGCGCGCCCTCCTTGTCCTCCTGAAGATCCTTGTTATAGGCCAACGGCAGGCCCTTCATGGTCACGAGCAGCTGGACCAGGTTGCCGTACACGCGACCGCTCTTGCCGCGGATAAGCTCAGCAAAGTCGGGGTTCTTCTTTTGCGGCATGATGGACGAGCCGGTGGAGTACGAGTCGGAAAGCGTGATAAAGCCAAATTCGGAGCTCGACCACAGCACGATCTCCTCGGAAAGACGCGACAGGTGCATCGCCATGACGGAGCCGGCGTAATGCAGATCGAGCAGGAAATCACGGTCGGAAACAGCATCGAGTGAGTTAGGAATCACGCCCGCAAAGCCAAGTTCGGCAGCCGTCATCTGGCGATCGAGCGGATAGCTCGTACCGGCAAGCGCGGCAGCACCCAGCGGGCAGTTGTCGGCGGCATCAAAGGCGGCCTTCAGACGTGTAAAGTCGCGCGCGAACATCCAGGAATACGCCAGCAGATGATGTGACAGCAGCACGGGCTGAGCATGCTGCATGTGCGTGTAACCCGGCAGAATCACCTTGTCGTACTTCTTGGCCGCATCCACCAGCACGTGGCGCAACTGCAGGTTGGCCTCCATGAGCTCCTTGGCCAACGCCTTGACGCCCAGGCGCGTATCGGTCGCCACCTGGTCGTTGCGCGAACGTCCGGTATGCAAGCGCTTGCCGGCCTCGCCGATGCGACGCGTCAGCTCGCTCTCGATGGACATATGGATGTCCTCGTCGTTGATATCGAAGGTGAAGTTGCCGGCATCGATATCCTGTTCGACTCCGGTCAGGCCCTCGGCAATCGCCTGCTCATCCTCGGCACTGATGATGCCCTGGGCCGCCAGCATCTTGGCATGCGCCTTAGAACCGGCGATATCCTGCTTATAGAGATGTTTGTCGACCGGCAGCGACGCGCCAAACTCCTGCGTGACCTCGGCCACTCCCGCCTCAAAACGACCGCCCCAAAGAGCCATGGAACCGTCCCCTTTCTCCAATTACCAAAACAAGCGCCCAAAGCAATACGCCATGTCGCTAAAGCGATTTTTCAACCGCTAGTTTTGCACAACCCCAGTCGTACACGGGGCAAGAGAGCTAATTTGCAAAGAAGTGACGCACCATGCACTTGGCGCCCATCGACTCCCTCCGAATGTTGCCCTGCGAACCATCAATCCAGGCTTTCAGGCTCATGGGGACTTCCTCCACCTTTGCGGTATCGAGCTCAGGGGAAAGAGAAAGCAAAGCATGTGCAAAAGCGTCAAACATAGTAGGCACTCCTCAGATATATAGAGGCACAAGGCCGTCAAATTGATAGCAAGAGCCCCGCCGGACAACCCCGGCGGGGCTCGGACTCAGCCGCAAGTGCGGCGTCATATATGCGGGCGGAACGTAGGGGCCACCGATGTTAAGAAGTGTCAGCAAGCATAACGAAAGGTAGGGACCCCATGCGCCCGTTATGTATCACGCGGATGGGCCGCGCGGATACCAAGGAAAGGAAAAACCTTAGGCCTGGGCAGCAGCGGAGCTAGGACCCTGGACCTTAGCCCACGTCTTGAGCGACAGCGTGTCGATCTCGATAAAGCCAGCGCTGGCCTTCTCGTCAAACGTGGTGTCGCGATCGTAGGTGGCCAGACCATAGTCATAGAGGCTGAAGGGGCTCTTGCGGCCGACGACATGGCAGTTGCCCTTAAAGAACTTCAGACGGACGGTGCCAGTCACGAACTTCTGGGTGTCGGCCATAAAGGCGTCGAGTGCGTTCTTGAGCGGGCTGTACCACTGGCCGTTGTACACGGCGGTAGCCCAATCCTGCTCGAGCTTGATCTTGGTCTTGAGCAGATCGCCCTCGACGCAGATGTCCTCGAGCGCCTTGTGGGCGGTGATGAGCGTCAGGGCGCCGGGAACCTCGTAGCACTCGCGGCTCTTGAGGCCCACCAGACGATCCTCGACCAGATCCAGACGGCCAAAGCCGTTGTCGCCGGAGATCTTGTTGAGGGCGATGACGATCTCGGAGAGCTTCATCTTCTTGCCGTCGACGGCGACGGGCTTGCCGGCCTCAAACTCGATCTCGGTGTAGGTCGGGGTATCGGGCGTGTCCTCGGGGTTCTTAGTCATAACCCAGGCGTCGTCGAGCGGCTCGTTCCAGGGATCCTCAAGGTGACCGCACTCGATGGCGCGACCCCACAGGTTGTCATCGATGGAATAGGGGTTGTCGTTGGCACCCTCGGGAACCGGCACGTTGTGGGCGTGGGCGTAGGCGACCTCGTCCGGACGGCACTTCAGATCCCACTCACGAACCGGAGCGATAACCTTGAGCTCGGGGTCGAGCGCCTTGACGGCAGCCTCAAAACGGACCTGGTCGTTACCCTTGCCGGTGCAGCCGTGGGCGACATAGGTGGCGCCGAACTCGTGGGCGACCTCGACGAGCTTCTTAGCAAGCAGCGGGCGGGACAGAGCGGAGAGCAGCGGGTACTTGTTCTCGTACATGGAGTTGGCGGCGATGGCCTTGGTCAGGAACTCATCGGAGAACTCATCGCGCAGGTCGAGCACCTGACAGTCCAGAACGCCCAGGTCGAGGGCCTTCTGCTTCTTGGCATCCAGGCCGGTCTCCTCCTGGCCCACGTTGCCGCAGACGCAAACGAC
>CAKUFW010000091.1 GCA_934650975.1 uncultured Collinsella sp. | reverse complement strand
CGCTTGAGGACGTCGATGAGCAGCTCGTAGAAGCGCTCGGAAGAAGCGAGCTCCATGCTCTCGTCCGGGGTGTGGACATCGGAGAGCGTCGGACCAACGGCGATGGCGTCCAGGCCGTGCAGGGCCTCGGCAAACAGACCGCACTCAAGACCGGCATGGATGGACTCGATGCGCAGCTCGGAGCCAAAGAGCTCGCGATAGCTCTCGACGAAGATGTCGCGGATCGGCGAATGCTCGGCATAGCTCCAGCCGGGATACTCAAACTCGAACTTGGCGTCGAAGCCCAGGACATCTGCCAGGGTCTGCAGGCGATCCTTGAACTCGTTTTGCAGCGAGGTGATCGAGGAGCGCGGGGACAGCATGATCTTGACCTGGTCGTCGGAGGTGGCGACCACGCCGATGTTGGAGGAAACCTCAACGGAGCCGTCGGTGGCGACGTTGCGGCGGATCACGCCGTTGGGGGCAAGGCGCAGGGCGCGGATGAGAGCAAGCGCGGACTTCTCGTCCATGGCCTCGACCTCGACATCGTCGGCAATCTCGACAGTGCAGGTAAAGCCGGGGTCGAAGACCTCGAGCTCGGCGTTGACGTCGGCGATGATGTCACGGGCGATCTCGGCACCGGCCTCGGCAGCGGCATGGTCGGCATAGACAAGCTCGGCCTTGCACTCGCGGTTGATGGCGTTGTCCTTGGTGCCACCGTTAAAGCTAACGAGGGCGGGCTCGCCGGCGACCATCAGACGGTCGATGATACGGGCCATGATGAGGTTGCCGTTGCCGCGCTCCAGGTGGATATCGCTGCCGGAGTGACCGCCCAACAGGCCAGAGATCTCGAGCGTAAGAGTGCTGCCGGACTTGTGCTCGCGCACGATGGGGCAGGTGTAGGTAACGACGACGCCGCCGGCGCAGCTAACGGTGGCCACGCCCTCCTCCTCGGAGTCGAGGTTGATCATGATGCGGGCGCTGATCTGGGACTTGTCGAGCGTCTCGGCACCAACCAGGCCAGACTCCTCATCGGTGGTGAACACACACTCGAGGGCCGGGTGAGCAATCGAATCGTCATCGAGGACGGTGAGCATCAGAGCGACGGCGATACCGTTGTCGGCGCCCAGGGTGGTACCGTTAGCGGTAAGAACGCCATCCTTGACGACCAGGTCGATGCCGTCGGTCGTAAAGTCGTGCTCAACGGAGCCCAGCTTGTCGCACACCATGTCGATGTGGCCCTGGAGCATGACGGCCGGGGCGTTCTCGGCGCCGGCAGAAGCGGGCTTGCGAATGATGACGTTGTAGACCTCGTCCTGATATACATCGAGGCCACGCTCCTTGGCAAACGCGACCAGGAAATCGCTGATGCCCTTCTCGTTGCCAGACTCGCGGGGGATCGCGCTGATCTCCTCAAAGTAATGGAACAGCTGGACGGGCTCGTAACCGGTAATCTTGTAGTCCATGGTGCCTCCTTGGCGCAACTGGTTAGACAGTAAGACATGCGACTTGTATATTCCCAGACTTTGCGTGCATAAACCAGTCGAAAACGCCGAGCGCCCTTGCATCATCGGCTAACGGCGGGGAAACGCCACTTTATTAAGATAAAGCAGGTTAGACGAGCCGCGCCGAAGGGACGTTTGACCCTTCAACCAACCTCAACGCTTGATCAACGTTTATGCATACGCCATTAGTATGTTTAATGAGATTTACTTTGAACGAAGGGACCTTTTCAACAGAAAAAGGGCGCTCCTTTGGAACGCCCTCGTGGACACAAGGTTTTGTTACGCCCTACAGCGCGCCGGAACCGGCTTGCATCATGCCGCCGGGACCCGAGCTCACGCCGCCGCTCACGGGCGCGGCGTTGCCGGTGTGCGGTGCCGCCGGGGCGGTATCGCCACCGAGCGTGCCCGCCGGACGCGGTGCCGGGATCTCGCCCATGCCGTGGCTAAAGACAAACTTGCCGTCGGCCACGTCGCACAGGACGGTATCGCCCTCGCCCCACTCGCCAGCCAGCAGCTCCTCGGACAGCGGGTCCTCGATAAGCTTTTGGATGGCACGGCGCAGCGGACGTGCGCCGTTGGTGAGGTCGGTGCCCTCGGCCACGATCTTATCGTAGGCCGCATCAGTGAGCTTAATGTTCATGCCGTTGGCAATCAGGCGCTGACGCAGGTCGTCCACCAGCAGGTGCGCGATCTTGGTCAGGTTCTCGCCCGAAAGCTTCTGGAACACCACGATGTCGTCGATACGGTTGAGCAGTTCGGGGCGGAACAGGCGCTTGAGTTCGCCCATCGCACGGCCCTTGATCTCACTCGAAGAAAGACCCTGCTCACCCGTGGTGCCAAAGCCGACGCTTGCATCCTGCGCAATCTCGCGGGCGCCCACGTTGGACGTCATGATGATCACGGTGTTGCGGAAGTCGACCGTCTTGCCCTGGCTATCGGTCAGGCGGCCCTCCTCCAGCACCTGCAGCAGGATGTTGAAGATGTCGGGGTGCGCCTTCTCGATCTCGTCGAACAGCACGACCGAGTACGGATGACGACGCACGGCCTTGGTGAGCTGGCCGCCCTCGTCGTGACCGACGTAGCCCGGGGGGCTACCGATGAGCTTGGAGACCTCGAACTCGCTGCCGAACTCCGACATGTCGAAGCTGATGAGCGCGTCCTTGCTGCCAAAGAGATACTCAGCGAGCGTCTTGGCGAGCTCGGTCTTGCCCGTGCCAGTGGGGCCCAGGAAGATAAAGCTGCCGCCGGGGCGACGCGGATCCTTGAGCGGCGAGCGGCTGCGGCGCACGGCCTTGGCAACAGCCTCGACAGCCTCGTCCTGACCGATGATGCGGGTCTTGAGCACGCTTTCGGCCTGCAGCAGGCGACGACTCTCGCTCTCGGTAAGCGAGGACACCGGCACGCCCGAAGTCACGGACACGATGTCGGCAATCTGGCTCACGTCAATGGTGAGCGGGCTGGCATCGAGCTCAGCCGTCCAGGCGGCCTTGGCCTCGGCGAGCTCAATCTCGGCAGCCTTCTGCTGCTCGGTGATCTCGGCGGCCTTGTTCATGTCATCGCTCTCGGTGGCCTCCTGCGCGGCGGCCTTGAGCTCCTCCACGCGATGCTCGGCCGCGCGCACCGGCTCGGGTGCGCGGTTCGCGGCGATGCGGGCGCGGGCACCCGCCTCGTCGATGAGGTCGATGGCCTTATCAGGCAGGAAGCGGTCCTGGATGTAGCGGTTGGAGAGGTTCGCGGCGGCCTCGATGGCACCTTGCGTGTAGCGCACGTGGTGGTGCTCCTCGTAGCGCGGCTTGAGCGCGGTCAGGATCTTGACCGTGTCCTCGACGCTCGGCTCCTCCACATCAATCGTCTGGAAGCGACGCTCAAAGGCCGGATCCTTGGTGAGGTACTTGCGGAATTCCTCGGCCGTGGTGGCACCGATAATCTGGAAGGCACCACGTGCGAGCACGGGCTTGAGCATGGAGCTCGCGTCGATAGAACCCTCGGCAGAACCGGCACCGATGATGGTGTGCATCTCGTCGATAAACAAGATGACGTCGTCGGCGTCGGTGGCCTCCTGGATCACGTTCTTAAGGCGCTCCTCGAACTCACCGCGATACTTGGCACCCGCAACGAGGCCCGGCAGGTCGAGCGTCCAGATATTCTGGTTCATGAGGTTCTCGGGCACATTGCCGGCGGCGATCTGCTGCGCCAGGCCCTCGACGATGGCGGTCTTGCCCACGCCGGGGTCGCCCAGGATGAGCGGATTGTTCTTAGTACGGCGCGAAAGGATCTCCATCATGCGCTGGACTTCCTTTTCGCGACCGATCACGGGATCGAGCTCGCCGTCGCGCGCCTTCTGCGTAAGGTTGGTGGCAAACTGCTTAAGCGTATCGGTACCACTCCCCTTTTGCTGGGAGGCATCCGAGCCGCTAAAGAACGGCAGGCCCGCACCGGGACGACCGGCGCCAGCGCCGGCAAGCGGGCGCTTCTTGTCCTGGTCCTTGGCGGTGAGTTTATCGATAGCCTTTTTGATGGAAGCGGACGACACGCCCAGGCGCATGAGGATGTCCATGGCCATGCCGTTGCCCTCTTCGACGATGCCGATGAGCAGGTGCTCGGTCGACACGTAGGTCTGGTTGTTCTCGCGCGCCACGCGGAAAGAACGCTCCATCACACTGATGACGAGCGGCGTAAAGGCGAGCTTGGCGGCCTCGGTCTCCTCGCTGGGCTCGGGAACCGTGGTCTGGACCTCTTTGAGGGTGTCCATGATGTCGTCGTAGGAGATATCGAGCGAGCGCAGCGCCTCGGCGGCGATGCCCTCGTCCTCCTTGGCAAGCGCGAGCAGCAAATGCTCGGTGCCCACCTTATTTGAGTGAAGATCGAGCGCCTCCTGCTTGGCCATGGACATGACCTTGCGCGCGCGATCGGTAAAACGGTCTAACATGCTAGTTCCTCTTAGACGAGCTAGTTTTTCAAACGCAAAGCGCCGCCCCGCGGCAGCGCTTTGGTCTCTTTACCCATATGGAGTATATGTTAACCGTTGGGACCTTTCCTGCCCGTAGCCGCGCGACAACGTCTACAAAAAAGGAATCGCTTCGGTCCGTTTGGCGGTTTGGTTTTGAGCTGCTGTCTAGCAGGCAGGCTCGACGTCCATGTCCTCGGCAACGTCATTGACGGCATCGGCAACGGGAGCGCCAGGCATGCGCACGAGCTCCATATGCCGCTCTTCAAAGACGGTTCCCATGGGGAAGGCGCGGCGGAAGACAAAGCGAGCAACCGGACCAGCCACCAGCAGGTTCCAGGGCAGGGCCATGATAAAGTTGCGCGGAATGTTGACGAGCCACATCATCGGCAGCACCTGCAAATTGGCAAGCGGGCCGCCGGGCATATGGAACAGGCCCTCGCACGCGCCGTAGAGCGACATGATGATGACCATGGGAACGACCATGCAGGAGCTGACGGCGAGCGTCATGGCAAGCGGCGAGCTCTTACCCGGCGTGACCAGGAATTTAAAAGCGAAACCCTTGGCAAGGGGGCTGGCAACAAACCAGTCGCAGCACATGGCAAAAATGTAGGCAACGGGGAAGCCGAGCCACGCGGCGGCAATGACCTCGCCGTTGATGGCCCCATGCTGCAGGGCAACGTTGTAGATGCTCATCCAGAGCACCATGCAAAAGCACATGATAAAGGTGAACAGCAGGCTCTCTCGTTTGTTGATAGGCATGAAGGGCAGGTTCCTTTCTGTGTTGCACCGCGGCGCCGTCAACAAAACGGGCGGGCGAGATGGAGTTACTGGGACTTCATCTCGCCCGCCCGTGTTACGCGCGTCTGCGACTACTTATGTGGTGGAACCAGCCTAGCACGAAACGCATGCGCTTCGTAAGCGTTGAGTTTATGAAGATGCAGGGCACCAATAATCCCCCGACCCCATAAGTTGCGGTGGAATACGAACTGTTTTGACCCTTTAAGCAGCAATTCAGTCCCTATTTCATCGCAACTCATTTGGTGCAAAGTAACCTGTCCCCCTTGCACCAATTAGCTGGTGTGGCGCCAGCGAGGGTCGGTGAGCGTACGCGCCACACCCAAACCAACGGGCAGAAACGCCACGATGAGCACTGCACGCACAAACCAGCCGAGCATATTGATCGTGTCGAAGGTGCACATGTAATACATCGAGCGATATAGATACAAGCCCGGCACCATAATGACAATCGATGGCACCGTGAGGGCGATGCGTGGGTAGGTGAGCTTGATTTCGGCTAAGCTCGCGAGCAGCCCCGATACCAACGCGCCGATAAACGCAGCCGCCTCAGGAGGCATGCCCGCACTCAGACCCAGGAAGGGAAACAGCGTCGGCGCATCGACGAGCGTAAGGCGCAAGGTATTAGACACGGCGCCGATGAGCCCTGCCGCCGCTGCCATCTTTACCGGGCTGTTGAACATAACCGAGAAGCCAAATACTCCGACAAAGCTCATCACCACACGCAAGAGTGTAAGAGCCAACGGTGAGAGCCCGAGCGGGGCAAAGTCATCCGGCGCCAGTCCCACACACTCGGCAACCATCCAACCTACGAGGGTCGCCATCACAATAATCGACACAGCATACGAAAGACGCTCAATGCCGCTTCGCATGTCGAGCTTAGCGATGTCGAGACCTGCCGTAATGAGAGGAAAGCCGGGGATCACAAAGAGCATGGCGCCGATATAGCCTTCTTGGTGCGACATTGCCCCCGGTATGACCTGGCCAAGGCCGAGCAATGCCAGCAGATACGAGACGCAAGCGAGTGCAACGCCGATCGTCAGCGCGCTAAACTGGCCAAGGCCCTGCTTGAGAATATGGGAGCGAGCAAAGTTGCCGACACCAGCGCCCACAAATGCACAGGCCATCTCGATAGGGCCGCCGCCGAGCAAAAAGACGAAGGCGCCGCAAGCACAGGCTGCCGCAAGGCCCTGTTGCCAGGGAGCGTAATCGGGCTTCGAGCTCTCAACGGTCTTGAGCAACTCATGGTACTCATGCACGGTAAACCGGCGCCCATACGTCTCAATTTCCCTTAAGAAGCTCTCCATCATCCAAATGCGATGGGTATTGACTCCCGTTGTGGGCAGGCTGACAACCTCGTTAAAGCAGTGGCCGCCTTCGATGCAGGTGCACTCAAACGACAGGAGACTCAGGTCGACGTGAATCGTGACGCCAAGTACGGCAGCAACACGATTCATGGTATCGCGCACGCGCCAGGCACCTGTTCCGCTTGCCAGCATAAGCATGCCGGTGCGGCAGATGATGGATGATTTATCGGTGAGCGGCGCATCAACGGCAAGCTCATCGCCCGCGGTCACGATCTGGCGCCAGTCGGTCTTCATGTGGAGGGCTCCGGCACGGACACCGTGGTGCAGGGGGATTCTCGAAAGCAGCGGGCCAGGGCGCGAAGGCTGTGGGGGTTCCGTCGATTCATCCTCAACCTCATCAGCCTCTTCATCGACCAGAACAAAGGAATCAAGCGGCGCTGGCTCGCGACGGTCGATCAGCTCCTCGTCCTCATCATCAAAGTAATTGAACTGATCGAGCATGTCTTCTTCGATTGCGCGCTCGCTCGCGTCGTCCATACAGATGCTCCCTTCCTGCCGACTAACCCCCATCCTAGGCAGCAGCGGCTAAAGGAAACATAAAAGAGACAGCTGTCATGCGAGCCATGTGCTCAATAGCCGTTGGGTAGTCGTTTAAGAACGTCCCCAACGACTACCGAACGGCGGAACCAATTAGTACTTTTGAGGTGAGATGACACCATAGGTTGAGCATAAGTCAGCGAGCGGGTCGCATTTGAGGCAAGGTGACGTGAAACGAAAGGGCGCTGACCTTCT
>CAKUFW010000090.1 GCA_934650975.1 uncultured Collinsella sp. | reverse complement strand
GCGCCTTTAGACGCGAGCCCGGGGCCCGTGGGTTATACCCTAAGAGCAAACCACCCTTTTTAAGGGTGGTTCTGATTGCGCTTAAATGCGGTTCATTTGAGCGGCGACCTTGTTGTACCAGTCCTGCCATGTGGGCGGGCAGTACTTCTTAGCGGCTGCCGGGGTAAGCGTGGAACCATAATTAGCGCCCAAGTAGGCAACATGGGCAGAGACGCCCTCACTCCAGCTACCAAAGCTGCGCCAACCGCCGCCGCGGGCGCTCCAGCCCCAGGCGTTATAGGAGCCGGCGCAATAGAGGCCCTTGCTGCTCTCGATGCAGGCGATGGCGGGGGACCAACGGGGGTCGACGCCGGTATTCCAGGCGGCAACGGCAAAGTTGTAGCCCTGGCCTGCCATGGGGGAGCCGGCGAGGTAGTTGTCGATGCGGCTTGTCCACTCGTTAATGAACGAGTCGTAATCGGAGCTGCTGCTGTTAGAGCTATTCACCGTGGTGTCGATGGTGGTATTGGAGTTGTTGGCCTGGCTGTTGGAGTTGTTGCCGCTCACGCCCTGCCCCGAGAGCTTCTCGGCGGCAGCAGCCTTATCGGCCTCGAGCTTGGCGAGTTCGGCGGCATTTTCCTGCTCGGCCTTTGCCTGCGCCTCGCTGCGGAGCTGCTGAGCCTGGGCCAGCGCGTCCTCGGCATTCTTTTGCTCGCTCTCGAGCTGAGACTTAGCCTGCTCGAGCTCGGTCTTGTTCTGCTCGAGCTCGGTCTGCATTTTGTTGAGCTCTTCGATCTCGTCGACGCTCGAGCTCGTGATCTGGTTGGTGTACTTGCAGGTGGTGATAAATTCCCCCAGGCTCTGCGCGTTGACCAGGAAGCTCACGAAGGGATTGGTTCCCTTCTGGTACTTATACAGATCGCGCATGGCGGAGCTTGCCTTGGCCTGCTGATCGGGAAGCTTGGCCTCGATTTCCTCGATGCTCGCCTCGTTGGTGTCAATCTGCTTTTGCAGGTCCTCGAGCTTGGTACGGGCGTCGTTGTAGGCGCTCGTGGCGTCCTCGATCTTCTGCTGGGCGGCGGAAAGCTGGTCCTGCGTTGCCTGCGAGGCGGCATATGCCGCGACGGGGGAGAGCATCGGCGTGGCCGTCAGCGCAACGGCGAGCGCGGCGCTCGTGATGATACGAGCCGGCTTCGACGCGATGAGCGCTGCGGTGCGATGGTTCGAATGCTGCATCCAGTCCCTCTGCAATCAATCGTAGGTTATTGGTCGAGGAGTATTCTACTACTGCTTTCGACCTCAACTTGAACCTTAAAGGTTCCAAAGGGTCAAGTTGAACTTGAGGCTTTGGCCTTGACCTGCGGGAATGGTGAATTGTTGAGAAACCATAGAGTTCAACTTTAACGTTACGGCGCCCTGTTACTACAGGATTTTGGATCTTAAAAAGCTATCCCAACGTGGGGTTTTGCAACTACAGGGTTCCTTCGCGGCGAGCCAGCTCCACCTCTTGGAGTGCCTCGGCCGGCGTAAACGAACAGGTGCCGTCGCCGAGCTTGACCACCTGGATATCGTCGCCGGTGTGAACTTCTCCGCCCTGTAACACCATGCCGAAAATGCCCTCGTGGGGAAAGATGCAGTCGCCGGCGAGATGGTAGATGGCACAGCGGGTGTGGCAGACTTTGCCGATCTGACTGATTTCGACCAGGACGTCGTTACCAATCTTGAGCTGCGTTCCCAGAGGGAGCGAGAGCAGGTTGATACCCTGGGTGGTGAAGTTCTCGCCAAAATCGCCCTCGTGCACATCGAGCCCGCGCGCCTGCGCCGTCTGGATAGACTCTGCCGCCAAAAAGGAGACCTGGCGGTGCCAGTGCCCGGCGTGTGCATCGGAGGCGAGGCCAAACTGTTCGACGAGGGTGTCGTGCCCATCGGCGACGGGCGACTTACGCGTGCCTTTGTGCGCCGACGTGTTGATCGAGATGATGCGGGCGGGCCCGTTGTAAGCGTCGTTTGCGGTGCGTAGAGGAGCGGTCTTTTGTGCACGCTCCGCCAGCTCACGCTTTGCGGCGTCGAGAATGGGATTGTCAGTTGGAAGAATTTGGGGCACGTGTGCGCCTTTCACTCGCGGACATCAACTCGTTGAATCCTACAACAACGGTGGGTTCATTGCCTGCTGTCATACACCGGTGAGCGCCGCCTTTGCGCTGGATAATTACGGGGATTGCCATAGATACGGTGGAGCTTTGGGTACCGGCGGCTCGGCACGCTAGAATAAATCAGTTGCACAAAGACCGCCCGTCGTGTGGGCAGTTCATGATAGGAAGTTTCCATGGCATTGCAGTTTACAGAGCGCGAGTTTATTCCCGTGCTGCTCGGCGGCGACATCAACGCGTATTCGGTGGCGCGCGCCTTCTACGAGGAGTATCAGGTCAAGAGCCTGGTCTTTGGCAAGTATCAGACGGGCCCTGCGTATCGCAGCCAGATTATCGACTACACGCCCAACGTGGATATCGATACCATGCCCGTGATGCTTAAGACCGTCAACGGTATCGCTCGGGCACATGCCGACAAGACGATTGTCCTGATGGGCTGCGGCGATAACTATGTTGCCCTGGTGGCCCAGGCCAAGGATGCCAACGAGCTGGCGGATAACATCGTTGCGCCTTACGCGCCCTATAGCATGCTTGAGCAGTGCCAGAAGAAGGAGATCTTCTACGAGCTGTGCGAGAAGCACGGCGTGCCCTATCCGCATACGTTTACCTTTACGGCGCAGATGCTCAACACGCAAGGAGAGGCGCCTGCCGAGGTGCTCGACCAGATTGACTTCCCCTACCCGATGATCCTGAAGCCTTCCGACGGCATCATGTGGTGGCAGCATGAGTTCGAGGGTCAGAAGAAGGCTTATGAGATTGCCGACCGCGCCGAGCTGGAGCAGGTTATCCGCGATTCCTATGCCAGTGGCTACACCGATGACCTGATTTTGCAGGATCGCGTGCCCGGCAACGACGAGTACATGCGTGTGCTTACCAGCTATTCTGATCGCAACGGCAAGGTTCGCATGATGTGCTTGGGTCACGTGCTGCTCGAGGAGCATCAGCCCCACGGCGTCGGTAATCACGCCTGCATCATCACCGAGCCCAATGATGAGCTTATGAGTGGCGTGCGCAAGCTGCTCGAGGACCTTCACTTTGTGGGCTATTCCAACTTTGACGTCAAGTATGACGAGCGCGATGGCTCGTTTAAGTTCTTTGACTTCAACACCCGTCAGGGCCGCAGCAACTACTACGTAACCAACAGCGGCTTTAACGTTGCCAAGTACGTGGTGGACGAGTATGTGTTCAATCGCCCGTTTGAGCCGGAGTTTGTGACGGCGCAGGACGAGGCGCTGTGGATGGTCGTTCCCATGGGGGTCGTCGACAAGTACGTCAAGGCTCCCGAGCTGCGCGCAAAGGTGCATCGCCTGGCCAACGAGGGCAAGGGCGCCGATCCCTCGTTTATGAAGGGCGACTTTGTCTTTAACCGCTGGCTGCGCATGTGGCACACCAAGCTGCGTCACTTTAAGCTGTTCAAGACGTATTACAAGTAGACGGGCGTGGCGCCCGTCCGGTATGTATCGGGCGGGCGTGGGTATGATACGCGCAATTGTGCTGGCGTCACCAAGGAGGCGGCGATGGAAAAGCTGGGAGTTATCGGCGGCATGGGCGCCGAGGCCACGTCGTATTACTACGACCAGGTGGTGCGCCATACGGCGGCCGCCTGCGACCAGGAACATATCGACATGGTGGTGCTTTCTAAGTCGACCATGCCCGACCGCACGCTGGCCATTAAGACCGGCGAGCATGCCGAGCTGCTGGCGACCATGAAGGAGTGCGCCCAGGCGCTCGAGACGCTGGGCTGCGCGCACATCGCGATTCCCTGCAACACGTCGCATTACTTCTACGACCAGATTCAGTCGTTTACGAAGGTGCCGATTATCCACATGCCGCGCGAGTCGGTGCGCTATGCCCTGGCGGGCGCGGTGATGGGGGAGTGTGAGTTCGATCCCAACCTGAGCATGCCGGCAGAGCCGGTGCGCAGGATTGGCATCATGGGCACCGACGGCACCGTGGGTGCGGGCGTCTACGGGCGCGAATGCGAGGCCGCGGGTGTCGAGGTCGTCTACCCCAGCGAGAAGCGCCAGGCCGACGTGATGTCACTCATCTACGACGACGTGAAGGCCGGACGCGAGCCCGATATGGACAAGTTCGACCGTGTGATGTGGGAGTTTGCCCGTAGCGGCTGCGACCGCGTTATCCTGGCCTGCACGGAGCTCTCGGTGCTGCAGAAGTACCGAGAGATGCCCGAGATCACTCTCGACGCCATGGATGTCCTCGTGCGCGAGTCCATCATTCGCAGCGGCGCCCCCTACCGCCTCTAGCCCCCAACCCGCCAAAAAGGGACAGGTTTATTTTGGTAGGTTTTATCTGGGGAAACAGTAAAGGCCTCGGCTCGTTTGGTACGAGCCGAGGCCTTTTGCGTTTGCCGGTTGCTGCCAGCGATTGCTAGAACAGGAAGCCGATGGCGATAAGGGCGATACTGACGATAAGTACGGCGATATCCAGGCTTTTGATGGGGTAGCGCTTATACGAACTCGCACGCGTGCGCAGGTAGAAGCCGCGCTGCTCGGCGGCAAGCGCGGTGGCATCGGTCTTGCCCACGCTCGAAATAAGCAGCGGCACGCACAGCGGCAGCATGAGCTTGAGTTTCTTGACGGGGTTCTTGGTGTCGTACTCGACGCCGCGCGCGGTCTGCGCCTCCATGATGGCATTCATCTCCTGGCCAAACACCGGCACAAAACGTAGTGCCGTGGTAAAGGTGAAGGCGTAGCGATAGGGCACGTGAAGCACCTCGACGCAGGCGTTGGCAAGGTCGTTGAGCTTGGTCACCATGAGCATGAGGATAAGCGGCAGCGCCACGCCCAACAGGCGCAGGCAGGCCTTCGATCCTGTGATGAGGCCGGTGTCGGTAACAAAACCCCACACCACGTTGCCATCGCGCATAAATGCCAACTGCAGCACCAGCATGATGAGCGCGAGTGGAATCAGGAGCTTGAGTAGCGAGAGCAGACGGTCGACGACGCCGGCGTAGGCGCCCAGCGCAAGGGTGAGTGCCAAAAAGCCCAACAGCGCAACATAGGTGTCGGACAAAAAGATGCCGATGATGATGGCGGCGGCAAGGCCCAGTTTGACGACCGGGTTCAGGCGATGCAGCAGCGTGTCGCCCGGCATATAGTCGATGACGTTAACCACGGCGGACCATCTCCTTGGTAATGCGAACGATATCGGTGACCTCGCTTACCTGCGCAAAAGCGGGCGAGACGGAGGACGCCAAGCGGCGTGAGAGTTCAATGACCTGGGGCGGCTCAACGTAAGCTCGCTGCATGAGCTCGATGTTCGAGAACAGCTCGTGTGTGCGTCCGCGGTCGAGGATGCGGCCATCGGCCATTACAACGATACGCTCGGCAAAGTCGGAGACGACTTCCATATCGTGACAGACCATGATCACGGCGCAGCCGCGCTCGGCCATGGTGCGCACCGTTTCCATGACGGTCATGCACTCGCGGTAGTCAAGTCCACTCGTGGGCTCGTCGAGTACTACGATCTTGGGCTCAACCACTACGACGGAGGCGAGTGCCACCATTTGTCGTTGGCCGCGCGAAAGCGAGAAAGGCGCCTCATCGGCGGGGAGGCCAAAACGGTCGATGACGAGCTGGGCGCGACGCAGGGCCTCGGCGCGGTCGATACCGGCAAGTTCCAGGCCAAAAGCGACCTCGTCGAGCACGGTATCCTTGCAGATCTGGCGGTCGGGGTTTTGGAAGAGGGTTGCGACCTCGCGGGCGATGCGGCTCGTGGGAACGGCTGCGGTGTCCAAGCCCGTAACGCGCACGCTGCCCGAGGCGGGCTTAAGCAGGCCTGTGAGCAGCTTGGTGAGCGTGGTCTTGCCGGCGCCGTTTTGACCGACGATGCCCACGAGCTCGCCGGGGTAGAGGGTCAGGCTAAGGTCGTGGACGGCAGCGCCGCCGTTGGGGTAGGCAAACTCAACGTGATCGAAGGTGAGCACGGGCTCGGCGTCCTTGGCGTGCGGGCGCGGCGACGGGGCATGCGGGGAGCCAGCGGGCGCCTGGGTGTCGCTGGTCGCGTGCATGGGATCGACGATGCCCGTAATCAGGCGCTCGGCCTCATCAACATCCAAACAGGGGGTGCCGCTTGCCAGGCCATCGGCCTCGAGGCTGTTGAAGATACGCGTGACGCGGGGGCAATCGACGCCAATGGTGCGAAGTTCATCGGTATGCGCGAAGACCTCGTGCGGCTCGCCCTGTAGCGCGATTTCGCCATGGTTGAGCACAAGCACGCGGTTGCAGTACTCCGAAAGCAGGGCGACCTTTTGCTCAACGACGACGATGGTGATGCCGAGCGTGCGGTTTGCCTCGCGCAGGGTCTCGAAGACCAGCGTGGAGCTGGCGGGGTCGAGTGCCGCGGTGGGTTCGTCGAGCACCAGTACGCGCGGGCGCATGGCAAGGATGGCGGCAATGGCCACCTTTTGCTTCTGCCCGCCCGAGAGGGTGGCGATCTCGCGATCGCGCAGGTCGCTGATACCGACGGTCTCGAGCGTCTCGCTTACACGCTGCTCGATCTGGTCGTGGGGGACGCCAAAGTTCTCCAGGCCAAAAAGCATCTCGTCCTCGACGACCGAGGCGACCATCTGCGTATCGATGTCCTGCAACACGCTGCCGACGATCTGCGACACATCGGTGAGCGAGACCTCACAGGTGTCGTGGCCGTCAACCATGACGGAGCCAAAGAAGGTGCCGGTAAAGTGGTGGGGTACGGCTCCCGACAGACAGGCGGCAAGCGTGGATTTGCCGGCGCCCGAAGGCCCGATGATGCCGATAAAGTCTCCCTTGTTCACGCCGAGCGAGATGTGGGTGAGTGCCTGCTCGGTCTGCGTGCCATAGGAGAACGAGACATCGTCGACGTTGATGATCGTTTCCATGGATACCTTTCATAGTCATCGGGGACGTTCTTACATGACGAGTCGTTTAAGAACGTCCCCAAAAGCCAGCTGTTTGGGACAGTCTTTGGTGATGGGGCCGCAAGCGTGCGGCCCGTCCATCATATCAGGCTATTTGCTGAGCACCTTGCGCAGGGGGAAGAAGAGGGCCTGGACCACGACGGCGTTAAAGACGGCGGTGCCGAGGACGATGGGAACCTTGGCAAGTGCCGTGGGAAGCGCGGCGCCCATGATAACCGTGCCCAGGACGGCGAAGAGGGCACCCGAGACCAGGGTGGTGAGCAGGCCGGCGATGAAGGGGTTGATCTTGCTGCCGCCGATGTTGGACTTGATGAGCGCCGCCATCGTCAGCGCGCCGGCAAGCTCGGTCACAAAGTTAAGGCCGGGGATGGACGTGGTGATTTGGATAA
>CAKUFW010000089.1 GCA_934650975.1 uncultured Collinsella sp. | reverse complement strand
GCGGCCAAGCTCGCGGGCGCGGATGACTTTATCACCCGCCTGCCCGACGGCTACGACACCATGCTCACCGGCAACGGTGCGCAGCTGTCGCAGGGCCAGCGCCAGCTGATCTCGATCGCGCGCGCCGCCGTCGCCGATCCGCCGGCGATGATTCTGGACGAGGCCACGAGCTCCATCGACACCCGCACCGAGGCTATCGTGCAGGAGGGCATGGATAAGCTCATGGAGGGTCGCACGACGTTTGTCATCGCGCACCGCCTGTCCACCGTGCGCAACTCCGACGCGATCATCTGTCTGGACCACGGCCGCATCATCGAGCGCGGCAACCACGACGAGCTGATTGCCAAGCGCGGGTACTACTATCAGCTCTACACGGGTGCGTTTGAGCTGGAGTAGGACCGATTACTGACGGAGGGCGCCCCGGGGACGGGCGGGGTAATTCCTCCGTGCTCAAACATTCTCGCTGCGCTGCGAAACTGCGCGCGGAGGAAATACCCCGCCCGTCCCCGGGGCGCCCTCCTGCGCGCGATCAGCCCGTCATTTAGAACGGAATAAAAGTTTGTGAGGCCCTGGCCGTTTGGCCAGGGCCTTGTTTTGTAAGTAGCTAAAAAAGCCCCGTCCCAAATGAGCTAGTTGAGGAGTTGGGCCATGGCGTTGACGAATTTTTGCACTTGGAGGGTTGGCTCGAGCGGGTAGTGTAGAAAGACCGGCACTTCGCGGCCGCATAGGAACGGCACGCCTACAAAGACCGGATGCACGCCCGACCATGCGCCGCAGGTGAGCACCGCGTCGCCCTTTTCCTCGGCATCGTTAAAGAGCGCAAAGTCAAAGCTATCGACGTCGATGACATCCACGCCGCCGTCGGCCAACAGATCGATGCGCAGGCTGTCCATGGCGTCGTTGCCGTGACGGAGCACACGCAGGCGCATGCCCTCCAGGTCGGCAACCGTGATGCGCGTCTTGCGTGCCAGCGGGCTCGTGCGCGGCAGATCGATATAAAACGGCACGTTGACAATGCGGAGCTTTTGGCAGGCATCGCCCCAGCGCGGGGTCGAAAAACTCGACTGCACTACATCCACTTCGCGACCAAGACTGCGCATGACGGTCTCGCGCTCATCGTAGAGGTCACTCACTGGCACAATCTCAAAGCGCAGCAACGGCTCCAACTCGTGCACACTCGGCCACATCGACAGCGTCTGGCGCCCCGGGCACATCATCGACACGCCCAAGCGCACCGCACCGCCATCGCCCGCCGCGCGTCGGGCACGGCGCAGGGCATCCTCGGACTGGCGCATGATCGAGCGTGCATCGTCCACCAACAGCGCACCCGCCGGCGTCACCTTGACGCCCGAATGCGAGCGCTCGAACAGCGTGATGCCGAACTCGGCCTCGAACCCCGATACCTGTTTGACGAGCGCCGGGGTCGACACGCGCAGCTTTGCCGCAGCGCGCGAGAAGCTTCCCAGCTCCGCGGCGGCCGATATGGCCTCAAGTCGTCGATCGTACACGTCATCTCTCCGTTTTCGCACGTACGGCCACACGGTGCCGCGGGGGGGGTCGTTTTCGCAGGTCACGCGCTCAATCGGATACAAATCGCATCAAGCGGTATGAACCTACGGTTAACGCCATTCTAACAAATATGCAATTCACCTGCGCAAACGTAAAGCATACGATAACCAGCGAAAACCACGTGGGTCGGTTAATGGGAGCGACTCACTGGGAGGCACAAGAAGGGAAGTTCCTATGAGCAATTGGCTTAAGCTCGAGGGCGATGTCTGCGCCGTGACCGGCGCACTCGGCGGTATGGGCGCCGAGATCTGCCGCGAGTTCGCCCGCAATGGCGCCAACGTCGTCATGCTCGACCTGGATGAGGAGAAGGTCAAGGCCGCTGCCGCCGACCTCGCTGCCGAGTTTGGCATCCACGCCGAGGGCTACAAGATGAACGCCACCGACGAGGCCGAGGTTCAGGCCGCCGTCGACGCTACCATCGCCAACTTCGGCCGCGTCGACGTCCTCGTCAACACCGCCGGCATCCTGCGCTTCGCCGCTATGGAGGACCTGCCGCTGAGCGACTGGGAGCAGGTGCTCAACGTCAACCTCACCGGCTATTTCATCACCTCGCAGCGCTTTGGTCGCGAGATGATCAAGGCCGGCCAGGGCCGCCTGGTGCACATCTCCACCGTCGCCAGCCACTCCCCCGAGACGTTCTCGGGCGTGTACAGCTCCACCAAGGCCGGTGTCAACATGATGTCCAAGATGCTTGCCGCCGAGTGGGGCCCGTATGGCGTGCGCTCCAACTGCGTCGAGCCCTGCTTCGTCAAGACCCCCATGTCGGCCAACTTCTACGCCGACCCCGAGGTCGAGAAGAGCCGCAGCCGCCTGATCGCCACGCGCCGCATCGGCGAGGTCAGCGATATCGCCAACGCCGTCATGTTCCTGGCGTCCAAGCGCTCGGACTTTACCACCGGCGACGCCATCAAGGTCGACGGCGGCTTCTCCAACATGATGGGCGACCTCACCGCCAAGCCCGGCGGCCGTCGCGCATACGCCGACAACTACCTTAAGAACAAGGGTGTCGAGCTCTGGTCCGATGAGTCCGGCGTCGCTAAGCCGACCGACCAGTAAACCAGCCCGGTAGAGAGGGGCATGGGGCAAACCCCTCCCCTCCCCCCCACATCGATTAGAAAGAGTCCAATGGCTTCCACCAACTCCAACAAGGGTCGCGCCGTCGTGCTTTCCGCCGCGTGCGTCACCATGTTCTTCATCAGCTCCATCGCGCTCTACTCCGTCGTGAGCAAGAACCTGCTCGCCGTCTACCCCGAGTGGTCCAGCGCCCTTACCTGGGCTTTCCCGGTCTTTCAGACCATCATGGCCGTGACCGGCATCTTCGCCGGCCGCATCTCCGATAAGATCGGCCCCCGCAACGTCGTGATCGCCGCCGCCGTGTGCTACGGTCTGGGCTGGTTCATGTCCGGCACCGTCACCGAGCCGTGGCAGTTCTACCTGTGGTTCTCGCTCGTCGCCGCCGTCGGCAACGGCCTGGGCTACAACCCGGCGCTCACCACGGGTCAGAAGTGGTTCATCGACAAGAAGGGCCTCGCCTCCGGCATCACCTTGGCCGCCTCGACCGCCGGCCCCGCCGTGCTGTCCCCGGTGCTCGCCTCGCTGCTCATCCCGAGCCTTGGCATCTTCGGCGCGTTGAAGGCGCTCGGCGTCATCTTCTTTGTGATGATCGCCGCTTCCGCCCTGTTCCTGAAGGCCCCCGAGGCCGGCTGGCTGCCCGAGGGCTTCGAGGCCCCCAAGGGCGGCGCCCACGCCGGCACCTTCGGCGACCTCACCCCGGGCGAGATGGTCAAGACCCCGCGCTTCTGGGTCCTCATCATCACCTTCGCCTTCGCCGCTACCGCCGGCACGTTGCTCGTCGGCAAGGTTGCCTCCATCGCCGCCGTCCAGCTCTTCGCCGACCCCACGAGCGCCGCAGCCGTCGCCCTCGGCGGTGTGGTCGTCTCCGTCAACACCTGCGCCAACCTGGTCGGCCGCCTGTCCTTTGGCCAGATCATCGACAAGATCGGCGCCTACAAGTCGCTGCTCATCAGCCTTGTCGTCACCATCGTCGCGCTCGTCATCATGTCGATGAGCTTTACGCAGAGCATGTTCTTCGTGGCGCTCGCCCTGCTCGGCTTTAGCTTTGGCGCCCTGCTCGTCATCTACCCGCCGCTCACCGGTGGCGCCTTCGGCACCAGCAACATCGGCGTCAACTACGGCATCATGTTCCTGGGCTACGCCGCTTCCACCTGGATCAGCCAGCCCATCACCGCCGTGCTGTATCACGCCGAGGCCGGCAGCGCCGCCCACCAGCAGTCCTTCTACGGCGCCATCGTGATCGCCGCCATCGCCGTCGTGCTCACCGTCTACATGATGGTCTCCGACAGCAAGAAGAAGTCCGCTTAGTTTTGCTTGATGCGGCAAGGGCCGCCCCCTTGCCGCATTCCACCGCCACCACCATTAAGGAGTCGAAATGTCTGAGCTCAACCCCGTCCGCATTGCCGTCATCGGCGCCGGCGCCATGGGCCGCAACCACATCCGCTTTGTCACCGAGGAGCCCGAGGCCGAGCTCGTCGCCATCGCCGACGCTTTTGAGGGCGCCCGCGCCACGGCCGAGGCCGCCGGCGTGCCGTTCTTTACCGATCCCGCCCAGATGATGGACGAAGTCAAGCCCGAGGCCGTCATCATCGCCACCCCCAACGACCTGCACCTGGGCGTCGCCCGCGAGGCCGTCAAGCGCAACATCGTTCCGCTGGTCGAAAAGCCGATCTCCAACGACCTCGAGGACGCCCAGGCCTTCGCCGCCGAGGCCGAGACCGCCGGCGTGCCCGTGCTCGTGGGCCAGCACCGTCGCCACAACCCCTTCGTCAACAAGGCCAAGGAGATCATCGAGTCCGGCGAGCTGGGCAAGCTCACCGTGTCGAGCTTCCACTACATGATCTATAAGAACGACGAGTACTTCGATGTCGAGTGGCGCCGCAAGAAGGGCGCCGGCCCGATCCTGGTCAACCTGGTGCACGATGTCGACCTGCTCCGTTACCTGCTGGGCGAGCCCGTCGCCGTCCAGGGCATGCAGTCCAGCGCCGCCCGCGGTTTTGAGACCGAGGACTCCGCCGTGGTCAACGTCCGCTTCGCCGATGGCGCGCTTGCAAGCATGACCATCTCCGACGCCACCGCCAGCCCCTGGAACTGGGAGGCCACCGCTCGCGAGGACCCGCAGTACCGTCCCTTCGACGCCGATGCTTACTTCATTGGCGGCACCAAGGGCGCTCTGTCGCTGCCCCGCCTGCACCAGTTCTCCTATGACGGCGCCTCCAACTGGCACAAGCCGCTGCAGATGGAGATCCCGGCCGTCGACCCGGCGCTGCCGCACAAGATGCAGCTCAAGCACTTTGTGAAGGTCGTCCGCCGCGAGGTCGAGCCCGTCGTGACCCCCGCCGACAACGTCAAGACGCTCACGCTTCTCAACGCCGTCAAGGAGGCCGCCGAGACCGGCCAGCTCGTCGAGCTGTAATGCCCAAGCGGGCCGCGGCAAACCCCATGCCGGGCCCCTCGACCCGCCACAAATAAGCCCCTCTTCTTCGCCCCGCGAGCAGCCTCCTGCCGCGGGGCTTTTTTGACTACGTTGGCTATGATTTTCTTGGCCCGGGGGCTATTTTGCGCCTCGGCTTGAATCGTCCGCCACGAAATGGGCCCATCTACTACGTTTAGCCGACTACCCTCAACCATGCCAATTTTCGCGAAATCAAAACCGCAGGTAGACGGCTTGCCGATGGTAGACGGCTTGCCGATTTTCGGAAAAACCAGGTATGGTCGACCCATACGGGTCAAACGTAGTAGATAGGCCGTTTTCGTGGCACAGCCCTAAAAAAACAGTCTTTTTGAGTAGTCTTTTTGGGACGGGGCTCTTTTAGCTACCCCGGCAGTCAATCGGCCAAACCGTTCACTTCATCAGCCGGGGTAGCTAAAAGAGCCCCGTCCCAAAAAGACTACTTGGGTAGAGTGGCGGGTGGTATCCTTGGTAGCCCTGTGCTGCAAACGCACCTTAAACGCAAGGAGTTCCATGGATCTAATCGCCCAGCTCGCCCGCGAGCTCGACCTTAAGGCTGCCAACGTCGAGGCGGCCGTCAAGCTCATCGACGAGGGCAACACCATCCCCTTTATCTCGCGCTACCGCAAGGAAGCCACGGGCGGCATGGACGACGTCGCCCTGCGTGCACTCGACGAGCGCCTGTCCTACCTGCGCAACCTTGAGCAGCGTAAAGACGATGTCATTCTGCTTATCGACGCCCAGGGCAAGCTCACGCCCGAGCTCGAGCAGCAGATTCGCGAGGCCACGCAGCTCCAGCGCGTCGAGGACCTCTACAAGCCCTACCGCAAAAAGCGCATGACCCGCGCGCAGAAGGCCCGCGAGGCCGGCCTGGAGCCGCTCGCCAACATGATCATCATGCAGGCATCGGCCAAGGGCAGCGCGCTCGACGCCGCCGCGGCCTATGTCAACGAGGACGCCGGCTTCGACACGCCCGAGAAGGCGCTCGCCGGCGCCGCCGACATCGTGGCCGAGACGGTGGCCGAGGACCCCGAAAACGTCGCCGACCTGCGTGCCTTTACGCAAAACACCGCCGACATCGTCGTCGAGGCCACCGACCCCGCCGAGAAGACTCCCTACGAGCCCTACTACAACTTTGACGAGCCGCTGCGCCGCATCCCCAACCACCGCGTGCTGGCCATCGACCGCGGCGAGCGCGAGGGTAAGCTCCGCGTGCGCGTGAACGTCGACGGCGCTGCCGCCACGGCACGCCTCGGCAGCCGCTGGCCCCGCCGCCAGGGCGTCTTCGCGCCCGTCTTTGACGCCGCCATCGCCGACGGCTACAAGCGTTTAATGGCCCCCTCGTTGGAGCGCGAGGCCCGCGCCAAGCTCACCGTCCGTGCCCAGACCGAGGCCATCAACGTCTTTGCTAAGAATCTCGAGGGCCTGCTCTCGGCACGCCCCGTCCGCGGCGCCCGCGTGCTCGCACTCGACCCGGGCTACCGCACCGGTTGCAAAGTCGCCGTCATGGACGAGACCGGCAAGCTGCTCGACCACGGCGTGGTCTACCCCACCAAGCCGCGCCACGACGTCGCCGGCACTAAGCGCGAGCTCGCCCGCCTCGTCAAGAAGGACGGCGTCAACACCATCGTCATCGGCAACGGCACCGCCAGCCGCGAGACCGAGGAAGTCGTCTCGGAGTTCATTGCCGAGCAGGCGCCCGGCTTGCGCTACACCATCGTGAACGAGGCCGGTGCGTCGGTGTACTCCGCCTCCGAGCTCGCGAGCCAGGAGTATCCCGACCTGGACGTCACCGTGCGCGGCGCCATGAGCCTGGGCCGCCGCCTGCAGGACCCGCTGGCCGAGCTCGTCAAGATCCCGCCCCAGTCCATCGGCGTGGGCCAGTATCAGCACGACCTTGACCAAGCCGAGCTTTCGCGCACGCTAGGCCACGTGGTGGAGGACGTCGTCAACCGAGTGGGCGTCGACGTCAACACCGCAAGCGCGAGCCTGCTGGGCTACGTGTCGGGCATCACGCCGAGCGTGGCCAAGAACATCGTTGCCTACCGCGAGGAAAACGGCGCCTTTACCGATCGCCGCCAGCTCAAGAAGGTCCCCAAGCTGGGGCCCAAGGCATATCTCAACGCCGCGGGCTTCCTGCGCATTAGCGGCGGCAAGAATCCGCTCGACGCCACAAGCGTCCACCCCGAGAGCTACGAGGTGGCGACGTCCGTCCTGGAGCGCGCCGGCGTGGCGGCCAGCGAGCTCAGCCGCGGCGGCGTGCCCGATATCGAGCGCCGTCTGGGCAGCATCTCGGCACTGGCAAGCGACCTGGACTGTGGCACCCTGACGCTCATCGACATCGTCAACGAGCTCAAGAAACCCGGCCGCGACCCGCGCGACGACGCGCCCGAGGTGGTCTTTAGCCGCTCGGCGCTTTCCATCGACGATCTGGAGCCCGGCATGGAGCTCAAAGGCACGGTCCGCAACGTCGTCGACTTTGGCGCCTTCGTCGACGTGGGCGTGCACCAGGACGGCCTCGTGCACATCTCCAAGCTCGCCAACCGCTTCGTCAAGCACCCGAGCGACGTGGTGCGTGTCGGCGACACGGTCAAGGTGTGGGTCGAGAAGGTCGATCGCGACCGCAAGAAGATTTCGCTCACCATGGTGCCGGG
>CAKUFW010000088.1 GCA_934650975.1 uncultured Collinsella sp. | reverse complement strand
CCATCGCGCCGAGAGTACTGCGGGGTCAGCCCGTGGGAGGCCAGGGCGCCGCTGACCGGTGGACGGCACCGAGCCGTACGCTTGAATCGAAGAAGGGGGAGGCCTCGCGGCCTCCCCCTTTTTTGCGTTTAAAGCCTGATCTAACAAACTCGCTGTGTTTTATGACCCTCATTTGTCGCATCTTCCGTTAACGGGCTAAAATAACTTAGTCTGTGCAATATGGAGGTGAACATGGCTGAAGCTGGTATCGGCGTTGATATCGTCGAGATTTCCCGCATGAAATCAATCCTTGAAAAGACGCCGTCGTTTGCTCGGCGTGTGTTTACTGAAGAAGAGTGCGCATATTGTGATGCTTCATCGCGTCCTGCGGCGCACTATGCGAGCCGTTTTGCTTCTCGTGAAGCGGTTCTCAAGGCTCTTGGTACGGGTTTTAGTCAGGGCGTCGGGCGCAAAGACGTCTCGGTAACGCGTGATAAGCTCGGAAAGCCTAAAGCAGTGCTTTCGGGTCGAGCACTCGAGATTGCCCAAGAGTTGGGTGTCGTTGAAGTTGCGCTTTCTATTACCTTGACGGGTGATTTGGCCGTAGCCAATGCCATTGCGATCACCGAGGATGCTCGACCAAAGCCTAAGGAAGAAAAGGTGAGCACCAAGGAGCGCGTTGCACAAACATTTAAAGAGGCTCGCTCGGTTTTGGATGAGCTAGAGCAGCTTCAAAATTCAGCTTTGACGGAGCACCTGGGCGATGCTTCGCAAGATACGCTAGGAGCATAGATGAAACCGGTTTTGAGTACCGAGGAAGTCGTACGCCTCGAGGATATTATCGAACGCGAGGGAACTTCGAAGGCTGAGCTTATGGAGCTGGCGGGTGAGTTTGCTGCTAGTGAAATCCTAAAACTTAATCCTAATCGCGTCCTTGTTCTGGTCGGTTTTGGCAACAACGGCGGCGACGGTTGGGTCGCGGCGGATATCTTGAGCCATAAGGGCGTTGACGTGGATATCGTATCTCCGGTTGAGCCGGATGAGATTCCTGCCGCCCTGGCTCGTCATGTCGCCCGTCGAACCGCTGGTCGTGACGTGCACGTGTGCGTCGGCCCCTCGCGAGATGAGCTTGAGGTCCTGATCGATAAGGCGGACGTTGTTGTTGACGCTATCTTTGGCACCGGTTTCCATGGCAATCTGCGTGCACCGTTCTCCATTTGGATTCCGACGGTTAACGACTGCGCAGACCATGTGGTGTCTATCGATGTTCCTTCGGGTCTGAATGCCGAGACCGGTGTTGTCGACGACGATTGCATCCGTGCCGAGCGCACGGTCACGATGATCGCGCCCAAGATTGGCCTCTATAGCGCCGATGGCCCGGAGTACGCCGGTGATCTGGTGTGCGGTAGCCTCTACGATCGCCTCGACGAGGTCATCGATGATGTCGATCATGCCGCCGAGATTGTTGAGCCCGGTGACCTGGTGGACTACTTTGCTCCGCTGCCTACGAATATCGATAAGTATTCCCGCGGTTCTGTTCTTATTGTTGCCGGCTCGGCGCAATATCCTGGCGCTGCCATTATGGCCGCTAAGTCTGCCGCCCGCGCAGGTGCCGGGTATGTGGCTGTCGCGACCCCCGATGCGTGTGCCAACCTAATTCGTATGGCACTTCCCTCGATTCCGGTTTTCGCCATTCCGTCTGACTCTCGCGGTTCTTTTGGTGCCGCTGCTCGTATGACCGTGTGCGAGATCGCAAAGAAGTACAGCTGCGTACTGTGCGGCCCCGGTATGACGACGTCTGCCGGTGCCATGCAGGTGGTTTCGGGCTTGCTGGAGCTTGATGTGCCACTGATCCTTGACGCCGATGCGCTCAACTGCCTTTCTAAGATTGCTATCGACGGTATCGATAGTAATCCTGAGATGTACCGCCGTGAGCAGCCGCTCGTCATGACGCCGCACTATCGCGAGCTTTCGCGCTTGGTTGCCGGTGACGAGGTTAACGATCTGGGCACGGCAATCGCAGCTGCCCAAAAGGTCGTCTGGGCTGCCGGCTCTGACAACCTCGTCGTTATTGCCAAGGGGCCGACGACGGCCATCTGTGGCGTTGAGCGCGTGCTGTTGCCGCTCTCGGGTCCGGCGTCGTTGGCGACTGCCGGTTCGGGCGATGTCCTTGCGGGTATTCTTGCCGGCACGCTGGCAACCATGCGTGATGAGATGGATCGCTGGGAGCTACTGTATTCGTATGCCGTTGCGCTTCACAGCTACGCGGGTTTTGCCGCGGCGACGGAGTTCGGCGAGAAGAGTGTCATCGCGACCGATCTGATCGACCTGATCGGCCCCGCCATGGAGCTGGCGGCAAAGGATGCGCTCGAAGATCTGGGAATCATGGACGAAGGGTCGGATGACTAATCATGAATAAGACCGATTTGACGCGCTGGTCCTGGGTTGAGATTGACCGCGGGGCACTTCGCCGTAACACGAGGGCTTACAAGAACCTGCTCGATCCGCGTCAGCGCCTATGCTGCGTGGTCAAGGCCGATGCCTATGGCCATGGAGCCGTCGAGTGCGCCAAGATTATGTACTCGGCTGGAGCCGACATGTTCGCGGTGGCGACGGTCAACGAGGGTGTCCAGCTGCGCCAGGGCGGAATCACTAAGCCCATCCTGATCTTGAGCGAGCCTCCTATTGGGGCTATCCCTGTTTTGCTTGAGTTCGACATCATGCCTTCGGTCTATACGTCCGATTTTGCGCTGGCCTATGGCGAATGCGCCGTTGCGGCTGGCAAGGTGGGTAAGTACCATCTGGCTATCGAGACGGGCATGAACCGCATCGGCGTTCACTACACGCAGGTGCTCGACTTTGTGCGCGGTATCAGTTTCCATCGCGGCATCCAATGCGATGGCGTCTTTACTCACTTTGCAACGGCCGATGAGCCCGGCGGCTGGGATTACAAGCTGCAGTGCCAGCGCTTTACCGAGGCCGTTCAAGCCATTAAGGACGCAGGCTTTGAGTGCGGTATCGTGCACTGCGCCAACACGCCGTCCTCGATGCTCGACCCCTCGATGCATTTCGATATGATTCGCGCCGGCGTTGGCCTGTATGGCATGCAGCCGTGCGAGCTGAGCGGTCGCGTGATGCAGCTGGACCCCGTCATGAGCGTTCATGCGCGCGTGACGCGTGTGGCGCATCCTGCGATGGGTGAAGGCGTGGGTTACGGTTTTACCTATCGTGTGCCGCGTACGCGCGTTCAGATTTGCACGCTGCCGGTCGGATACGCCGACGGTCTTTCGCGCACGCTTTCCAATCGTATGGACGTGCTGTACCGCGGCGAGCGCGTGCGCCAGGTGGGCAACATCTGCATGGACCAGTTTATGGTCGCTATTCAGTCCAATCCGGCACATGAGATTCCCGAGGCCGAGTACGGCGACGAGATGATCATTGTGGGCCGCGATGGTGATGCCGAGATCACCATGGACGAGATGGCGCGCTTGCGTGGCACGATTAACTACGAGGTCGCCTGCGGCTTTGGCATGCGTCTCGACAAGGTTTACGTGTAGGAGTCGCTATGGGCGTCATGCATATCCCCGGGCATAGTCACCAGGCTCCGCGCGAGGTCGCGCTCGAGGAGATCGAGGCCGTTTTAGGCGACTGCCATCTCTGCCAGCTTTATCAGTCGCGCCGTAACATCGTGTTTGGCGTGGGAAACCCCCATGCCCGCGTGATGTTTATCGGTGAGGCGCCGGGCCGCAACGAGGATTTGCAAGGCGAACCGTTTGTGGGGGCGGCGGGCGAGGATCTCAACGGCATCCTGTCACTGGCTGGCCTCAAGCGCGAAGACGTCTACATTGCCAACGTGCTCAAGTGTCGTCCACCGGGAAATCGCAATCCTCGGCCCGAGGAAGTGCTGGCCTGTTCACCGTTTTTGCGTGAGCAGATTCGGAGCATTTGGGCCGATATCATCGTGACGCTCGGTAATCCCGCGACGCACTTTGTGCTTAAGACTGAGATTGGCATTACCAAGTTGCGCGGCAGGTTCCATCAGATGGGACACTTTGTGGTGATGCCCACGTTCCATCCGGCGGCGGCGCTGCGCAATCCGGCGTGGCAGGAGCTGCTGGAGGAAGACTTTAAGATGCTGGGCGACTATCTGGAGCGACATCCCGCGCCAGAGGCTGCCTCGGAATAATAAGGAGCATATATGTCCCTGGAGCGCCTGGGGGTAGGTACTTTTAAAACAACCTGTGCTGCCGAAACGGAGCATTTTGGCGAGCTGGTCGCGCCGTGCCTGGAGGACGGTGATGTGCTCATCCTGACCGGTGGCCTGGGAGTGGGCAAGACTCACTTTACCAAGGGCGTCTCGCGCGGGCTGGGCGACGGGCATATGGTCACGAGCCCCACATTCGCGCTCATGGCCGTTCATGACCAGGGCCGTATTCCGCTGTTCCACTTTGACCTGTACCGCTTGGAGCATGCCTACGAGCTCGAGGATACGGGCATTTTTGACGTGCTGGGCTACGAGGGCGCCTGTTTGCTGGAATGGGGCGAGCAGTTCCAGGACGAGCTGACAGACGAGTACCTTTCGGTAACGCTCAAGCGCGACGAGAACGACAGCGATGTGCGAACGATAACGCTCGAGGCGCACGGTGAGCGCGCGACGGAGCTTTCTGATTTGATTGATAGGGCTGTACAAGATGAGCTTGCATAACGACAACGCGCCGGTGGTGGCGCTCGATACCTCGACCGACATGCTTGCCTGCGCGGTAAGCTGGATCGATGAGCAGACGGGAGAGGCGAGGCTTGCCAGTGGCGACCATCTGTGCCGCCGTCATGCCAATGTTGAGCTCGTGAATACCGTTGATGGTGTGCTGTCACAGGCTGGTCTGGATCGTAGCGATGTCGGCTGCTATGTGGTTGGTCGTGGCCCGGGTTCGTTTACCGGCGTGCGTATCGGCATCTCGACTGCCAAGGGTTTGGCGCGCGGTGCCAACGCGCCGCTGTTGGGCGTATCGACGCTCGACGCCTGCGCCTGGACGGCATGGAAAGCCGGCGTGCGTGGCAAACTCGGTATCTTGGCCGATGCTATGCGCGGCGAGGTCTATCCGGCTTTGTATGTGCTGGGGGACGAGGGCCCCGAGCGTCAATTTGAGCGCGAGCGCGTGGCCAAGGCCGCCGTGGCGCTCGATGAATGGCGTCAGGCCGCCGATTGGAGTCAGGTCAAGCTGACCGGCGACGGTTTGGTGCGCTATGGCAAGCTGCTGGGTGAGGATGAGGCCGGCCGCTGCGTGGAACGCGACTTGTGGTGGCCTTCGGGCGAGGGCCTGCTGCTGGCGCATGCCGCAGGTGACGGCGATCCGGCCCGCGTCTTGCCGATTTACACGCGTCTTTCGGATGCCGAGGAAAACGAGCGCAAGCGCCTCGGTCTTGCCGAGAGCGCGCAGAGCGAAATTACGGGCGTTGCCGATGAGCTTGCCGGTCGTCACCTGCAGTTCCGCCCCATGGGTGCGGCGGATGCCGAGGGCGCGAGCGTGCTAGAGGCTGCCTGCTTTGAAGGCGCTGGACACGAGGCATGGACGCCGGGCATGTTCTTGTCCGAGCTGGGCGAGGATGTTGCGGCTCCGCGCAGCTGGTGGGTTGCGCACGACGACGGCCAGCTGTTGGGCCTTGCCGGCGGCATGGTCGTGGACGGTGACGTGCAGATTCTGGATGTCGCCGTCGATCCGGCGCATCGCCGCGAGGGTATCGCCCGCAAGCTGCTGTCGCATGTGAGCTACGATGCCCAGATGCTCGGCTGCACCACGGCATCGCTCGAGGTCGAGGACGGCAACGAGGGTGCAATTGCGCTCTATACCGCACTGGGCTTTACCGAGGCGGGCCGCCGTCGCGGGTACTACGGTGCCGGCAAGGATGCCATCGTCATGACGGCGCCGCTGCCCCTCGTGCTGCCGGTCGATAACGCTTCTCCCGAGCCGACGGCTGCCGAGCAGCGCGCATGGCCCCTGCCTGCGCCCGAGCGCAGCGCTGAGGAGCGTGCCGAAATTGAGCGCCGTCGCCTGGTGCTCGCCATCGAGAGCTCGTGCGACGAGACAGCCGTGGCGATTATCGATGCGGACGGCAATATGCTTGCCAACCAGGTATCGACGCAGATTGATTTCCATGCCCGTTTTGGCGGCGTGGTTCCCGAGATTGCCTCGCGCAAGCATGTCGAGGTTATCGTGAGCGTTGTGGATGCAGCGCTCGAGGATGCCGCGGCATCGCTTGGCCTTGAGGGCGGAGCCATTGCCCCCAGCGAGCTTGCCGCCGTGGGTGTGACGCAGGGTCCGGGTCTGGTGGGTGCGCTGGTGGTGGGCGTCGCCTTTGCCAAGGGCTTTGCCTATGCTGCCGGCAAGCTGCTCGTGTGCGTCAACCATCTGGAGGGCCATCTGTTCGCCAACCTTCTGGCGCAGCCCGATCTCAAGCCGCCGTTTATCTTTACGCTTGTCTCGGGCGGTCATACCATGCTTGTTCACGTCAAGGCGTGGGGTGACTACGAGGTGCTCGGCGAGACGCTCGACGACGCCGTGGGCGAGGCCTTCGACAAGGTGGCAAAGGCACTGGGCCTGGGCTATCCCGGCGGCCCCATCATTTCTAAGCTGGCCGAGACGGGCAATCCCAAGGCGATTGACTTCCCCCGTGCACTCAATAGCAGGGGAGACTACCGTTTTTCGCTGTCTGGTCTTAAGACGGCCGTGACGCTCTACATTGAGCAGGAGACCAAGGCCGGGCGTACGATTCATCTGCCCGACCTGGCGGCTTCGTTTGAGGCGGCGGTCTTTGACGTGCAGTACAAGAAGGCCAAAAACGCGCTGCATGCCACCGGGTGCAAGGAATACTGCATCGGCGGCGGCGTCTCGGCCAATCCGCATCTGCGCGAGATGATGATCAAGAAGCTCGGACGTCAGGGCATCCGTGTGACAGTGCCGCCTCTCTCGGCATGCACCGACAACGCCGCCATGATCGCGGAGGTCGCCCGTCGTAAATTCGACCGAGGAGAAATCTCGCCGTTCGACGTCGACGCCGATCCGAACATGACGCTGTAGCTGGTACGGCGCGGTCCCCGACCGGAGGGGCCGGATATAAGGTTTCCTGCTCTACAGTCCTGCGCAAGACGAAGGCCACATTAAGTGGCCTTCTTTGCGTGCGGAACTCGCGATAAACCTTATATCCGGCCCCTCCGGTCGGGGACCTTTCTGTATCGATATAGCTTCTGATCCGGGGCGGCGTCGACAACGTCCAGCAGGGTTAACCTGCCAGTGTCGAATTTCCGCCGTTCTTTAGGTGAAAATTATCTACTTGATAATCGATTCAATATCGCGGCTCTTATATAGCAGTCGGCGGACTTCCATGATATTGCCAATGACAACATAGAAGACAATGTAATTGCCGACATAAAAGCGGTAATACGGGCGAGGGCGTTTTCTTGTCGATGGATATGTTGAAGCTAGGGTCGGATTTTTGAGGTGTTCTAGTATTCCCATTTAGACATTGTCGACAAGCCTGTTTGCCGCGGCTGGATTATTGAGATCGAACGCAATATATGATGCCGCTTGGCTGAGGTCCTCCCAAAATAGCGGAAGGTATCGGAGTTTATAGGGCTCGTTCATCGAGACCGCCATTGAGCATGTTTCTCATAGAGCCAAAGACGTCGTCATGCGTATAGCGAAGTTGCATGTTGGCTGCTTGCCGATCAGCTGCATCAAGTGCGCTTTCGATGGTATTGCTAAGCGACTTGTACTGCTCAAAGCTCATGACGACCATAGAGCCCCGCCCATTTTTTGTTAGAAAAACAGGGCCCTCTTGTTCGACTTCGCGCTCAACGTCTGGGTAGTGATTCCTTAGATCGGATACTGGCCTAATGTTCATGCTATGCCT
>CAKUFW010000087.1 GCA_934650975.1 uncultured Collinsella sp. | reverse complement strand
ATAACGATCGCCACCACATACATGACGACGGCTAAGCCCATAAGCGAAAACGTATCGGCAACGCTCGGCAGCTGTACGTCGTCACCCAACGCCGACGAAAGCACCAAGCACGGCAGCGCCACCTGCAACAGCAGACGCGACAGCTCGCGCTCAAACTCGGCCTTCATAAACCCCAGCTTGGAGATACACCACCCCAACAGGATCGGCAAAGAAACCGTCACCATCTGCAACGCCACGCTCGTAAAGCTCATCTTTCCCCCTCTTAGTTATCCCACGAGGGCCGGGGTGGCCTGGTTAGGTTTGGGAAGTGGGCTTCGCGAACTTCCCAAACCTAACCAGGCCACCCCGGCCCCGACAATGTATCATTGGCTGACCAAAGTTAAACGTACTGTTTCCAAAGCAGCATCAGCAAAGCCCCCATTACATTAAAAATGATCAGACCCGCAGATCGAAACGGTCGAGAGGGCCGCCTCCGGGCGGGTTACCTTGCTCCGGGAAGTTCGCGAAGCCCACTTCCCCGAGGAAGGGCACCCGCCCGGAGCAGGCCCCAGCGCGAGGCCGTCCCGGATGCCTACTTACTCGTTGTCGCCCGCGGTCATCTGCGTTGCGGAAAGCGCGCCGTCGGCTGCTGTTGCGGCTGCGGCGTCGGGCCAGACCCAGTCGGTAAAGGCCGGGTGATCGAAGCCCTCGTCGCACGCAAACTCAAAGGCCTCGGTGCGGAAGGCCTCCCACTCGTTGATCTGCTCGGCAAACTTATCGGCGTCGACCATGCACAGCACGTCGGTAGCCAGGGCCCAGCGGTCCATGTTGTTCAGGCGCAGCATGTCGAACGGCGTGGTCGTGGAGCCCTTCTCCTCGTAGCCGTGGACGCGGAAGGCGTCGTGGCCGGGGCGGTTCCAGATCAGACGGCGAATCGTGCCGGCATAGGCGTGGAAGGCAAAGAGGACGGGCTTCTCGCCGCAGCCGAACAGCTCGGCCCAGCGCTCGTCGCTGATGGCCTGGTCGTTTTCGCAGACGTTCTGGATCTTGAGCAGGTCGACCACGTTGACGAACCATACCTTGATGCCCAGCTCGCGCAGCATGTCGGTTGCGGCAAGGGCCTCGAGGGTCGGCACGTCACCGCAGGTGGCAACGACGACGTCGGCCTCGGCGAGCGAGTCGGCGGTCGATGCCCACTCCCAGGTCGCGACGCCCTCGGCGAGCTCGGCCTTGGCCTCGTCGACCGTCTGGAAGGTCGGGGCGGGCTGCTTGCCGCAGAAGATGGCGCTGACGCAGTCGGTGGACTGGTAGACACGTTCGGCCACGGCAAGGGCCATGTTGGCGTCGGCCGGATAGTAGGCGTTCACGATATGCGTGTCGTTGGCCTTGTTGAGCAGCAGGTCGATAAAGCCGGGGTCCTGGTGAGAGAAGCCGTTGTGGTCCTGACGCCAGACGTGGCTCGACAGCAGAATGTTGAGACCGCTGATGGGGGCACGCCACGGAATCTCGCGCTTGGTGGCCTCGAGCCACTTGCAGTGCTGGTTGACCATGGAATCGACCACATGGACAAAGCTCTCGTAGGAACTCCACACGCCGGAGCGGCCGGTGAGCACGTAAGCCTCGAGGAAGCCCTCGCACTGGTGCTCGGACAGCTGCTCGACGACCTTGCCGGAGCCGGCAAGCAACTCGTCGTTGGCCTCGTCCTCGTAGAAGCCGGCGTCCCACTGCTTCTTGGTCACCTTGTAGGCAGCCTGCAGACGGTTGGACGCGGTCTCGTCGGGGCCAAAGATGCGAAAGTCGTCCATGTTCTTGGCCAGGACGTCGGCGGTGTACTCACCAAAGACGCGGGCGGCCTCGGTGGAGCCCCAGCCGTGGCCCTTCTCGGCAACGGGAATCTCGTGAGCGTGGACATCGGGCAGCTCAAGCTCGCGGCGCACCTTACCGCCGTTAGCGTTGGGGTTGGCGCCGATGCGAAGCTCACCGGTCGGCATAAAGGCCGTCACCTCGGGGCGCACCTGACCTTCGGGCGTAAAGAGCTCCTCGGGCTTGTAGGAGCGCAGCCACTCGCGCAGCACGCGGAAGTGCTCGTGGGTGTCCTTGGCGCTCGCCAGCGGCACCTGGTGGGCACGCCAGGAATCCTCGGTCTTCTTGCCGTCGATCTGCTTGGGGCAGGTCCAGCCCTTGGGCGTGCGGAAGACGATCATGGGGTAGGCCGGACGGACCACGGTCTCGCCCGCGTCGGCCTGGGCCTGAGCGGTGGCCTTGATGTCGCAGATCTCATCGAAGACCTGCTCAAACAGGGCGGCAAAGCGCTCATGGATACTCGCATGGCTCTCGTCGTCAAAGCCGGCGACAAAGAAGTGCGGCTTATAACCCATGCCCTCAAAGAACTTGGTGAGCTCCTCGTCGGACACGCGGGCAAGGATGGTGGGGTTGGCGATCTTGTAGCCGTTGAGGTGCAGGATCGGCAGAACGATACCGTCGGTTGCCGGGTTCACGAGCTTGTTGGACTGCCAGGAGGTGGCAAGCGGGCCGGTCTCGGACTCGCCGTCGCCCACCACGGCAACGGCGAGCAGGCTCGGGTTGTCCATGACGGCGCCGTAGGCATGGCTGAGCGTGTAGCCGAGCTCGCCGCCCTCGTGAATGGAGCCGGGCGTCTCGGGCGCAAAGTGGCTCGGAATGCCGCCGGGATAGGAGAACTGGCGGAAGAACTTCTGCAGGCCAGCCTCGTCATCGGTGATGTCGGGACGGATCTCGCGGTAAGTGCCGTCGAGCAGCGACTGGGCGGTACCCGCGGGACCACCGTGACCGGGGCCCATCAGGAAGATGGCGTTCTGGTTGTGATCGGCGATGAGGCGATTGACGTGGCCGAACAGGAAGTTAATGCCGGGCGTGGTGCCCCAGTGGCCAACCAGGCGGTGCTTAACGTCGGGGCGGCCAAAGTCACGCGTCTCACCGGTCTTCTCGTCCACAAAGTCGGTACGCATCAGCGGGTTGGAGCGAAGGTAGATCTGGCCGACGGACAGGTAGTTCGAAGCGCGCCAATACAGATCGACACCCTCGAGCTCGGAAGCCGGAACCTCGTGTCCCAGTTTTTGCCACGGCGTTCCCAGTGTTTTAGCCATTGTTTATGTCCCTTCGCTGCACGGTCACCCTCCGATACGGCAACCTTTCGTTGGGACTAGTATATTTGCTAAAACGTTTTATCATGGTGAAAAAACGTTTTAGCATCATTATCCCTTTCGCAGGCAAGCAAAACCAGACCTTCACCTGCGATATCGTCTATCACAGGCGCTCCACATTCACTTTATGCGAATTGATAAACGTGTTTAGTTGTGTTTAGTAAGCTCGAGCACGCTGTCCTTTACGATGAGCGCGGGCTCCAGAACGACCTCTTCGGCACGCCTGCCGCCCCTACCGGCAAGACGCTTGGACATGCAGCCAAAAGCATGCTCCGCAAGGACACCAGGATCCTGCTCGATCGCGGTCAGCGCCGGCTCAAAGAGAACGTCGGCTGCCGAGTTGTCATAGCTCACCACCGAGATATCGCCCGGAATACTCTTCCCCATCTCGTGCAGGCGTTTAAGTAGGCCCAGCGCAATGTTATCCGAGCTTGCAAAGACGGCGGTGGCGTCGGTCGCCAGCACCGCCTCCGATGCCTCGTAGGCGCTCGGAATGTAATACTCGCTCTCAAACTCCAAACGCGCGTCGATCGGCAGGCCAACCTCGCGCAGCGCGCGCTCATAGCCGGCAAGTCGCTTGCGGCCCGTATTGGAACGACGCGCGTTAACCAAGCAGGCAATGCGACGGTGCCCCTGCTCGATCAAGTAGCGGGTAGCCATGTAGCCACCCATCTCGTGGTCGAACATCACCTTGTCGCACTCGAGTCCCTCAATGGCACGGTCAACCATTACAGCCGGGATAGGCAGATGGCTGACCTCTTCGCGCAGGGCGCGGTCGTCCGAGAACTCGTCGCCCACAACCAGGAACACACCATCGACACCGCGCGTCACCAGCTGGCGCAGGAGCTCCAGATCGTCCTCGGCACTTCCACCCGAGCTGGTAATAAAGAGCGCGTAGCCGTCCTCGCGGCAGCGCTTTTCCAGGCTGCCGGCAAGCGAGGCAAAAAAGCGGCTCTCGATATTGGGCACGATAAGACCCAGGGTGCGCGATTCGCGCATGACCAGGCTGCGCGCGATCTGGTTGGGAACATAATGGTTTTGTGCGGCAACTTCCTTGATGCGCTTGCGGTTTTCTTCCGAGATACGGCAAGGTCGGTTGTTAAGGACAAGCGAGACCGACGAGGGGGAAAGCCCCACCTCCTGGGCAATCTGCTTGAGAGTAACCTTGTTGCCCATCTCGCTCCTTCCGAGTATTCGCGCAATCTCTTGAAAGTATAGCGACCGTCCCTCTACCTCGATGATAAACACTTTACCAATCCGGTAAACGGCACTTTTATCGCCGCCAGCGCAAGCCGATTGGTGCATTGGGGTCAGGTTACTTTGCACCAAATCCATCCGGGTGGGGTATATTGCATTCGATTGATGAAAACGACCACCATAAGGCGGATATTCGTATGCACGAGAATGACTTTTTTAACGAGGACCTGCTCTGCGCGCTCGCCGGTGTTGCCGGCGAGGACAACGTGCTCATGAGCGAGCCCATGCGCGAGCACACCACGTTTAAGATCGGCGGCCCGGCCGATGTCTTCGTTACGCCCGATACCGAGCAGGGCCTCGTCGCCACGCTCGACACCTGCTACCGTTGCGATCTGCCGCTCACCGTCGTGGGCAACGGTTCCGACCTGCTCGTCGGCGACAAGGGCATCCGCGGCGTCGTCGTGGTGCTGGGCGAAGGTCTCTCCAACATCACCGTCGACGGCACGCATGTCACGGCAGCAGCCGGCGCGCTGCTCTCGGATGTCGCGGCCGCGGCAGCCGAGGCCGGCCTTACCGGCATGGAGCCCATCTCGGGCATCCCCGGCTCGGTCGGCGGCGCCTGCTATATGAACGCCGGTGCCTACGGCGCCTGCATGGCCGATGTTCTGGAGTCCGTGCGCGTCTATAAGCCCGCCCGCGTGCTCGACGACGGCACGCGCGGCAGCGGCAACATCATTGAGTTCGATGTCGATGAGCTCAACCTGGGCTATCGCAAAAGCCGCATCGCCGACGACGGCTTTATCGTACTCTCGGCAACCTTCAGCCTCGCCCCGGGCAACGCCGCGATGATCAAGGCCGACATGGACGATTACCGCCAGCGCCGCGAGGACAAGCAGCCGCTCGACATGCCAAGCGCCGGTTCCACCTTCAAGCGCCCCGAGGGCTACTTTGCCGGCAAGCTCATCATGGACGCCGGCCTGCGCGGCCACGCCATCGGCGGTGCACAGGTGAGCGAGAAGCACTGCGGCTTCATCGTCAACGCCGACCACGCCACCGCCGCCGACGTCGACGAACTCATCCGTCACATCCAAACAACCGTTAAAGACCAGTTCGGAGTAGACCTAGAACCCGAAGTCCACCGAGTAGGCGAATTCCTTTAAATAGAAGGCCCCGAAAGGGAGAGGCTTCGTAAGGAAGTCCTCTCCCTTTCGGCTTTTATAATCCCCCACTTATGATTGAATTGGCAGGTAAAATCATAAGTGGAGAATTACAATAGGGAAGGAGGGCTTGACTATGGCGAATGGAAATGCAGCGACTTTTCTCGGCTCGGCTCGGCTCGGCTCGGCTCGGCTCGGCTCGGCTCGGCTCGGCTCGGCTCGGCAGGAGCATAGCGCCGCTTTTTCAGCGTTTCAAGTCTTATTTCATACAATTTATAACGAACCGGTTGCCGAAGACAGGGTGCAGTATGCCTTGGCTTCGGTTTTTGCGTTTTCCGGAAGGATGGTGGTTTGATATTGAAGTCCTAACCACGACCGGCAAATCAATCTTTCCCGGTTAAGCAGGTTAAGCCTTCTATCTTCTCCGGCATGTCCGCTGTCGGAGGAAGTAAGTAGCGAATAGCATTATTTGGGAGGAATGAAGATGAAGAAAAAGCTTCTAGGCATTCTGCTTGCGCTGTGCCTTGCGATGACACTTGTTCCGATGACAGCCTCTGCAGAAGAGAACGCGCAAAGCAGCAAAACATCAATCACAACAGTAGATGAGCTTTTGCAATTTGCAAAAGCTGTGGACAATGGCGAATACGACGATAAGACAGATGCGGTTGTATCTCTTGATGCAGATTTGGATTTAACAGGTATTGCGTGGACACCAATTGGTAGCGTATTTGCTACTGACGGAACTCTGTTGCATTACTTCAGCGGCAAATTTTATGGAAACGGGCATACGATTTCCAATTTAGATTTTTCCGAAAACTATGGAAAGACAGAATATCCGTCTTTCGGATTATTCAGTGAGGTTTACGGCGCTGAAATTTCCGGTTTGACAATTCAAGGCAAGCTGGATGTATCCAATTCGGGGTATGTCTATTTTGGAACGGTAGCAGGTGTTGCAGCAGACAGCAAAATTTCTGACTGCGTTTCAGATGTGTCGTTCACGGATACAGACAAATATATTAACGGTACTGCGGCTATGTGCGGATATGCAATAAATAGCACGATTGAGTACTGCCAAAACAAGGGGAATTTTTCAATAACGAAGGATGTCAGCTCTTTCCAGATGGGCGGTATCGTAGGCTTTGCTCAAAACAGTACCGTACAGTATTGTGCTAATACAGGCGAGATGACCTCTTGGGCACCCTGTACCGGCGGAATCGTTGGGCAGTTGTATCAAGCTTCAAAGATTATCAATTGTTATTCCACAGGAAAAATGGTTCCTCTTGGCAACGGAACCACAGATTTCGGCGGCATCGCAGGGACAGTTGGTGCAGGTACAGAAATCAAACATTGTTATTTTGCCGGTGAAGTGGATTTGTCTCAATATACTGCCACTACACCTTATAAGCGTTTAGGTGGCATTGCAGGCGGCATTTCTTCGAATACACCTGCTTTTGAAAACAATTATTTCGTGGGAACTGAGAATGTCACGGCTTGCTTTAAGTACCAGAATGCTGGAACAGAAAAGACCCTTGACTCCATGAAAACGGAAGATTTCTTTAATGAAATCACTGCTGCTGGCGGCAATTATCGATTCAACTCAAATGGCACACCTATTCTGCCAGCACCGAAATATGCAGTTTCTTTTGTTGTAACACCTGCTGAACTGACAAATGTAATCATCAAAGTGAACGGTCAGGTAGTAACAAACCCCGCCAATTTGGAGGCAGGTACCTATCAAGCCGAAGTCAGCGCAGATAATTGCGAGGTTTTCAATTCCAATATTACGATTACGGCTGATACGGCGACTCATTCGCATGCTATCGCAATGACTTATTTGCCTGCCGACTACACCAAAGTCGATGCAGCCATTGCCAAAGCAAATGCGCTAAACAAGAATGACTACAAGGATTTCTCCGGTGTGGAAGCTGCTGTCAAGGCTGTTGTCCGTGACAAGAACATCACTGAACAGAGCGAAGTTGATGCAATGGCAAAGGCTATCGAAGATGCGATTGCTGCTCTTGAGAAAAAACCCGCCAGCACCAAAGAGAAAAAACCTGCCAGCACCAAACCGGGAACAACCGATAAGCTTCCGCAGGCTGGCGATGCAAACAGCTTTGCTTTGTGGATCGCCCTGTTGTTTGCCAGCGGCGGTACAGCAATCGTTACAACCGTTTACGGCAGAAACAAAAAGCGCAGCGTAAAGTAAAACTAAGTATTTAGTCCAAGGGGCCGTCTCTTTCTTATATTCAGACAACCAGTCCGGTATGTAGCGCGTTGGACCCAAAAGGGCCGCGTGCCCGCCCGCAATATATTTGATTGATCGCGAGTTCCGCACGCAAAGAAGGCCACTTAATGTGGCCTTCGTCTTGCGCAGGACT